>DATNEJ010000404.1:0-14829 GCA_035606775.1 Acetobacteraceae bacterium | reverse complement strand
GGCCCGCTGACCGAATATCCGCAATATCCCGACAGCGCGTTCGGTGAAGCGGTACCCCGCGCAGGCAATGCGTCCGGCGGCGGCCAGCCGGGCTGGATCCTGAAATGCAAGGGATGGGAGACGGACCCGAACGCCTATATTTACTTCATCGCCCAGGCCCCGGTATGGGAGGCGATCTGCAACGTCATCGGCAAGCCGGAATGGATCACCGACCCGGACTACGCCAAGCCCCCCGCCCGGCTGCCGAGACTGCGGCACATCTTCGACACGATCGAACAATGGACCATGACCAAGACCAAGTTCGAGGCCATGGATATCCTGAACAAATACGACATCCCCTGCGGCCCGATCCTGTCGATGAAGGAACTGGCGGAAGAACAATCGCTGCGCGCCACCGGCACGGTCGTGGAGGTTGATCATCCGACCCGCGGCAAGTACTTGACTGTCGGTAATCCGATCAAGCTGTCGGACAGTCCGGCGGAAGTGAAACGCTCACCACTGCTTGGCGAGCATACCGAGGAGATTCTCCGCACGGTGCTCAATTTCGACGATGCGCGCGTGGCGGAGGCACTTGCCTCCGGCGGCCTCGGCGATGTCAGGCGGGCGGCAGCCGAATAGCGGCCGCCCGATCGAGCAATGACGTAGAGCCTGTTCGGTGCTGCTCGGCACCGAACAGGCTCTACGGCCGGGCAATGGTGATGGTCAGCCGGTTGGTGCAGTCCTCGCGGCGGTAGCTGAACGCGCTGGCGTATTGGCGCATCAAATGGATGCCAAGCCCGCCGATCGGGGCTTCGGCGAGGCTCACGGGCGGTATCGGCGACGGGGCTGACGACGGATCGAATCCCGCGCAGCCGTCCTCAATGGTCAGGATCAGGCAATCCGCCGATTCCACGTCCAGGCGCAGCGCCACGATATCGGCGCCGCCCCCATGCGGCGGCACACCGTGCATCACGATATTCGCCACCGCCTCCTCGGTGCAGAGGCGAAGCGCGTACGCACAGCGCGGCGACAGCCCAAGGGCGCCGACAACGTCATCAACCCATCGCCCGGTCTCCAACAGCCCCTGCTGCGTGCGCGCAACCCGTAGCCCCGGGCGGCAACCGGCATCAGGACAGGTCACGGTGCCGCCGGCTCATCGCGGAATTGCCATGGCAAGGCGGTTGACCTGCCCGACCCGCGACCACGCCACGTCCCGCGCGTGCTGGCGGATCAGGCCGATGCCCAGGCCGCCCTCACCCGGCTCCCCCACCCCCGCTTCCGTCGCCTCGGCGTCCGTCGCCAGCAGCGGATTGCGCGGCGTGCAATGGTCCTGGATGGTGATACTCAACCGGCTGGGTTCGGCGATCAGCCGCAGGCCGATCATGTCGGGCTCCGATCCCGGCCCAGGGTTGCCGTGGGTGACGATGTTGGTTACCGCCTCCTCAAGGCAGAGTCGCAAAGCATATTCGGTGCGGCTGCTGAGGTTGATCAGGATCGCCAGCTCGTCCACCCAGGCGCCGGCACGCTTGATGCCGGTTTGGGTCCGGTCCACCTGCAAGGTGAATGACAGGCTGCTCGCCGGGAAGTCGTCATCGAAGCCCTCGTCCAGGCTGACCGCCTGCACGGCGTCGGGCAGTGATCGGCAGATCGGCACGATCCGGTCGGTGCCACTGCCGATCAGCACCGATTCGACCGAAGGCTCCGGCTGCAGGAAGACCATCCGGCCGCCATTGGCGGCAACCGCACGGGATGCCGTGATCAGGGTCCGGAGACCGGTGGAGGCGATGAAGCTGACGCGTGAAAGATCGACGATGAGCTGTGACTGCGTGCGTGCGAGCCTGCCGAAGGTCGCTTCGATGGCCTGAACGCCCGCGCTGTCCAGCCGGCCGCGCAGGTTTATCTTGGTCACGCCGAACGTGACCTCCTCGGTGTCGATCAGCAGGATGCGCGGCGACTGAACCATGAAGTCAGGCGCGGTGGGACACGCAGCCTATCTGCGCGCCGCTGGAATCGATCTGCATCCTCCTTATCCGCGTCATCTCGTCCGGTTCTCCCGATCGGGCTGGCATTTTTGCACCATGACGCATCAGACGGGTCACGGGAAGCGCACAAGCAGGGCGGAAAAATCGTCGTCCAGGGCGCCGGGGCGCGCCTGTGCCCGCACGTGATCATAGAGAGCGCGCGGTCCGTCCTTGCCGGTGGCCGCCGGCAGCAGGGGCAGTATCTCCTGCAGCCCCCATTCCCTGCCATCCCGTCCGACGATCTCGAAAGCGCCATCGCTGAACAGATACAGCGCGCTGTCGGGTGGCACGACGATCCGGGCCGCCGCCATCTCACCGTCAGGGGCAATGCCAATTGCCGGATTCTGCGTCGCGAGCGCAACCGGCGGCCAGAGCGGCGTATCATCCTTCGGCAGCGGCAGCAGGTAGCCGGCGTGGTGGCCGCCGGTCGCGAAGGTTAGTGCCCGGTCGCCGAGGTCGTAAACGCCATACCAGATGGTGAAGAACAGCGCGTTGTGCTGCTCCATCGGGAACATCTGATTCAGGCTGCGGATCACCGCGGCCGGATCGCGGAAATCCACGTCGGGCAGCAGGCGCCGCCGCAGGACGTTGACGATCGATGCGGAATGCAGCGCGGCGCCCGTTCCGTGGCCGGCGACGTCCAGCAGGAACACGGCGAAGGTGCGCGGGTCCAGCATCTGATAGCCGAAGGCGTCGCCGCCAAGGCGTGTGCAGGGGCGGTGAAACCACGCCGTCTGCACTGGTCCGGTGGCGATCGCAGGAGGCAGCATGGAAGCCACGTAATCGGCCGCTTCCTGCAATTCGCGATCCATCGCCTCGGCTTCCGCCGCCTCATCCGGCCCGCGGCGCTGGTAACGCAACCGGTGCGCGCCGACCGTGATGGTGGCACCGTCCTCCAGCCGCACGGGCGCTTCCACCCGGATGCCGTCGACATAGGTGCCGTTGGTAGACCCCAGGTCGGTCAGCAGCAGATGCCCGTCCTGATCCTCCAGCCGACAGTGCCGCCGGGAAATCGTTCCGCCTTCCAGCACCAGTTCGGCCGGCGGCGCCCGGCCTATGGTGACTGGAAACTCCGCGAGCGGCAGCCGCCGGGCGGCCCCGGTCTCCGCCAGCAGAAGAAGCTGGTGCACCGGGGGCGCAGACGCGGTCTGGTGCGCCCACTCCGCGGGAGCGCGAAACGTGACGGTCTGCTCATCGTGGAGATCTTCGGTGGGCGTCATGAAATACTCCCGGCATCTCTCCCCGCTGCCGGCCACTCTGCGATGCATCGGTGCCGCAAAGCAATGGTGTGCAGTCAAAGAAGGCGCTTGCACTGGAGACAGAGGAACAATCTGAGGTTGTATCGAGAGTACAGCCGATTGTTTCGCCAGCAGGCAGAGCGGCGTTGCCTATCGATCGCCCACCCCAATCGGAACCGATGCCTCTCCGATGCCGGCGATCTGCGCCTGCGGCCACGGCCAGCCGGCGGCGTAATGTGCGAAACAGAGCACGCCGGCATAGGGGGCCAGGAAGCCGATGATGCCGATGGTCATGCTCGACCCGAAATGCTTGCGGACCACCTGCGGGTCGATCTCCGCGCCTGCCAGAAAGGTCAGCAGGATGGCGCCGAATCCGGCCAGGAAGTTGACCCAGGGTGCGATCGGTAATCCGACGATATTGCCGGCGATCGCGCCGACAATGATCTCCGTCAGTGCAACCGAGATCGCAACCCAGATCGACAGGACCGACGCCACCAGCGCCAGGCCGATCCAAAGCGCAGACGCCAGCCAGATATTGTCCATGACTGCCCTCCATGCCGTGCCGCACGGGCACACCGCCAGGTTTCGTGGCACGCAAAGGAGGCAATCGGACCCCACCGCATCCTTCGCGCGGTAGGGGTCATCAGCCCTCGATGAGGGCGGTTATGGGGAACCCCATCCCCAACGGGGAAACGCTACGATTATTGCGAGGTTCGTTCAATCAGGATCACGCGCGGTTGTACCCTGCCGCCGAACGGCCAAAGCGCGATCGTCGCAGGCGGAATCGCTGAGGACGTGAATCACGCGATCAGACAAAAGCGCAGGGCAGGTTCGGTGCTTCCATCTGCACCGAACAGGGCCTAATGGCGCATGAGCACGGGCAGATCCGCGTGGGTCAGCATGGTGCGGGTGACACCGCCCAGAATGAGTTCGCGCAATGGGCTGTGGGCGTATGCTCCCATCACCAGCAGGTCCGCCGACAGGCGGTGCGCCTCATCGAGCAAGGTCTGGCCGAATGGCTTTAGCTCGATCGGCAGAACATGCAGATCGGCGCGAATGCCATGCTCGAGCAAGACCCGGGGGACTTTCGGGCTGTCCGCACCGGCGCGAACCCCGATCAGCAAATCGATCTGCCGCAGTTCGCCGAAATAGCGCAGGGCCGGGAGCAATGCACTGGCGGCCCGCTTCTCATCCCGCCAGGCAACGGCCACGCGGCGGCCCATTGTCGCATTCGGCCAAATGGGCGGCATCATCAGCACGGGTCGGCCGGTGCCGAACAGCGCGGCATGAAACGCCTGCCGCATCAGCCGGTCGCCGTTTCCAGGGCGCGTTGCCACCACGATGTCCGCTCGGCTGCCCCTCTTGCCGACGATCGCCTGGACGTTGCCCTCTGCCTCGGTCCAGCACGCGCTCGCGTTCTCGTCAGCTCCGGCGCGCCATTGATCGAAAGTGGCCCGCAGCGCCGCCACCCGCGCCTGTTCCTGCCCGCGGCCCGCCACGAGGGTGTCCGCCTCATCCATCAGCACCTCGGCGGCCAGGGCGTTGACGTGGGCCGACCCGCGCGGCGCAAGCACGTCGATGCGCGCCTCGCCGATCCTGGCCGCAAGACAGGCAGCAGCATCCAAAAGGGCGGGCGCTGTCTCGGGTCGTGTCAGGACAACGAGGATGACGTCGGACATCGCCGTTCCCCTTTTGAGTCTGTTCGGTGCAGATAGAAGCACCGAACAGACTCAAAACTCTTTGTTCGATCGCGTGATTCACGTCTCCGGCGATCCCGCCTCCGACGATCACGCTCTAATGCCGCATAAACGCCGGCAGGTCGGCGTGCGCCAGCATGTGCCGCGTGACACCGCCCAGAACCAGGCTGTGGATCGGGTGGCGGGCAAAGGCACCCATGACGATCATGTCGCAGGCAAGTTCGTGCGCCTTGGCCAGCAGCAGTTGTCCGAACAGGTCCTGGCCGGTGATGGGCAGAACGTGCAGCTGGGCGGCCATGTTGTGCTCCTCCAGGATGTCCGGCAGGCGCGGCGCGGGCACGCCCTCCCGCACGCCGGCGAGAACATGGACGGTCCCGGCTTGGCCAATAAGGTGCATGGCGGCGAGGACGGTCTTCACCGTGCGGGCTTCATTCCGCCACGCGATGGCGATCGACCTGCCGAACGGCCTGGCGGCCTGCTCGGGTGGGACAACCAGGACAGGCCGTCCCGTCTCGAACAGCGCCGCGTGAAGCGCCAGCCGGTCCGGCTCCGTGTCCTGGGGCCAGGGCCGCTGCAACACCACGAAGTCCGCGCGCCTGCCCCATTCGGTGACGGTCTGGTCGGCCCGTGCCTCAATGTCGTGCCAGGCCGCTATCGGGCCGCCCGGCTCCCGCCCGGACGACCAGGCATCGAAGGCCGCTTTCAGGACGTACGACCGCGCACTTTCCCGGGCACGGATGCGAGCCTCATTCTTGCGGCTGAGGATTTCCTCGGTCCGCAGAATCGTCTCGATCGGTGGCACCCGGATCGCAAGGGCATTGATCAGGGTGGCGCCCACGCATTCGGCCAGACACCGCGCGGCTGCCAGAACGGCAGGTGCTGCAAGCGGATGCTCCAGAACCGAGAGAATTACGGCGGGCATGGCCACCATCTCTGGGTAACGGCGTGAAGACCGGGGCAGACGAGCGACAATATGGTGCCGCGGCCAAGCCATCGCCATCCGGGGTAGCGGCTTCCACGGCGCTGTATGCTTGACTTTTTGTGGGTTTCTCGTGATATCCCGCCTGTTGCGCGTTACAGGTGACTGGCGCCGAACCGGCGCCCCGGACGCGCGCGTTGCGAACACACCGCAACCAAACCATCGACTGGATCCGAATTGACAGACAGTACGACCGCCCGGGCGGAACCGATCGACCACGCGCCGAGCGACGATGAGTCCGGCATGAACCGGGCTGCCGGGGAGGCCGCGGGGTCTGAGGACACTGCAGGAACCCCCGCCCCCGCACGGGCCGTTTTTGCCGATCTTGGCCTTTCCGATGCCGTGCTGCGCGCCATCGCGGAAATGGGCTACCGGCATCCGACGCCGATTCAGGAACAGGCCATCCCCTTCGTTCTCATGGGCCGCGACGTGATGGGCACGGCACAGACCGGAACCGGCAAGACCGCCGGGTTCACCCTGCCGATGCTCGACATCCTCAGCGGCTCGCGGGCGCGCGCCCGCATGCCGCGCAGCCTGATCCTTGAGCCGACCCGGGAACTCGCTCTGCAGGTAGCGGAGAATTTCGTCCAGTACGGCAAATACCTGAAGCTGACACACGCGCTGATCATCGGCGGCGAGAGCATGGCCGACCAGAAGGATGTGCTGATGCGCGGGGTGGACGTGCTGATTGCAACACCGGGACGGCTGATCGACATGTTCGAGCGCGGCTCGATCCTGCTGACCGACACGCGCATCCTGGTGATCGATGAGGCTGACCGGATGCTCGATATGGGATTCATCCCGGACGTCGAGCGGATCGTGTCCCTGCTGCCGAAAACCCGGCAGACCCTGTTCTTCTCCGCGACCATGGGGCCGGAAATCAGGCGCCTTGCCGACGCTTTCCTGGATAACCCGAAGGAGATCGCGGTCTCCCGTCCCGCCTCCGTGGCGACGACGATCATCGAGGGTTTGGCGCTGGTCGCCGAACACGACAAGCGCGAGGCGCTGCGCCGGCTGGTCCGGACGCAGAACGTGCAGAACGCGCTGATCTTCTGCAACCGCAAGCGCGATGTCGATATTCTTTACAAATCCCTGGCAAGGCACCGGTTCAGCGCCGGCGCTCTGCATGGGGACATGGCTCAGACGGTGCGCTTCACCACGCTGGAGAAGTTCAAGGCCGGCGATCTCAAGCTACTGGTGTGCAGCGACGTGGCGGCGCGCGGTCTCGATATCGGCGGCCTGTCGCACGTGTTCAATTTCGACGTGCCGCATCACCCCGAAGACTATGTGCACCGGATCGGCCGCACCGGCCGCGCGGGCCTGGAAGGTCATGCCTTCACCATTGCCATGCCGGACGACCGTCCCGCCGTCGAGGCGATCGAGAAGCTGATCGGACATCCCATTCCGCCGGTCAACGTCGAGGGACTGGATCCGGTCGATTGGTCGGAGGAGGACGGACGCAAACGCCGCGGCCGCAATGTCCGCAAGAAAGCGGATGCCCGTAAGGACTCCGATGCCGACAAGCCAGCACGCAGCAGCGGCGCGCGCGCCAGAACCGCACGCGCGAGGCCGGAGACCGATGCACCGTCCGCACCTCGCCGTCCGGCCGAGGAACCCGCGGCGCGCACCGGCGCGTCACGCGGGCGATCAGCGCGGGAGAGAACGACAGGCGAAACGCCGCCCGCCGATGCCGTCCGGCGCGAGCCGCGGGCGGCCTCCGCAGGTTCTCCGCGCCCGACCGGCCAGGCCGGCCGGCATGACGGGCCACGCCGCGACGATCCGCGCAGGGATCGCCGTCAGCGCGACGACGATACGCCGCCGGTGACCGGGTTCGGCGAGGACGTGCCGGCCTTCATGATGCTGCGCTCGCGCCGTCCGCTCGCCACGGACAAAAGGGAGACCGAGGCTTGAACGACACGCCCGCGCGCCCTGCCAGCCAGTTCACCCCGTTCCAGTGGGACGATGCCCTGCGCCTCGACGCGCAGCTTTCGGACGATGAACGCGCGATCCGCGACGCCGCGCAGGAGTACTGCCAGGAGAAGCTGTTCCCGCGCGTCCTGATGGCCAATCGCGAGGAGAAGTTCGACCGGTCCATCATGAACGAGATGGGCGAGATGGGCTTCCTGGGCGCGACCTTGGAAGGCTACGGCTGCGCCGGCGTCAACTATGTCAGCTACGGCCTCATCTCCCGCGAAGTCGAACGCGTCGATTCGGGCTACCGCTCCGCGTTCTCCGTCCAGTCGTCGCTGGTCATGTTCCCGATCCACGCGTTCGGCTCGGAGGGGCAGCGGGAGAAATACCTGCCGAAGCTGCGCACGGGTGAGTTCGTCGGCTGCTTCGGCCTGACCGAGCCGGATGCCGGCTCCGATCCCGCTTCCATGCGGACCAGGGCAAAGGCCGTCGATGGCGGGTTCCTGCTGAACGGGTCGAAGACCTGGATCACCAACGCGCCGATCGCCGACGTGCTGCTAGTGTGGGCGAAGGACGATGCCGGCGACATCCGCGGCTTTCTGCTGGAACGCGGCATGGCCGGCCTGACGCAGCCAAAGATTGAGGGCAAGTTCTCGCTGCGCTCCAGCATCACCGGCATGATCATGATGCAGGACGTGTTCGTGCCGGCGGAAAACCAGTTGCCGCACGTCAAGGGGCTGCGTGGCCCGTTTTCCTGCCTGAACAACGCGCGTTACGGCATCGCCTGGGGCGCACTGGGTGCAGCCGAATTCTGCTGGCACGCCGCCCGCGAGTACACGTTGCAGCGCATGATGTTCGGCCGCCCGCTGGCCGCGACCCAGCTTATTCAGAAGAAGCTGGCGGACATGCAGACCGAGATCACGCTGGGGCTGCAGGCTGTGCTGCGGCTGGGACGGCTGATGGATGAGCACAACGCCGCGCCCGAGATGATCAGCCTGCTCAAACGCAACAACTGCGGCAAGGCGCTCGACGTCGCCCGCATGGCGCGCGACATGCACGGCGGCAACGGCATCGTCGACGAGTACCACGTCATTCGCCACGTGATGAACCTGGAAACGGTCAACACGTACGAAGGCACGCATGACGTGCATGCGCTGATCCTGGGGCGGGCGCAGACAGGCCTTTCCGCGTTCGGCGGGTGACCGCCGGCCAGACCGTCACCGCGCACATCGAACGAATCGGCGCCGAGGGCGACGGCATCGCCACGGCCCCGGACGGCACGCATCTCTACATTCCGAATGCGCTTCCCGGTGAGGCCGTTCACGCGCGTCCCTTGCGGCGCATGGGCGACGGCTGGTTCGCGCCGCATGACGGGGTGCAAGCGGCGAGCAGCGCGCGCGTGGCACCGCCCTGTCCGCATTTCGGCGCGTGCGGCGGCTGCGTGCTCCAGCATTGGCAGGAAGCGCCTTACCTGGACTGGAAGGCGGCTCAGGTCCGCGCCGCGTTGATGCGGGCGGGTTTCGACGCGCCGGCGGTCGCGCCGATCCGGGTGACCCCGCCGAACAGCCGGCGGCGCATGGACCTTGCGCTGGCGCGCACCGGCGGACGCGTCGCGGTCGGGCTGCATCGCCGGGGCGGGTCCGAGGTGGTGGACCTGGCGGACTGCCTGGTCCTGGCACCGGCGCTTTCGGCCCTGCTCGCGCCGCTCCGGGCGCTTTGCGGCCGTATCGGTGCGCTGCGGCGAACCGGCTCGGCGATCGGCAACCTGCTGGATGACGGGGTCGATCTACTGCTGCGCACCGATGGCGAACCCGATGCTGCGGATCGGGAGGTGCTGATCGCCTTCGCCCGCGCCGAGGGACTGGTGCGGGTGTCATGGGCACGGGTGGCGACACGGCCGAGCGATGGCGCGGAGCCGGTGGTCGTGCTCCGCCCGCCTCGGGTGACGCTGTCCGGCGTCTCCGTCGAGCCGCCACCCGGCGCCTTCCTGCAAGCCTCGCTCGCAGGGCAAGAGGCGATTGTTGCGGCGGTGACCGGGGCGCTGACCGAGCTGCTGCCGGCGCGGGCGCGGGTTGTCGAGTTGTATGCCGGGTGCGGCACCTTGACATTTGCGCTCGCGGGGATCGGGCGTGTCCGGATCACGGCGTTTGAGGGCGACGCGTCGGCGGCCGCCGCGTTGCGCCAGGCGGCCAGCCGCAACGGGCTCGCCGGGCGGATCGAGGTCCGGCAGCGTGACCTTGTGCGTCAGCCGCTGCTGGTCCGGGAACTCGCCGGCTTTGCCGCTGTGGTGCTGGACCCGCCGCACGCGGGCGCGGCGGCGCAGATCGCACAGATCGCCGCGGCGAAGGTGCCGGCCGTCGTCTATGTCAGTTGCAATCCGGCCACCTTGGGCCGCGATGCCAAGGTGCTGCGCGAAGCCGGGTACCGCTTGATCGAAGTGACACCGATCGACCAGTTCCGTTGGTCGGCCCGGATCGAGGCGGTGGCCGCCTTCCGCCACGGGGCTTAACCTGGGGCGGCTGGCCCTTGGCGCCGGCCAGCCGCTATCCTGCGCCGATGCCGCCCCGAACAGTCCCTCCCCTGCCCGCGCATCCGGACGTGCTGATCCAGTCGGAGAAACGGGTCTGGTCCGGCCGCTTCCCTCTGGATGTCGTGGCGTTCCGCCACCGCCGTTTCGACGGCGCCCTGTCGGGCGTGCGCACCTGGGAACTCTGGCGGCGCGGCCGGGCGGCGGCCCTGCTGCCCTATGATCCGCGGGCCGACGCCGTGGTGTTGATCGAACAGTTCCGCTTCCCGGCGCTGGCAGCCGGCACCGACCCCGTCCTGGTCGAATGCCCCGCGGGCCTCTGCGAAGACGCGGAAACGCCCGAAGAGACCATCCGGCGGGAAATGCAGGAGGAGATGCGGATGGCGACCGACCGGCTGGAGCCGATCGGCACGTTCCTGCTGAGCCCGGGCGGCTGCGATGAGAAGGTGGTGCTGTTCGCGGGCCGCGTCACCGCCCCGGCAACGGGCGCGGACGGCATCGCCTGGCACGCGGGCGAGGCGAGCGAGAACGAAGACATCCGCGTCCGCGTCTGGCCGGCCGCGCGGGCGATCGAGGAGGCACTGGCTGGCCGCATGACGAATGTCGTGACATCCATCGGACTGCTGTGGCTTGCCGCGAAGCGGAACTGGCTGCGCGCCCTGTGGAGCATGCCATGATCCGGGACGCGCAGGGCTACGCCTTGTCGGGTGCGTCGGCGGAAGCCGCCGGCCATCACGACCGCGCCGTCCGCGCCTTCAACCTCGGCTGCGGCAACGCCATCGGCCTGTTCGAGGCGGCGATTGCCGCCGCGCCGGATTTCGTGCTCGCCCATATCGGCCGGGCCTGGCTGTTCGCGCTGGCAACCGATCCCGGCGCCACGGCCACGGCGCGCGGCCTTGCCGAGGCGGCGCGCCGCCTGAAGATGAACCCGCGCGAGGCTAGCCTGTTCGCAGCCCTGGACATGACCATTCAGGGGGCGCAGTTGCGCGCCACGCTGGCGCTGGACCGGCACCTGTTCGACCACCCGCACGACATCCTGGCCCATGAGGCGGGGTTTCTGCTGGACCTGTTCCTCGGGCGCACCCGCGCCTTGCGCGACCGGCCGGCGCGGGCCTTGCCGCTCTGGGCCTCCGACATGCCGGGATACGGTGCTCTGCGCGCCTTCCACGCCTTCGGGCTGGAGGAGTCCGGCGACTATGCGCGCGCGGAGGATGAGGCGCGGCAGGCCGCCGTCATCGATCCGCTCGGGTTCTGGCCGCATCACACCGTCTCGCACGTCATGGAGATGCAGGGCCGGTCGCGTGATGGCCTCACCTGGATGCGGGAACGCGAGGCGCTGTGGGCCACGCCTGAACATGTGACGCAGGCGCATATCTGGTGGCACCGCGCGCTGTTCCACATCGAGCTTGGCGAGACCGGCGAAGCCCTCGCCTTGCTGGATGGCCCGATCGGCGCGACCCAGTTGCCGCTTGGCGTCAGCCTCACCAACGCCTCCGCGCTGCTCTGGCGGCTCAGTCTCGTAGGCTGCGACGTGGGCGATCGCTGGGCGCCGCTGGTGGCCATCTGGCAGGGCCACGCCGACGGCAAATGCTCGGTGTTCTGTGACCTGCACGCGCTGATGGCCGAGCTGGGAGCCGGCGACGACAGCGCGGTGGAACGGCGGCTAGTCTCGATGCGGACGACCGCGGCAAGCGGCCTGGAAGCCGCCGCATGCTACCGCGATGTGGGCTTGCCTCTGGCAGAGGGCCTCGTCGCCTTTTGGCATGGCGCCTACGAGCAGGCGGCGTGGTACCTGCATCCGGTGCGGCTGGAGACGGTTGCGATCGGCGGCAGCCACGCCCAGCGCGACATCATGGACCTGACGCTGACGGAAGCAGCGCTGCGCGGCGGACTGCGTGACATGGCGGTCGGTCTGGCGCATGAGCGGCTGGCGCTCCGGCCGCACAGCTCGATGAACCAGGCGTTCCTGCAACGCGCGGAAGGACTTGCACGATGACCGAACCAGTGTTCCAAGACCAGCCCGGATTGGCGCAAATCGCGGCGACGGTAACGGCCAGCGCGCCGGAGGGGATCGTGCTGGACCGCACGGTGTTCTATGCGCGCGGCGGCGGCCAGCCGGGCGATACCGGCGTGCTGCGCTGGTCCGGTGGAGAGACACCGATCGCCGACACAGTGAAGGGCGAAGGCGGCGCAATCCTGCATGTCCCGGCGGAGGGGGCGGAATTGCCACCCGCAGGCGCCGCGGTCGAGGCGGCGATCGACTGGGACCGCCGGCATCGGTTGATGCGGATGCACACGGCGATGCATCTGCTGTGCAGCCTGATCAAGGGTGCGGCGGTGACCGGCGGATCGGTCGGCACAGACCGCTCGCGGCTGGACTTCGACCTGCCGAACCCGCCGCCGAAGGAGACCATCGAGGCCGAGCTGAATGCCCTGATCGCCGCCGATCATGCGGTGCAGATCGAATGGGTGGACGAGGCGGTGCTGGACACCGATCCGGGCCTGGTGCGCACGATGTCGGTGAAGCCCCCGCGCGGCACCGGCCGGCTGCGGCTGATGCGTATCGGCGACGATCAGGCGCCGGTGGACCTGCAGCCCTGCGGCGGCACGCACGTCACCCGCACAGGGGAGATCGGCCCGGTGCGGGTCATGAAGATCGAGAACAAGGGCAAGCAGAACCGGCGGATCATCATCGCGCTGGCGGAGTAACCGCGGGCTTCCGTAAGGCCGGCTCCGACCGGCACGCGTCATCCGGCCCTGTAAACGCGCAATTTCGCGCCGTGCGCCTGCCGGACGTCTTGCGCCGCCATCCCTTGCTGCGCGCAGCGAGCGAACGCGCGGGCTGCCGGGAAGTGGCGGCCACGCCACGGCGCCGGCTCGGTGCCGGCTTGCCCGACGAAACCACGGCGGCGACGCCGAACCGGCAATTGACTTGCCGACCCGGCCGGGGAGACTGCCGCGCGTATGCGAAGCGGAGGGAAAGATGGGACCGCTGGTGACGACCGATTGGCTTGCGGCGGCGCTGTCCGCGCCGGACGTGGTGGTCTTCGATGCGACCAAATACCTGCCGAACGAGAACAAGGACGGACGGGCCGAATTCGTCCGGGCGCATATTCCCGGCGCCCGGTATTTCGATATCGATGTGGTCGCGGACCCCGATACCGACCTGCCGCATATGGTCCCGACTCCCGGCCGCTTCGCCAAACTGATGGCCGCGCTGGGCGTGGGCAACACCAGCCGCGTGGTGTTCTACGACCAGAAGGGCCTGGCCTCCGCCGCGCGCGGCTGGTGGCTGATGGGGCTGTTCGGCCACGACAACGCCGCGGTGCTGGACGGCGGGCTGCCGAAATGGACGAAGGAAGGCCGCCCGGTGGAGTCCGGCCAGCCGGCGCGCCCCGCACCGGCGGTCTTCCGGCCGGACTACCGTGCGACCAGGCTGCGCGGCGTGGGCGACGTCCTGCGCAATGTCGGGTCCAAGGCCGAACTGGTGCTGGATGCACGCGCGGCCGGACGCTTCACCGGGGCAACCCCGGAACCGCGCGCGGGGATGCGCAGCGGGCATATCCCCGGCTCCGCCAGCCTGCCCTATACGGACCTGCTGCACGCCGACGGCACGTTCCGCTCGCCGGAGGAGGTGCGGGCGCGCCTCGCCACTGCCGGGGTGACCGGCAGCCGGCCGGTGGTGACGAGCTGCGGATCGGGCGTTACCGCGTGCATATTGACGCTGGGATTGCGCGTGGCGGGCCTGCCCGAAGGCGCGGTCTATGACGGATCCTGGACGGAATGGGGCGGCCGCGCCGATACCCCGGTGGAGACGAATTGAGATGGCCGACGACGCAACGACCGCCCCCGGACAATCCCGCGCCAAAAAGCGCGGGTTCCGCACTCAGCTTTCGCATGTGGGGCGGAAGACCAAGCACACGCATGGCTTCGTCAATCCGCCGCTGATGCGCGGCTCGACCGTGCTGATGCCGACCGTGGCGCAGCGCAAGGCGATGGCGGCGAAGCGGGATGAGCGGGCGCTGACCTACGGGCTGGGCGGGTCGGAGACCCATTGGGCGCTGGAAGACATGATGGCCGCGGTGGAAGGCGGCACCCGGTGCCAGGTCGTGTGCAGCGGCCTGGCCGCCGTCACCACGCCGCTGCTGGCGTTCCTGAGTGCGGGCGACCATTGCCTGGTGCCGGACCATGTCTACGGACCCGCGCGCAATTTCTGCGACGGCATGCTGAAGCGGCTCGGCGTGGAGACGACGTACTACCATCCCTGTATCGACGAGGCCGGCATCGCCGCGCTGATGCGTCCCAACACGAAGGTCGTCTACACGGAAAGCCCGGGCAGCCACACGTTCGAGGTGCAGGACGTGCCGGCGATCGCGCGCGCGGCCCATGTGGGCGGCGCCAAGGTGCTGATGGATAACACCTGGGGCATCCACTATTTCCAGCCGTTCCGGCACGGCGTCGATGTCTCGATCCAGGC
>DATNEJ010000242.1:0-18385 GCA_035606775.1 Acetobacteraceae bacterium | reverse complement strand
CGCTGTGCGTCGGCCCGCGGTGAATCGATGCCGGTTGCAACCACGGAAACCCGGATGCGGCCGGTCAGCGATTCGTCGATCGCCGATCCGAAGATCACATTGGCTTCCTCATCCACCTCGTCGCGGATGCGGTTCGCCGCCTGATCGACCTCGAACAAGGTCAGATCGTCGCCGCCGGTGATGTTGATCAGCAGGCCCCGCGCGCCCGCCATGCTGGTGTCCTCCAGCAGCGGGTTGTTGATCGCGGCTTCCGCGGCACGGATGGCCCGGTTCTCACCGTCCGCCTCACCGGTGCCCATCATCGCCTTGCCCATCTCCGCCATGACGGTACGGATGTCGGCAAAGTCGAGGTTCACCAGGCCGTGCACCATCATCAGGTCGGTGACGCCGCGCACGCCCATGTAAAGAACCTGGTCTGCCATCTTGAACGCTTCCTTCCAGGTGGTGCGCTCATTGGCCATACGGAACAGGTTCTGGTTGGGGATCACGATCAGCGTATCGACGAACTGCTGCAGCTCCTCGATCCCCTGGTCGGCGGAACGGGCACGCCGGACGCCTTCGAATCCGAAAGGCTTCGTGACGACGCCGACGGTCAGGATGTTGCGTTCCCGGGCCATGCGCGCGATCACCGGCGCCGCGCCCGTACCCGTGCCGCCGCCCATACCGGCGGTGATGAATACCATGTGCGCGCCGTCAAGGTGACGGTACAGCTCGTCTGCCGCCTCTTCCGCGGCGGCACGGCCGATCTCCGGCTTTGCGCCGGCCCCGAGTCCCTGCGTGATGTGCGGCCCAAGTTGAATTCGACGGTCCGCCCGGCTGTGCATGAGCTGCTGCGCATCCGTGTTGGCGACAACAAACTCCACGCCCTGCAGATTTGCGTTGATCATGTTGTCGACGGCGTTGGTGCCGCCGCCACCCACGCCGATCACGGTGATCCGCGGCGTAAAGTCGGTGTGGGTCGTCTGCGGGATCGTCAGGCTCAGTGTCATTCGGATTCTCCCCCGTTGCCCGGGCCGCCGGTCAACGCCTGTTACGTCAGAGTGCTCGATTCGCGCGAGGTCACACGCGGTCCTTCAGAAAATTGACCAGCCTTCGCAGAAAGCCGGTCGGCTGCTCGTCTTCCAGGTCCACGTCCTGAAAAGTGCGGCCGTTGCCCGCGGCCCAGGACAGCAAGCCCGCGGCGGTCGCAAAGGCCGGCCCGGACGCCAGTTCAGGCAAGCCGCGGATCGCGACCGGCCGGCCAAGGCGCACCTGCCTTCCAAGAATCCGCGCCGCCATTTCGCGCACGCCGGGCAACTGGCACGCGCCTCCGGTCAGCACCACGCGGTTACCCGCCGCGCGCGCCAACCCCGAACTGTCAAGCCGGTCCTTCACATATTCGAAAGTCTCTTCGATGCGCGGACGGATGATGTTGACCACCATGCTGCGCGGCACCTTGGCGAGCTGGTGATCTTCCTCACCCACCAGCGGCACGGGCAGCATCTCCCGCTCATCGTCGGGACTCGACTCCACATTCCCGAACAGCGTCTTCAACCGTTCGGCGTGCACCAGCGTGGTGGACAGCCCGGTGGCGAGGTCCTTTGTCACGTGCAGTCCGCCGATCGGCAGTTGCGCCGTGTGCATGATCTGGTTGTCGGCGAAAACCGCCATGCCGGTCGTGCCGCCGCCCATGTCGATGATCGTCGCACCCAGTTCCCGCTCATCCGCGACCAGCGTCGACATGCCGGCCACCATCGGTGCCGACACCAGTTCCTCGAGCTCCAGGTCGCAGCGGCCGAGGCACGCTTCCAGCGACCGCAGCGCGGTTGAAGCGGCGTCGATGATGTGCAGCCTTGCCGTCAGCGTCGTGCAGAACAGGCCGCGCGGATCGGCCACATGGTCAGTCGCATCCACTGCGAAATTCAGCGGCATCGCATGGATCGGCTCGCGCCCATCCGTTGCCGCGCGCTCGCGCCCCTCATTGACCACCCGGCGGATGTCGCTATCCGCCACCGCTCGGCCGCCGACTGGCCATTGCACGTTATACAGCCGCGACTCGGGCTGGCCGCAGGTCAGATTGACGGTGACCGCGCGCAGCCTGGTATCGGCCATGTCCTCCGCCTGCCCGACGCAGGCGCGGATCGCGCGTTCCGCTTCCTCCAGGTCGACGATCTCACCGCCGCGCACGCCGCGGCCTTTCTGCCAGCCAAAGCCAAGGACGCGCAGCGTGCCGTCGCTTTCGGTGCGGCCAATCAGGCAGGCAATCTTCGTGGTGCCGATATCCAGCACGCCGAACGGACCGGCGCGATGATGGCGGGGACGCTCCGGCTCGTTCGGCCAGATATCTGCGGGAGGCAGAACGCGACGCGGCATGTCGTTCATCCTTCGCGCTCCTTCACATGTTCTTCTTCGCGGAGACCGCGACGGTGGGAGCCGAAGCCGGCGGCGTCGGCAGCCTGCCTCCCTGCGCGGCATCGCTGTGCGGTTCCGGCCGCGGCCGCACCACGAGGCGATCGGGCAGCCGCATATCGATGGCAATCACCGGACGATCCAGGATCGCGTGGTCCTGCTGCAGTTGCATCAGCCGGTCGAGCGCGACGATCTCGTGCCCTTCCGGCAGCAACACGTCGGCGCCGCTGGTCATCCGCAGGTTCCAGCGCCGCTGCGCCACGCGCACACCGGCAACCACCTTGGCGGCAAGCGCGGGACGTTCATTCAACGCATCCAGCAACGCGGCCGCAGCTTCCGGCGCGCCCTGCCCCACGACCAGTGGCAGATGCTGAAACTGCGAGACGTCCTGGTTCGTCACCACCTGTCCGGCACGGTCGATCAGCACGAACTTCCCGTGGTTCTGCCAGATCGCGAACGGACGGCGCTCCTGAAGGAACACCACGATCGTGCCCGGCAGCCGGCGCTCCACCGTCGCGTGGTCCACCCAGGGAATCGTCTCGATACGTGCACGGGCCTGTTCGACCGAAAAGCCCAGGATCGGGTCGCCAGGATTGATGCCGATGGCAGAACGCAGCAACGGTTCCGGCGTGTTGGCACGCCCTTCAATCACGACGTGCCTCACGCGGAAGCCGAGGGAGGCTGTCACGGTGCCCAGCCGCTCCCGCATCGTCGCCAGGGAACCGCCGGGCGCGGCGGAATGAAATGTCACGACAAGCGCCACGACGACGGCCAGACCGAATGCCACCCATCCGGCCGGCCGCACCAGGCGCCGCTGCCGGCGCAGCAGCAGCTTCCACTTCGCCGGACGGTCCCTGACCGAATTGCGCGGTGCGCGGGTCATGGCCGACACCCGTGTGCGTTCATGCCCGGCATGCGGCGTTCTCCACCATCCAGGCACAAAGCTGGGGAAAGCTGACACCGCGATGCGCGGCCTGCTCGGGCAGCAGAGAAGTGCGGGTCAGACCGGGTTGCGTGTTGATCTCAAGCAGCACCAGACGGCCCGGTTCGCCGGCGGTGTCGTCGTAGCGGAAATCGCATCGCGTGGCGCCACGGCATCCCAATGCCCGATGCGCCGCCACCGCAACCTCCAGCGCTCGGCTGTAGACAGCGGGATGCACCGATGCGGGAATGATATGGCGCGACCCGCCATCGGCGTATTTCGATTCATAGTCGTAGAAGGCACCGGCATCCGCGAGGATCTCGGTCACCGCCAGCGCTTCGTCACCCATTACGCCGACGGTCAGCTCGCGCCCGGGGATGTATTCTTCCACCAGTGCCGAACGGCCGAAGCGCCAGGCGCGCGCGACCTCGGCGCGGCGGTTGTCGCCGCAGCGGATGATTTCCACGCCGACCGAGGAACCCTCGTTCGCCGGCTTCACGACATAGGGCAGCGGCAGCGGATCGCGCGCCGCCAGTTCGTCGATGTCCACCAGCCGGCCGCGTGGCACCGGCAGGCCAGCCGAACTGAACAGCGCCTTCGCAGCCACCTTGTCCATCGCCAGGGCGGACGCGCGCACGCCCGAATGGGTGTACGGAATGCCCAGCCAGTCCAGCACGCCCTGAATCGCGCCATCTTCGCCGAAGCGGCCGTGCAACGCGTTGAAGACCGCGTCCGGCCGCGGCGTCAGCGCGGCGATGACGGCGCCAAGATCGCTGCCGACCTCGACGGGATCGACGGCGAAGCCGGCCTCGCGCAGGCCGTCGATCACCTGCATGCCGCTCGACAGGCTGACTTCGCGTTCGGCCGACATCCCGCCGTAGAGCACCGCGACACGGGTCATGGCAGCGCCTCCGGCCTGCCGGCCGGCACACCGATGCGGCGGATTTCCCATTCCAAGGTAACGCCCGTTGCGGCGTGCACGCGCCGCCGCACTTCCTCTCCCAATCCCTCGATGTCGGCGGCCGATGCGGCACCGGTGTTGATCAGGAAATTGCAGTGCTTGTCGGACACCATTGCGGCGCCGCGTGTCAGGCCGCGGCAGCCGGCCGCGTCGATCAATTCCCAGGCTTTCATGCCGTCCGGATTGCGGAACGTCGAACCCCCGGTGCGCGCGCGAATCGGCTGCGATGCCTCACGCGAGGCTCGGATTTCCGCCATGCGCGCGGCAATGATCGCCGGTGCGCCCGGCACCGCCCGCAACCGCGCGCGCACCACGACAGCGCCGGGTGGCAACGCAGAATGCCGATAGGCGAAGGCGAGGTCCGCCGCCGACAGGCGCCGCTGTTCCCCGCTGCGGGTCACGACCTCGGCCCAGTCCAGAACGCCGGCAAGCTCCCCTCCATAGGCGCCGGCATTCATCGCAACAGCGCCGCCGATGGAACCAGGAATCCCGCACAGGAACTCAAGCCCCGCGAGCCCCGCCGCTGCTGCATGTTCGGCGACCGTGACGTCGAGCGATGCCGCACCGGCGATCAGGCCACCGGCCTCCGCGGTGATCGCCGAGAATCCCCGCGCCAGGCGGAGGGTTACTCCGGGCAGTCCGCCATCGCGAACAATCAGGTTGGAACCGGCACCGATCACGTGCACCGGCACATCGAGCGGCAGGGCCCGCAGGAATTGCGCGAGATCCTCCGCGTCGGCTGGCCGCACCAGGACTTCCGCCGCGCCGCCCGCGCGAAACCAGGTCGTCGGCGCCAGGGGGGCATTCAACTGCAGCCGTCCGCGCAACGGCGGCAGCGTATCGGCAAAACCGGCGAGGCGTTCGGCAGCCATCATCCGCCACCTCCGGCCGCGCGCCGCACGCTGCCGGCACGCAGCGCCATGAGTTCCGCGGGCAACGCCGCCGCCCATTGCGTGATCGATCCGGCGCCAAGGCACACTACAAAGTCGCCTGGCTTGGCGATGGCATGCACCATTTCCGCAAGCCGCCCGGGCGCCGGCAGTGCCAGCACGCTGCGATGGCCGCGCGCGCGCAGCCCTTCCACCAGCGCGTCGCGGTCAACGCCGGGAATCGGTGCTTCCCCGGCCGGATACACATCGGCGACGATGACCGTTCCGGCATCGTTCATGCAGGTGCAGAACTCGCTGAACAGCGTTTGCAGGCGGGTAAAGCGATGCGGCTGCACAACAGCCAGCACGTCGCGCGCACCAGCCTGGCGAGCGGCCTTCAGGACGGCGGCGATCTCCACAGGATGATGGCCGTAATCGTCGATCACCGTGATGCCGCCCGCCTCCCCGGTCTTGGTGAAGCGGCGCTTCACGCCCTTGAAACTCAGGAATGCGCTGCGCAGCGTGGCATCGTCGATCTCCATCTCGATGCCGACGGCAATCGCCGCAAGGGCGTTCTGCACGTTGTGGCTGCCCAGCATCGGTAGGCGGAACGGCCCCATGCGGCGGGACCGGTTGCGCGCGCGGTCGGTAACCACGACCTCAAACGTCGAACCCAGCTTGTCCGGCACCACGCGATCCGCGCGCACGTCAGCCTGCGGAGAGAAGCCATAGGTGATGATGCGCCGGTCCGACAGCCGCGGGATCATCTGCTGCACCGCCGGATGGTCCATGCACAGCACGGCAAAACCATAGAACGGCACGTTGGCGACGAACTGGTCGTAGCCGGCCGTCATCGCTTCCGCGGTGCCCCAATGGTCCAGGTGCTCGGGGTCCATATTGGTGACCACCGCGATGACAGCGGGCAGGCGCAGGAACGACCCGTCGCTCTCATCCGCTTCCACCACCATCCAGTCGCCGGCGCCCAGCCGTGTATTGGTGCCATAGGCATTGATGATGCCGCCGTTGATGACGGTCGGGTCGAGATGCGCGGTTTCCAGTACCGAAGCGATCAGGCTGGTCGTCGTGGTCTTGCCGTGCGTGCCGCCGATCGCGATCGACCATTTCAGTCGCATCAGCTCGGCCAGCATCTCGGCACGCCGCACGACCGGAATCAGCCTGGCCCGCGCAGCCGCGACTTCCGCGTTGTCGTGCTTGACGGCGGTGGAGACAACGACGACCTGCGCATCGCCCAGGTTTGCTGCCTCATGGCCGATCATGACCGGGATTCCGGCGGTGCGCAGGCGATGCACGTTCGCGGACTCGGCGATGTCGCTGCCCTGAACCGTGTAACCGAGGTTGTGCAGCACCTCGGCGATGCCGGACATGCCGATGCCGCCGATCCCGACAAAGTGGATCGTGCCGATCGAAAGCGGCAACGCCCTCATGGCCGAGCCTCCTGGCGCATGAGGTTCTGCACCAACGTCGCGAGCGTGCTCGTCGCTTCCGCGCGTGCCTGGCTTCGCGCTGCCTGCGCCGCGCCGGCCAGCAGGCCAGGTTCCGGCAGCAAGCCGCAAAGCCGCCCGGCCAGCGCGTCGGCGGTAAATTCGGGCTGCGGCATCACCCAGGCGCCGCCGGCCGTCGCGAGTGCGCGTGCATTGGCGGTTTGATGGTCATCGATCGCACCCGGTAAGGGCACCAGGATTGATGGGCGGCCGGCCACGGCCAGCTCCGCGACGGTGGAGGCACCCGCCCGCGCGATCACCAGATGCGCGATCACCAGCCGGGTCGCGACATCGCTGAAGAACGGCGCGAGTTCGGCAGCGATTCCGGACTCCTGATAGGCGGCGCGGACCCGCTCCAGGTCTTCCCGCCGGCACTGCTGCACAACGCTGATCCGGTTGCGGAGCGCCTCCGGCAGGCTGGCCAGCGCCGGGGGAACGACATCGCTGAAGATGCGTGCGCCGAGGGAACCGCCCAGCACCAGGACGCGGATGCGGTCTGCCGGCGCGACATAGCCGGCGCTGCACAGCGCGGCGATCGCCGGGCGCACCGGGTTGCCGGTCGTGACCGTTGTCGTGCGCTCGGGCACGCGCTCGGTGGCCGCGAAGCTCAGCGCCAGCCTGTCGGCGCGGCGGGCAAGAAAGCGGTTGGCACGCCCCAGAACAGCGTTCTGTTCATGCAGCACAACCGAAGGCCGATGACGCAGCAATCGCGTGGCAAGCACCGGTGCCACGCTGGGATAGCCGCCAAATGCCACTACCACGCCGGCACCGAGGCGCATCAGAATGGCGCGCGCCTGTACGATGCCGACACCCATGGACACCATCGCGGCGCCGCCGCGCAACGCACCGCGCCCGGCGATGCCGGCCCCGCGCAGCACATGCTGCTCATGCCCCACTGCGCTGCGCAGGCCGGCCGATCTTGCGTCGGTCATCAGGATGACACGCTCACCGCGGGCGATGAGCTCGCCGGTCAGCGCTTCCGCCGGGAAGAAATGTCCGCCGGTCCCGCCCGCGGCGATGACGATCGGCTTCACGGATGGCCCCCTCATGTGCCGTCCTCCCGGTGCCTTCGCCGGGTCAGCGCCAGCAGCATCCCCATGCCGAGGGCAATCGCGGCGGCAGAGGAACCGCCGTAGGAGATGAACGGCAGGGTCATGCCCTTGGTCGGTATCAGCTTCAGGGTAGAGGCCATGTTGACGAAAGCCTGCAGCCCGAAGCCGGTCACCAGTCCGGTGCAGGACAGCACGATGAACAGGTCCTGTTCCTTCAACAGCCGCAGCAGGCCGCGCAGTACGATGAACGCGAAGACCGCCAGGATCACCAGGCAGATCAGCATGCCGAATTCTTCACCTGCGACCGCGTAGACAAAATCGGCGTGCGCATCCGGCAGAATGTCCTTCACCCGCCCCTCGCCCGGCCCGCGGCCGAGCAGCCCGCCATTGCCGAATGCTTCGAGTGCGGTGGTGACCTGGTAGTTGTCGCCCGTACCTTCCCAGAACCGCTCCACGCGGCTGCGCACGTGTGCGAACACGATGTAGGCCATGACCGAGCCCCCACCGATCATGCCCAGCGCCGCGCCGACCAGAAACAGGTTCAGACCGCCCACATAAAGCTGCGTCAGGAAGACGGCGGTGACGACCGCGAGCATGCCGATGTCCGGCTGCGATTTCAGCAGCAGCACGATCAACGCGAAGATGACACAGGAGATGATCATGCCCGGGAAACGTGGCGACCGCTTGCCCTCACTGATCAGCCACGCCGCTACCACTGCGAAACACGGCTTCAGGAATTCGCTCGGCTGCACCGACATGCCGGGCAGCGAAATCCAGCGGCGCGCGCCCTTGATCTCCACGCCGATCACCATCGTCGCCGCCGTCAAGACCAGCGCGACCAGGCAGCCGGCGATCGCGAGGCGCTTGATGTTGCGCGGCGACAGCAGCGAAACGAGCACGACGATCGCGCCGGCCAGCGCGAGGAAAATCACCTGCTTGAGAATGAACATGTCGCGGGAGGCGCCGATGCGGTCCGCCACCGCCGGACTTGCCGCCAGCATCATGATGTAGCCGAAGCCGATCAGCATGCCGATCGCCCCCAGCGTCCAGCGATCGACCGTCCACCACCAGCGGCCAAGCAGCGAATTATCGGCGCGCGACAGGGTGGGCATCAGCGCGCTCCCACACTGCCGGCGGGCGCCAGGCCGCGCGCCAGTTCCGCGAAGCGGTCGCCGCGCTGGTCATATCCGGTGAACTGATCCCAGCTCGCGCAGGCGGGCGACAGCAGCACCACCGGCGCATGATCGGCCTTCGCCGCGGCAAAGGCGGCCGGCACCGCTTCCGCCAGAGTGCCGACGGTTTCATGCGGAACGCCATGCGCCGCCAGAGTTGCCGCAAAGACCGGCGCATCGCGGCCGATCAGCAAAGTGCGGGCGATACGAGGGAACAGCGGCACCAGCGGCTCGATCCCGCCTTCCTTCGCCATGCCGCCGGCGATCCAGATCAGCCGGTCGTAGCAGACCAGTGCCCGTTCGGCGGCATCGGCGTTGGTCGCCTTGCTGTCGTTGATGAACGTGACGCCGTCGATCGTCGTGATGCGCTGCTGGCGGTGCGGCAGTCCCGGGAAGGTCATCAGCCCGCGATCAATGCCGGCGGCATCCACGCCGAAGAACTCTGCCATCGCCGCCGCCGCCGCGGCGTTCTGCGCGTTGTGCGAACCGGGCAGCGCCGGACCGCGCTTCCGTTCCGCCGCCCGGTCAAGGCCCGAAACGCGCACCACGCGCGCGGGCTGTGCATCGAGCCACGCAGCCATGTCCCGCGAGCCCGGATCGTCAATCCCGACCACCGCCAGATCGCCCGCACGCTGCCGGTCGAAGATCGCCCGCTTGGCCCTGGCGTAGCTCGCCATGTCGCCGTGACGGTCGATATGATCGGCGCTGAGATTGAGCATCGCCGCCGCATCGAAGCGGAGCGTGGCGAGTCGCTCCAACATGTAGGACGACATCTCCAGGACATAGACACCCTCGTCCGGCAGCAGCGGCAACGACAGTGCCGCAGGGCCGAGGTTCGCGCCCGCGGCAGTAGCCAAACTCGCGCCTTCCAGGATGTGCGCCAGCAGCGCGGTGGTGGTGGATTTGCCGTTGGTGCCGGTGATGCCGGCAAACCGCGCGCGGGACCCTGCGCGCCGCACGGCCCGGTACAGCAGTTCCGTGTCCGACAGGATCGGCACCCCCGCGGCAATGGCGCGCGCGGCGGCCGGATGCGGGGCAGGCAATCGGTGCGGGATACCGGGCGACAGGATCAGCGCATCCCAGGCCGGATCGCCGGCCGATGGATCCCGCAAGATCACATCCGACGCCGCCGCGCGAGCGGCCGGCTTGTCGTCCCACGCCTCCACCGCCGCGCCCATGGCAGCCAGCGCATGTGCCGCCGGCAAGCCGTTCTTCCCGAGACCGACGACCATGAAGCGCTGGCCGGCGAACAGGTCTGATGGAAACCGGGTCATCGGATCTTCAAGGTCGCCAGACCGACCAGCGCCAGGATCATCGATATGATCCAGAATCGAATGACAATCGTCGGTTCTGCCCATCCCTTCTTTTCAAAATGATGATGCAACGGTGCCATCAGGAAGACGCGGGTGCCGGTTCGCTTGTACCAGAACACCTGGATGATGACGGAGACGGTCTCCACGACGAACAGGCCGCCGACGATCATCAGGACGATTTCGTGCTTGGTTGCCATCGCGACGGCGCCGAGCGCACCGCCCAGGGCGAGGCTGCCGATATCGCCCATGAAGACGGCGGCAGGCGGTGCGTTGAACCACAGGAATCCCATGCCGGCACCGACCAGCGCCGCGCAGAACACGGCGAGTTCGCCCGCGCCGGCGACGGGGTGCAGTTGCAGGTAATCGGCGAAGATGCGGTTGCCGACCAGATAGGCGATCAGCGCGAAGACACCGGCGGTGATCATCGTCGGGACGATCGCGAGCCCGTCCAGCCCATCTGTCAGATTGACCGCGTTCGACGCCCCCATCATCACCAGCATGCCGAAGACCGGAAAGAACCAGCCAAGCTGGATCGCCACTTCCTTGAACACGGGAATCGTCAACGACGTGCCCAGCGGACCGCGCGCCAGGGACGTGATCCAGACCGCCGCGGCGAAACCGATCAGCGCCTGGATGGCCAACTTGATGCGGCCCGGCACGCCGCGCGTATTGCGCTTGCTGATCTTCAGATAGTCGTCCCAGAAACCCAGCGCGCCATAGCCCCAGGTGACGAACAAGGCCGCCCACACGTAGCCGTTGAGCAGATCAACCCACAACAATGTGGAGATCGACAGCGCCGACAGGATCAGCAGCCCGCCCATCGTCGGCGTGCCCTTCTTTTCGATCAGATGGCGCTGCGGCCCGTCTTCCCGGATCGGCTGTCCCTGGCGCTGCGTCGCCTTGAGCCATCGGATCAGCGCCGGCCCCAATACGAAACTGACAATCAGCGCGGTCAGGCACGCGGCGCCGGCGCGGAACGTGATGTAGCGCGCCAGATTGAACAGGAAGAACTGGTCGGCGAATGGACGTGCGAGGTTGTAAAGCATCAGGCCGCTCCAGCCAGGCCGGTGTTTCCGGCCGATGCAGACGGCGCGACCATGGCGTCGAGTGCGTCCACGACCTGCTTCATCCGGCTCCCGAGGCTGCCTTTCACCAGGACGGCATCGCCGTCGGTGAGCGAGGCGGCAACGAGCGGTGCCAATGCGGTTGAATCGACAGTATGCGCGCACCGCAAAGAGGCGGGCACGGCATCAAACAAATGGCGCATCAAAGATCCACAAACGAATAATCTATCAACCGATCGCACCACCGACGCCGCAAGCGCGGCGTGTTCGGCTGGTCCATCGGCACCCAGTTCGAGCATATCGCCCAGCACGGCAACCCGGCGTCGAGCCGGCTGCAGGCGCAATACCTCCAGTGCGGCGCGCATTGATGCGCCATTGCCGTTGTAGCTTTCGTCCAGCAGCAGGACAGCGCCTGCCGGCATCGCGACGACGCGGCGGGTGCCGCGGCCTGCAATCGGCGAAAATGTCTCCAGAGCGCCCGCTGCACGCACCGGATCAAGGCCGAGCGCCAGGACCGCGGCCAGCGCCGCCGCCGCGTTCATGGCCATGTGCGCGCCCGGCGCATTCAGCCGCATGCGTATCTCGTGGCCGGCCGCCTCGATCAGCAGGCGGGACCCGTCTGCATCCGCGTCGATCTCAACCAGACGCACGTCCGCGGCAGGACCTGTTCCGAAGGAGATGATCCGTGCGGCACCGGCAGCGGCGCGAAGCCGCGCGTAATGCGGCGAGTCAGCCGGCAGCACGGCGACCCCATGCGGTTCAAGACCCTGCATGATCGCCGCCTTCTCGTCAGCGATCGCCTCGATGGAACCCAGATGGCCGATATGCGCCTTCTCGATGGCGCTGATCACCGCGACATGCGGACGCGCAAGGCGGGCCAAGGGGGCGATCTCGCCGGGATGGTTCATGCCGATCTCGACGACACAGTACCGGGCGTCCTTCGGCACGCGCGCAAGAGTAAGCGGCAAGCCCCAGTGGTTGTTGTAGGACGCGACCGCCGCATGGGTTGTGCCGAACGCGCCGAGGGCCGTGCGCAGCATCTCCTTGGTCGTGGTCTTGCCGACGCTGCCGGTGACCGCGAGGACCTGGCCGGTGAAGCGCTGCCGGGCAAAACCGCCGAGGCGGGCGAGGCCGGCCAAGGTGTCGTCGACCAGCAGCCTCCTGTCGGTGCCCGGCACATCCTTGTGCACCATCGCGCCCGCCGCGCCCTTGGCGATGGCGTCGGCAACGAAGACGTGCCCGTCGCGCCCTTCGCCGACCAGCGCCACGAACATCTCACCGGGCTTCAGCGTGCGCGTGTCGATCGAGACGCCAGCGGCGGAGAACGGGGCGGCAAGTGTGCCGCCCGTGGCCTCCATAAGCTCGCTCGCGGTGAAAAGCGGCGTCATGCGACCCCCGCCAGCCGGCGGATGACGCTGACATCGTCGAACGGGATCACCGTGGTGCCGATGGTCTGCCCCTGCTCGTGGCCCTTGCCGGCCACCGCCAGAACATCGCCAGGCGCCAGATCGTTCAGTGCCGCCTCGATCGCACGCGCCCGGTCGCCGATCTCCCGTGCGCCCGGGCACGCGGCCATGATCGCGGCCCGGATGACGGCTGGATCCTCCGTGCGCGGGTTATCGTCGGTCACGATCACGGCGTCCGCCAAACGCGCGGCAGCCTGGCCCATCAACGGCCGCTTGCCGCGGTCACGATCGCCGCCGGCACCGAACACCACGTGCACGCGTCCCGTGGTGTGCGGACGCAACGCGGTCAGCAGGCGCTCCAGCGCGTCGGGCGTGTGGGCGTAATCGACATAGGCCGCGGCGCCGTTCGGCAACCGCGCCGCCAGTTCCATCCGGCCGCTTACACCACTCAGACCGGGAATCCGATCCAGCGCGTCACCCAGACCCAGTGCCTCGGCCAAAGCGGCGGCCACCAACGCATTGTCGACCTGAAAACGGCCGAGCAGATTAAGCGCCACGTCTCTCGCAGCGCCACCGGCCTGCACAAGCAGATCCTGACCATCGGCGCGCGGTTCCACGCGCAAAAGCCGGTACTGCGCGCCGCTTTCGCCGACGGTGCGGAAATCGAACCCGCGCGCCTGCGCAATGCTGCGCAAGGCTGTCAGCGTCTCCACCTCCATATCGGCATGCGCGACAACCGGCGCGCCTTTGGGCAGCAGCGTGTTGAACAGCCGCAGCTTCGCTGCCCTGTAGGCAGCCAGTGTGCCGTGATAGTCGAGATGATCGCGCGTCAGGTTGGTGAACGCCGCGGCGGCGAGCCGTACACCGTCAAGCCGGCACTGATCGATCCCATGCGACGAGGCCTCCATCGCTGCGGACGTGATGCCGTGGCGGGCAAGCCCCGCAAGCGTTTCGGCCAGGCTGACCGGATCGGGCGTGGTCAGGCCCGGACCCGGATCGAAATCCGGAGCGATCACGCCGAGTGTGCCGAGGCTGGCCGCACGCAGTCCGGCGGACTGCCAAAGCTGGCGCAGGAATTCCACCGTGCTCGTCTTGCCGTTGGTTCCGGTCACCGCGACCACGGTCTGCGGCTGCGGGCCGGCCAGGACAGCAGCGATCTGCGCCAGCCGGCGGCGCGGTTCGGCATCGACGATCATCGGCCGCGGCGGCACGCCCGGAGGCCACGCCGTGTCGGGCGGGACAAGAATGGCGACCGCGCCGCGCTCCACCGCATCAGCGATGAACGCGCGTCCATCGGCACGCACACCCGGCAGCGCGGCGAACAGATCACCCGGCACGACCTGGCGGCTGTCCGCGGTGACACCGGCGATCTCCAGCCCGGCCAGGGCGTCCGGCTGCACTGCGCCTTGTGCGATCCAGGGGATCGTCTGGCGCGGCGCACCTGGCGTGTCGGCGATCTGGCGCATGATCTCAGCGAGCCGCAACGCCGGCTGCCGAGGAGACGGGCACCACCGGCGCGGCGACGGTCTCGCGAACTGCTTCGTTGATCCGCGCCTCCGCCGAACCGTCATGCGGCTTTGCCCGGGTCTCCTCGCGACGGCCGCGCGAGGACGGGCGGCTGACGGCCGGCGGCAGCACGGTTGCCGGCACCGTCAGCCCCGCTTTGCCGTGCGCGCTGGCCGACCGGGCGGCGGCGTCGTGCAGCGACCCGGCCGTGTTCGGCCCCCGCGCCACCGCCCCCGGCGGCCTGCCTGGCTGCAGCGGGATGAACAGGGACGCGTTGATCGCAGCCGCATCCTGCGTATCCGGCAACAGCCCCAGGATCGGCCCGATGCGCGCGATCACCTTGCCCGCCGCCGGCGCCGCCACCCAACCGGCCGTGGCGTAGCCGTAGGTGCTCTTGTTGCCGTGCGGCTCGTCCAACATCATATACACAGCGTAACGGGGTGCGTTCATCGGAAAGACGCTCATGAACGCAGCCACGTTGGCGTGCTTGCGGTAGCCATGCCCGCCGACCTTTTCGGCGGTGCCGGTCTTGCCGCCGGGATAATAGCCGGCGACCTCCGCGGGCTTGCCGTACCCGTTGGTGACCACAAGGCGCATCAGCTTGCGCATGATATCGGAAGTTGAGGTCTGCATGACCCGCTTTCCCTCCGGGTCGGTATCCGGCGGCCGAGCAAGAATGGTTGGCTTCGGCAGAATGCCGCCATTGGCGATGGCCGCCGTGCCGCGCACTACATGCAACGGAGAGACCGAGATGCCGTGGCCGAACCCCACCGTCATGGTCACGACCTCTTTCCAGGCCGATGCCGGCTGCACGATCGGCCGGCCGGCCTCCGGCAGTTCGATGCCGACCCGACCGAACATGCCCATGGCTTTCAGAAAGGCGCGCTGACGCTCGCCGCCGATCGTGACCGCGATGTGCGCGGCGCCGAGGTTGGACGAGTAGGCCAGCACTTCGGGCAGATAGAGCCAACGGTGCTTGCCTTCAAAGTCGGTAATGGTGAAGCGGCCTATATGAATTGGTTTGGAAGCGTCGAACTCGTCCCAGATATGCACGAGGCCGGAGTCCAGCGCCATCGACGCGGTCTGCAATTTGAACGTGCTGCCTGGCTCGTACATGCCCGTGACGGCACGATTGAACCGGTCGTCGGCGGGCGTCGTGCGGAAATCGTTCGCGTCGTAGTCCGGCAGGCTGACCATCGCAAGCACTTCGCCGGTGTCCACGTCCATGACAATGCCGCAGGCACCGATCGCCTGGAAGGTTTCCTTCGCTGCCGACAGTTCCTCACGCACCACCGCCTGCACACGCACATCGATCGACAATCGTAACGGATCGGGGTCGGTGCGCAGCCGCTTGTCGAAATACGCCTCGACTCCGGCCACGCCGTTCTCATCAACGTCCACGCCGCCCAGCACCTGTGCGGCGACACGGCCCAGCGGATAGTGGCGCTCCTGGGTGGGCTGAAAATCGATGCCGGGGATTCCCAGGTTGTTGATGGCCAGTTCCTCGCGCGGCGTAATCTGGCGTTCGAGATAGACGAACTTTTTGTCGCTTGAGAGTCGTGTGCGCGCGCGATCCTCGTCCAGGCGCGGCAGCACCGTCTTCAGCTTGCGCGCAGCTTCCGCCGGATCGACGATCTGCCGCGGATCGGCGAACACTGAAACGGTCGGCAGCGACACGGCCAAAGGCTCACCGTTGCGGTCGGTGATCATGGCACGCTGGCCGGGGACCCCCGCCTCAATCGGCGTCCGCGGCTCCGCGGCGACGATGTCGGCGATCGACCGCTCCACGCGGTGCGGCGCCAGCGGCATGATGATCGTCGCCAGTGCGAGCTTCACCACAACGCCCATGAACAGCACGACGAAGCCGGCGGAGGTGATTACCAGGCGGCCGCGCGTCTTTTCCATGGCCGCCCGGCGTTGCAGATCGGGCGCGGTGACGCGGACGTTTTCCATGCGCGGCACGGCATCCGCCCGCGCCGCGCCCCGGCGGAACGCCGGCCTGCCGAACCTGCCGCCATTCAGCGGCGGGGAGTCGGGCGGCGGGACGGTGTCCTTCGGGTCGCTCATGACCAACGGCTCGGCTCTAGTTCCATTCGTTGACGCTGACCGGCGTCGGCCTGGGCAGCGGCACAGGCGGGTTGGCACCACGGGCCATACCCAGCAACGAGCCGCCGGAGGGCATCGGATGCGCAACCGGCAGTGGCGCCGACGTGCGGACAGGCGGGCGGCTGGGTGAAGCTGCCGCGGTGCGGGTTTCGGAAGGCCGCAATTCGATCGGCCGCAAGGTAGCCGGCCGGGCTTCCGCGACGCGCGGTTCCGGCGATCGCGATTCCTGCCTCTGCGGTTCGGCCCGCGCCGAACGCGGCTCCGCCTGGCGGGGCACCGATGCGACCGCTGTATCGGGCCTCCCGGCTGCCGGCGGCGTGGATTTGTGTTCGGCGACCCGAGGCGCGGACGGCGCCGACGCAACCGCGGTCGGCGCGGCCGGCAGCGGCGGCACGGGCAGATCCTGATCCGCGACAGCAGGCGGCGCTTCATCCCCGCCAGCGTCCGCCGTCGCGGCTCCCGCCGGCGCATCGGCAGAGGCGGTTGCATCGGCATCCGCGGTGGCAGGCGCAGCGGCAGCGACCGTGGCTGCGTCGGGCGGTGCGGCGTCACTCGCCGCGGCCACCGGCACCTCTGCCGGTGGCGGATTGGGCGTCGGCGGCGGCAGGCGTGAATCCAGCTCCGCCATGCTGGTGAACTGGGTGGGCATGATCGGCTTCAGGGAAAGATATTCGTCGGCAAACTGACGCAGCCGCTCCGGATCGTTCAGCAGCATCCATTCTGCACGCAGTGCTCGACTCTGTTCACGCAGCGCATCCGTCTCATGCACCGCCTTTTCGATCTGCCGGTCGAGTAGCTGCACCTGATGCTTCGACTGGTAGAGATACAGGCCCGATCCGCAGGCCACCAGGAACGTCAGGCAGGTCAAGGGACGGATCATGGTGCGATGCTTTGCTCGCCGGGGGCGGAAACGCAGGCGAGCGCGCGCAGGCGAGCGCTGCGTGCCCGCGGATTGGCGGCGGCTTCGGCGTCGGATGGACGAAGCGCCCCCGGTGTCACCAGACGGAACGACGGGCCGGGGCGCACATCTAGGCTTCTGGGATCGTGGCGGGAGGGCAACGGCGCGCGGCCCGCCGCATGGCCCATGAAGCGCTTCACAATCCGATCCTCGAGACTGTGAAACGCCACAACCACCAGTCTGCCGCCGGGCCGCAGCAGGCGCGCAGCCTGGGCAAGCGCCCGCTCGATCTCCCCCAACTCGTCGTTGACCCTGATGCGCAGGGCCTGGAAGCTGCGCGTCGCGGGGTCGATCCCCGATCGGTCGGGCCGCAGCACGCCGCGGATCACCGAAGCAAGGCGGCCGGTCGTGGCAATCGGCGCCTCGCTGCGTGCGGCAACGATCGCGCGGGCAATCCGGCGCGACGCCCTCTCTTCCCCGAACGCGAACAGCAGATCGGCCAGCTCCCGCTCGCCCAGCGTGTTCACCAGGTCGGCGGCGCTGATCCCATGCTTTCTCATGCGCATGTCCAGCGGACCGTCGGCACGGAAGGAAAAGCCCCGGGCAGGATCGTCGATCTGGAACGAGGAAACGCCGAGGTCGAGCACCACGCCGTCGAGCGCGGTGACTCCGGCGCCCGCCAGCAGGCCCAGCATGTCGCCGAACTGGCCCTGCAGCAGGTGCAGGCGGCCCGGGAAGCGCTGGGCAAGACTGGCGCCGCGGGCGATGGCATCGGGGTCGCGGTCGATCGCCCAGACCGTGCATTCCGCAGCCCGCAGGATCGCCTCGGCATAGCCGCCGCCACCGAACGTGCCGTCCAGGTAGATGCCGCCATCCGCCGGCGCCAACGATTGCAAAACCTCGCGCAACATGACGGGAACATGGCCGCTCATGGCGCCGCTCCACCGGCGTCGGGAGTGCCGTCGCCGGCCTGGGCGGCGGCGCGCGGCACGGGCCGACTCATTCCGACCTCGGTCCGCAGGGTCAGGCGGTTGCGGCTGGTGCGCTCGCGTGCCTCGGCGCGGCGACGTTCGGCGGCCTGGGGTTCCCAGATCTGGAACATCCTGCCCAGCCCCATGAACACCACGGCTTCGGTCAGTTTCGCGTGCGCTATCAGCTCGTCCGGCAGCACGATCCGCCCCTCCCGATCCGTCTCCACCGTGAACACATCGGCGTAGAGCGTGGTG
>DATNEJ010000213.1:0-2563 GCA_035606775.1 Acetobacteraceae bacterium | reverse complement strand
GGCGCCCCCTGCGGGGATCGCGCCGGCCAGCAGCAGGCCGGCGGGAATGGTCAGGAATTGGCGTCGGTATCGCATGCGGTTGTGTTCTCCGGTCAGCGGGCCGTCTGGTCGGCGGCCGGTGTGGCCGGCTGCGGGAACCAGACGGGGATGGTGGCCCGGTTGTCGTTGCGCATCGTGTCGATCTGGCCCTGGCGGTGCTGGCGATAGAGGCTGCGGAACGTCGCGTAGGGATCGAGCGCGGTCTTCTTGATCTCGTCGATCGTGCCCAGCACCCGTTCCCGCTGGTCCAGCGCGTTCAGGCCGAACTTGGTCCAGTTGAGCACGGTAACGGCGGTGCCCTGGCCGACCCAGGTGAACGGGTCCATGGCGATATCGACGCCGAACCCGCCGGCATCCCGCGGATCGGTGGGGCCGAGCACGGGGAGGAAGAGAAAGGGGCCTTCGGGAACGCCCCAACTGGCCAGGGTCATGCCAAAATCGGCGTCGTGGTTGGGATAGCCCCAACGCTTGGCAACGTCGAAGATGCCCAGCACGCCTACGGTGGTGTTGATCAGGAAGCGCATCGTGGTGTCGCCGGCGCGCCGCGGCTTGCCTTCCAGCATGTCGTTGGAAAGCTGCACCGGCGTGGCCAGGTTGCTGATCATATTGTGAATGCCGTTGCGCATCGGGGACGGCACCACGAAGCGGTACGCCTGGGCCGCGGGCTTCAGGATCACGGTGTCGATGCCGTTATTGATCGCGTAGAAGACGCGGTTGGTCGGCTCCAGCGGGTCGTTCGTCTCCTTGAAATCGGCTAGCGCGTCCGGATCGCTGGCCGGCGGCGGCGTGGCGCAGGCACTCAGGCCGATCGCCAGGAGTCCCGTTAGCAACAAGAGGTGCAAGGCCCGAACGAGGCGGGGATGGGGACGGGTAACGGCTTGCATCAGGTTCCTCGGGCCAAGAACCGGATACGACCGATGACCGACCGAATCCAGAACAAGCAACACATGGCCGCCCGGCCGCGTCGATGAAACCACCGGCGGCTAAGCTTTCCGTGAGCGATCCTAGAGCCTGATCGGTGGGGATGGAAGCGCCGGCAGTTCCGCCTGCGAATCACGCTCGGGCATGGCCGATGGGCTTGCAACGGAACTCTCCGCTTGCGTCGGGGGGCGTTTCCGGGAAAGGGTCAAGGATGAACGACTCGCTCGATCCGCCACCGACCTTGCAGCGCTGGCTCACGGGGCCGCGCCTCGCCGGCCTGCCGATGCGGGGTGCCGAACATCCGGCGCCCAAGCTCTCGTTCGAGTTCTTTCCGCCGCGGACCGAGGCGCTGGAGCAGCAGCTTTGGGCCTGCATCCGGCGCCTGGCGCCGCTGGGGCCGCGCTTTGTTTCGGTCACCTACGGCGCGGGCGGCAGCACGCAGGCGCGTACCCATGCCACGGTGGCCCGCCTGGTGCGGGAGACGGCGCTGGTGCCCGCCGCCCACCTGACCTGCGTCGGGGCGACGCAGGCGGAGGTGAATGCGGTAGCCGGGCAGTACTGGCAGGCCGGGGTCCGCCATATCGTCGCCCTGCGCGGAGACCCGCCGCCTGGGGAGGCGTATGCGCCGCATCTCGGGGGCTATCCGTTCGCGGCCGATCTGGTGGCTGGGCTGCGCAAAGTGGCGGATTTCGAGATCTCCGTGGCGGCGTATCCCGAGGTGCATCCGGCGGCTTCCAGTCCCGGGGCGGACCTGGACAACCTGAAGCGCAAGCTGGACGCCGGCGCCACCCGGGCGATCACGCAGTATTTCTTCGATACGGATGTCTACCTGCGGTTCCTGGATCGCTGCCTGGCGGCCGGCATCACCGCGCCGATCGTGCCGGGGATCATGCCGGTGTCGAATTTCGCGCAGGCGGCGCGGTTCTCCGCCTTGTGTGGCGCCAGCATGCCGCCCTGGATGGGGCGCCTGTTCGAGGGGACGGAAGACGATCCTGACACCCGCCGGATGGTCGGCATGGTGGTGGCGGCGGAGCAGGTGCGGCTGCTGCAGGCCACTGGGGTGGATGAATTCCACTTCTATACGCTGAACCGGCCGGACCTGACCTTCGCGATCGCCCACGTGCTGGGGGTGCGGGCGCTGGGGGCCGGGGCGGCGGGCTGATCGCCGGGACTATCCTTCCAGGACGAATGCACTTCCGCCGCTGCGGTGGCACCGGTCGGTCCGGCCGCACGTTGCCGGCCTCCGGTGCGCGTCGCTGCTGTCGAGCCAACCATGGGTGCCGAACGGCGGGACGCCAGTCAGCGGCCGGGTTCCCGTCCGCTCTCGGCTTCGATTTCTTCGGTATGCCTGCTGTGATCAGGTCCACGCCGCCGGCCACGGCAACGGACCGAGGATGGGCGCCGAACAGGCAGCCGATCCTCTTGTTTCGCTCATCGAAACGATGTGCGGGCACCTTCCCGGGGCCCGGCCAGTGCGCCGGAGGCCTATCGTTCTGGGTCACGCGTCGTGCCGCTGACGTGCGATGTGGGGGAGGAGTTTTCCCGCAGGGCCGGGGGCAATCCGGGGCCATTCCCGGCGCGCGCCGCAAGCTCTCGCGCAGCT
>DATNEJ010000196.1:0-7299 GCA_035606775.1 Acetobacteraceae bacterium | reverse complement strand
TCCCGCATGGCGCGGCGCGCGGTCGTACAGCACATAGGTGGTCGGGTAGCCGACCCAGGCGAACAGGCCCTTCATGAACCGGTGCTGCTCGCGCAACTGCCGCACCGCATCGACGACGCGGCGGCTCATGAGACGGAAATCGCCGCCGTCCTCCGGCAGGCGCACATGGCCGGCATGGCGCATCAGCCGGTAGAACAGGTGGGCGGTGGCGCGCTTGAGCCGGGTTTCCCCCGGGCGGGTGCGCCGACGCCCGTAGACCATGTCGAAGCCGGTCCTCCAGGCCGCCGCCAGGGCGGGAATGACCTCCGGCGGGTCCTGCAGATCGGCGTCGATCACAATAACGGCGTCGCCCCCAGCGTGGTCGAGACCCGCGGTCGTGGCGATTTCCTTGCCAAAATTGCGGGACAGGCGGATCAGGGCGATGCGGGCGTCCGTCTTGCGCAGCGCGTGCAGCACGGCGGAAGTGGCGTCGGTGCTGCCGTCATCAACGTAGATCGCTTCCCACGTTGCCAGGGGAGTCATGACCAGGGGCGCCATGACATGTGTCAGACGGGCGTGAAACGCCGCGATACCCTCGGCTTCGTTGAACACCGGCACCACCACCGAAAAGGTCTGATGGCCGAGCCGGTTGGCGTCGTCTGTCCCCGGCGATAAAGCGGCGTCGAGCATAGCATTCCGTTAAGGTTTCACCGATACGCTGCCATGGTGCGTGACGAGTCCTGAACGCTTGGTTAATACCCTCCGAAACCGGCGATGCTGGGCAGTGTTGCTGCTGGCAGTGCTGGTGCTGGGCGCGTCCGCTCAGCTTCGGAGTGCCGAATATGATGAGCAGTACACGCTCTTTCTGACCGCTGGCACGCCGCGGCCGGACTGGCCACAAGGCGTGTTTCCCGCCGGCACGGCACAACATCTGCTCACCGGCCATGTGGGATTTACCCAGATCGCGGTGGATCTCCGAAGAACGGATGTGCATCCGCCGCTGTATTTCTGGATCGTCGGCCTGTGGCGGCAAGCAACCGGCAACGGACTCACCGCCGCTCGGCTGCTGTCGGTGGCATTTAGCCTGGGCGCGCTGGCTGCGGTTGGCAGCATCGCTCGCCGAATGTCCGCGCCGCCCGCGCTGGCCATGCTACTGACCCTGGGTTGCTATGGTTTTGCCTATACAGGTGCCATCGCCCGCAACTTCGCACTGGCGCAATTGCTGACTCTGTTGGGGTGGGCGTGGGGGCAACGCGGCCGGATCCGGGACCGGGCGGCAGCCGGTGCGCTGTTCGGTGGCGCGGTGCTGACGAACTACCTGGCGCTGTTCGTCACGGGTACCATGACCGCATGGTGGGTGTGCAAGGATCTGCACCGGAACCAGTGCGGCAACGCCGATCGCGTGCAGCGATGGCGATCCGCGGCGACGATCGGCACTCTGGTTCCGTTCCTGCTCGCCGATCTCTGGTTTTTCGTGGTGCAGCGCAACGCGCGCACAGGGCAGTTCCCACCCTTCCATTGGCTGACGAGCCTTGTTCGCCTGGCCCGCTATATGGCCGCCACCGTGTTCGGTGGCCTGCCACTCTATGCAGGCGGCAGTGCTCGCGCCCTGGCGTCAGCCACGCTGGCGAGCGTGCTGCTGATGCTGGCCGTCCTGATCGTCCGGCAGTGGCGCTCGGCGTGGCTGCCGCTGGCCCTGGCGGCCGGAGCGCCACCGGCTGGCCTTCTGGCGCTGGGGTTCATTTTCGACAACACACCGATCGAGTTGCGCTATCTGGCATTCGCCTCGCCGTTCATCGCCCTGCTCCTGGCCGGTGCGATCGGCAGCCTGCCCGCACGTGTCCGGCATGCGGCTGCCGGTGCCGTTCTGCTGGTCCAGGCGGCGGGAATCGGCGGGTTGCTGACACGCCCAGAAACCATGCAGCCGGCGCGCATCACCGCCGCCGCGGCCGCTCAGCTTGTGCAGGACGGCATCGTGCTGCTGCCGCGCGGCAACGACGGTGTCGGCATCGTCGGTGCCTTCGTGCTTGAGTCGCCCCCTGCCCTGCGCCTGCTGCTGATCGGCCCGAACGATACGCCCAACCACATCCGTGCCCGCGTCGCCCCGTTCAGGCGCGTCGTGCTGGCGTTGTTGGAGCAAGACGCCGCCAGCCGCAGCGCGGTGGCCGCGATGCGAGCCGCCTTTGCGGTGCGGGGTTGGCATCCGGTCGGCCACGGGTTCAACGTGATCGTCTACGAGCGAGGGTCCAGGGGGGAATAGGCGATGGTCATCGAAGACGCACCATTGCGGCGGATGCCAGATCGAACGGAGCGGCGCGCATGAATGCGAAGCCGCCGAACATCGTCTTCATCATGGCCGACGACCTCGGCTACGCGGACATATCCTGTTGCGGACGCCGGGAATTCACCACACCGAATATCGACCGCATCGCCGAAAGCGGCGTGCGTTTCACCCAGGCCTACGCCAACTCCGCCGTCTGTTCGGCCACCCGTCTGGCGCTGATCACCGGCCGCTATCAGTACCGGTTGCCGCTGGGCCTCGAGGAGCCACTCGCCGGCAAGACCGAGGTTGGTCTGCCGCCGGATCACCCCACGCTGCCGTCCCTGCTGCGCAAAGCCGGCTACGGCACGACGCTGATCGGCAAATGGCACCTGGGCATGCTGCCGAAATTCGGCCCGTTGCAGAGCGGCTACGAGCATTTCTGGGGCATCCGCAGTGGCGCGGTCGACTATTACACCCACCAGAATCCACGCGGGCAGGATGATTTGTGGGACGGCGACATACCCATCCAGCAAGCCGGCTACCTGACGGACCTTCTGGGCGATCGCGCCGTCGACGCGATCAACACCTATGCGCGCAACACTCGGCCGTTCCTGCTCAGCCTGCACTTCACTGCGCCGCACTGGCCGTGGGAAGCGCCGGGCGACCAGGCGGAATCGGAGCGGCTGCGCGGCACCCGGCTGCGCCACTTTGATGGCGGCTCCCAGCGGACCTATGTCCGCATGGTCCAGGCGATGGACCTGCAGATCGGCCGGGTGCTGCAAGCGCTGGACACCAATTGCATTGTGGATAACACCATCGTCATCTTCACCAGCGACAACGGCGGCGAGCGCTTCTCCGACACTTGGCCGTTCACCGGCGTAAAGACCGAGTTGCTGGAAGGCGGCCTGCGTGTTCCCGCGCTGATCTGCTGGCCGGCCCGCATCCCGCCCGGCCGCGCCAGCGCCCAGGTGACGGCGACGATGGACTGGTTCCCGACCTTGCTGGAAGCGGCTGGGACTATGCCCGATCCGGACCACCCGCCGGATGGCATCAGCCTGCTGCCGGTCCTGTCCGGCCAGCGCGAAGCTCAGCCCCGCACCCTGTTCTGGCGGTACAAGACGAACGCGCAGCAGGCCATGCGAAGCGGCGATTTCAAGTATCTCAAGATCCGCGACAACACCTTTCTGTTCAATGTCGCCGACGACCCGCGCGAGCGGGCCAACCTGAAGCATCGGCGCCAGCCGCTGTTCGACCGCATGGTTTCCGAATGGACGGAATGGAATTCGGCCATGCTGCCCGAAATCGCCGACAGTTTCGGGGAGACGTTCACCGCCGCGGAATGGGCTGACCGCTTCGGCGCCCCACCAGCATAGCCGGATACAGCGCGACCCTGGTATCCGGTCCCAGTCATGGTAGGTTTTCGTGCCAGCGGGACCCGCGTCAGCCGTCGCGGCGTTCATAACAGGAGGAACGGCGGATGACGTCACCCCTGCCGATCGACCAGATGATCGATGTCGAACGCGGCATGATCAGCCGGGAGATCTTCGTCTCCCCGGATTTCTATCGCGAGGAACTGGAAAAGCTGTTCACCCGGGCCTGGCTGTTCGTGGGCCACGAAAGCCAGATCCCCAAGCCCGGCGACTTCTTCGTTTCCCGCATGGGCGAGGAATCCGTGATCCTGTGCCGGGACTCCCGCGGGGCAGTGCATGTCTTCCTGAACTCGTGCCGTCACCGTGGCATGAAGGTCTGCCGCTACGAGCAAGGCAACACGTCTCTGTTCGTCTGCCCATATCACTCCTGGTCTTATACCACCGACGGCAAGCTGCAAGGCGTTCCGCTGTACCGCGTGATGTACGAAGGCACCCTGAACCGCGCCGAATGGTCGCTGATCGAGGTGCCGAGGCTGCACATCTACAAGGGCACAGTCTGGGCGTCCTGGGATCCGGACGCGCCGAACTTCATGACCTACCTCGGCGGTGCGGTGGATCACCTGGATCAGGTGCTGGATTGCCGCGACGGGCGGCCGGGCGGATCGGAAGTCATCGGCGTGCACAAATGGCTCCTGCCGTCGAACTGGAAATTCGCTGCCGAAAACTTCCTGGGCGATACCTATCACAACCCGTCGCATCGCTCGGTGGACATCATCGGCATCGGCCCCAGCGGCCAGCGCGGCCAGTCAGGGCGGCGTGACAACGAATACACCAACGGCCAGCATGTCTGGGTGGGATTCCCGCAGGGCCACGGCATGCACAGCGTACTGATGCCGGAGCAGTCCAAATACAGTTCCTCCTACGCTCATTACCCTATCGTGGACGAATATTTCCGCCACTGCTTTGAGGAGCGGCGCCGCCGCCTGGGCGGCAAGGCGCGGCTGCTACCGTTCACCGGCAACCTGTTCCCGAACACCGCCTATCACGGCCGCCAGCCGCGCGGGCTTTGCGTCTGGCACCCGCACAGTCCGACCGAGACGGAAGCCTGGCGTTTCTTCCTGGTCGATGCCGACGCCCCGGCCGAGGTGAAGGACGTGCTGCGGCACTTCTACATGCGCTACTCCGGTCCGGCCGGCATGACTGAGCAGGATGACATGGAGAACTGGCTCTACGCGACAAAGGCCAGCACCGGCACCATCGCCCGCCGCTATCCGTTCAACTACCAGGCGTCGATGGGCGAGTACAAGACCAACGATCCGGTGCCGGGCGACGTCAGCCTGCAGATCACCGACCAGACACCGCGTAACTACTACCGTGTCTATGCTCGCTATCTGAAGGGCGACAACTGGGACTCCCTGCTCGGCCGCGACCGCCCGCACGCGCAACAGGCAGCCGAGTGATGGGACAGACGATGGAGCGTCCCGCAGCGCGCCGTGGCCTTGCCTGGTACGAACTGAAACAGGAGATTGAGGAGTTCCTGTACCACGAAGCCGACCTGCTGGATCAGCGGCAGTTCAAGGAATGGCTCGACCTGCTGGCGGAAGACCTCGTCTACTTCATGCCGATCCGGCGGAACGTGAAGTTCGGGCAGCACGCGGATAAGGAGAACACCCGTCAGGGCGAAGGCATCTCCTGGTTTGACGAGGACAAATGGACGCTCGGCAAGCGGGTGGAACAGATCCTCACTGGCGTACACTACGCCGAGGAGCCGCTGTCCCGCGTGACGCACATGGTCAGCAATGTGCGCCTGCTGGAGGTCGCACCGTCTGTCGATGATCCGCGGGAGGTTACAGTGGGCTGCCGCTTTCTGGTCTACCAGAACCGCGTCGAGTACGAGACCGCGACCTTCGTCGGCCGCCGCACCGATTGGCTGCGGCGCGCTGGCGATTCCTGGCTGATCGCACGGCGGGAACTGATCCTGGAACAGAACGTCCTGCTGGCGAAGAACCTGAGCATCTTTTTCTGACGGAGGCGGCGGTGGTCGTTGTCGATGGCATCGAGGCGGGCATGAAGCTGCTGCTTGCCGGAGGCGTCACGGCCGAGGTGCTGGAAAACCTCGGCGACGGCGAATGGCTGCGGGTGCGCATTCTCTCGGTTCCGAATGGCGAACCCGGTGCGGAGGAGCTGTGTCACGCCACGGATGTTCAGGAAGTGCTGTAGCGATGCTGCGTGTCGGCTTTCTGGCAAGCGACTTCAACCCGATGGTGCTGATGCTGGGCGAGGCCGAGGATTTTCGTGCCCTTGGCGGTGTCCTGCGCGGCTTCGCACGTGAGGGCGCTGATGTGCAGCTTGATACGCTGGCATTCTGCGCGCCGACACGGACGAGACTGGTGCTGAGCCGCGCAGCCGGACCGGCCGGCATCCATCCGATGCCGGATGGCGGGTTTGTCTGGCGGATCGGCGCCGAACGCGCCGCCGATTTTGCCGCGCAGGTGGAGACCCTTGCCGACCCCGGCCGCGCGGCCGGGTCGGAGATGCTGGAATGCAGCACGGAGGATGAGATTCAGGTGAAGGCGTCGCGCGGCGAGTATACGGACGATTTTCTTCTGCCGGAAAACCGCGCCGCCTGACGATCCCGCCTTATCCCCCCAGCCTGTTGCCCAACGGCCGAGCCCAGCCGTGCGGGTCGGGTGCTGTGCCGTATTGGATGCCGACGATGGTGTCGTAGAGCTTCTGGGTCAGCTCGCCGGTGTGCCCGCCATTGATGGCGTAGCGCTGTCCCTTGTAGCCGAGTTCGCCCACCGGGGAGATGACGGCAGCGGTGCCGGTGCCCCACATTTCCAGCGTGCCGGCCTGCGCCGCGGCGATCACGTCATCGATCGATATCGGCCGCTCCGATACGCGCAGCCCCCAGTCGCGCAGCAGGGTCAGCACTGAATCGCGGGTGATTCCGGCAAGGATGGCGCCGTTCAGCGGCGGCGTGATGATCTCCTCGCCGATCCGCAGCATGATGTTCATGGTGCCGACTTCATCGAGGTATTTGTGCTCGACGCCGTCGAGCCACAGCACCTGGGTGTAGCCGGCCTGCTGTGCCTCCTCCGCGCCGAACAGGCTGGCAGCGTAGTTGCCGGCGGTCTTGGCAGCGCCCAGCCCACCCTTCACGGCGCGGACATGCGTGTCCGACGCCAGGATGCGCACCGGGTTCATGCCTTCCTTGTAGTAGGCGCCGACCGGCCCGACGATGACGTAATACAGATAGCTGTGGGACGGATGGACGCCGAGGAACGTCTCCGTGGCGATCACCGTGGGGCGGATATACAGCGACGTACCTGGCAATGACGGCACCCAGCGCTGATCCACTTCCACCAGGGCACGGATCGACTCTTCGACCATCGCCGGGTCGAGTTCCGGGATGCACAGATAGTGCGCGGAGCGATTGAGGCGGCGTGCGTGGTCGGGGGTGCGGAACAGCCGCACCTGGCCGTCGCGCCCACGGAACGCCTTCAGGCCATCAAAGATCGCCTGGCCGTAATGCAAGACGCAAGTGGCGGGATCCAGGCTGAACGGTGCGTAGGGGACGATGCGGGGGTCATGCCAGCCCTGCCCCTGGTGGTAGTCCATCAGGAACATATGGTCGGTGAAGACGTTGCCGAACGTCAGCGTCTCGTCCTTCGGCGGCTGCCGGGG
>DATNEJ010000186.1:0-7201 GCA_035606775.1 Acetobacteraceae bacterium | reverse complement strand
CGACAGCGGCGCGGTGTGGTACCGCGATCCTGCCGGCCGGTTGCACGACGTGCATCAGATGCCGGCGCCCGCGCTGCGCACCTTGCATCGGTCCGATTGGGGGTTCGTGCACCAGGACCCGCGGCAGAACCTGCGGATGGGTGTCACCGCGGGCGGCAATGTGGGTGAACGGCTGATGGCGCAGGGTGCCCGACATTACGGCGATATCCGCGCCCAGGCGCTGGACTGGCTGACGCAGGTGGAAATCGACGCGGACCGAATCGATGATCTGCCGCGCACCTTTTCCGGCGGCATGCTGCAACGGCTGCAGATCGCCCGTACCCTCGTCACGCATCCCCGGCTGGTGTTCATGGATGAGCCGACCGGCGGCCTCGATGTCTCGGTCCAGGCCCGCCTGCTCGATCTGATTCGCACACTGGTCGCGCGGTTGAAGATCGCCGTTGTCCTTGTCACCCACGATATCGCGGCCGCCCGCCTGCTGGCGCACCGCATCGCGGTCATGCAGCGCGGGCGCGTGGTGGAAACCGGGCTCACCGACCAGGTGCTGGACGACCCGCAGCACCCCTACACCCAGTTGCTCGTCAGTTCGGTGCTCACCGCATGAGCGCGACACAAGAACCCAACGCCGCGGGGCAGCGCGTCATGCTGCGCACCGAGGCCCTGGGCAAGGGCTTCACCCTGCACCTGCGCGGCGGCATGCGCCTGCCTGTGCTGTCCGGCATCGGGCTGACGCTTCATGCCGGGGAATGCGTGGTGCTGTCCGGCCCGTCCGGGGCTGGAAAATCCACCCTGATGCGGAGCCTTTACGGCAATTACCGCGCCGAGGTCGGCCGCATCCTCGTGCGGCACCACGGCGCCATGATCGATATCGCGGCGGCCGATCCACGCACCATCCTTTCGGTACGTGCGGACACCATCGGCTATGTCAGCCAGTTCCTGCGCGTCGTGCCGCGGGTGCCGGCGCTCGACGTGGTGGCGGAAATTCCGCTCGCCCGCGGCCTGTCGGCAGCCGACGCCCGCCGGCGAGCACGGCAATTGCTGCTGCGGCTTAACATTCCGGAGCGCTTTCACAGCCTGCCGCCCGCCACCTTCTCCGGAGGGGAACAGCAGCGCGTGAATCTTGCCCGCGGTTTCATCGCCGAACATCCGATCCTGTTGCTGGACGAGCCGACCGCATCGCTTGATGCCGGGAATTGCCGCGTGGTCATCGACATGATCCGAGAGGCCAAGGCGAAGGGCTGTGCCATCCTGGCCATCTGCCACGATATCGATGTAAGGGATGCGATAGCGGACCGCCTGTTCCCGCTCGTTCCATCGCAGGAAGCTGCATGAGTGCTGAAACGATCTTGACCAATGCGGTGCTGGTTCTGCCGCACGAAACCCTTGCCGGCACGATCGTGCTGCACGGATCGGCGATTGCTGCCATCGAGTCCGGCAGGTCCACCGCACCGGGCGCATTGAATATGGACGGCGACTATATCGTTCCGGGTGTTGTCGATGTCCATACCGACAACCTGGAACGCCAGGTGCAACCACGCAGCCTGGCCCGCTGGCCGTCGCGTTCCGCCATGGTGGCGCACGATGCGCAATGCGCCGCGGCCGGCATCACGACCGTGCTGGATGCGCTGTGCCTGGGCGATCTTGGCTTCGACAAGGAACGCATCCGCACCTTCCGGGAAGGCGTCATCGATCTCGACGCGCTGAGCGGTACCGGCCTGCTGAAGGCCGATCACTTCATGCACCTGCGCTGCGAGGTGCCGGCAACGGACATGCTGGGGCTGTTCGATTCGGTTGCTGACCATCCGCTGGTCCGGATGGTCAGCCTGATGGATCACAGTCCCGGCGTCGGCCAGTACGCCAATATCGAGTTCTATCGCGGCCTGCGCCGGCGCGGCGGGCTGGACGAGGCAACCGTCGATCGCCGCATCGGCGAATTGATGGAGCAGCGGGTGCGTCTGCGCGATCCGAACCGGCGCGCGCTGCTGGACAGGCTACGCGGGCGGGATGTCGCGCTGGCCAGCCACGACGACAGGACCGAGGCGGAGATTGCGGAAAACGCCGCCGACGGTATCCAGATCAGCGAGTTTCCGGTCACCATGGAAGCGGCCCTGGCCGCACAGCGCGCCGGCATGCGGGTTATTGCGGGCGCGCCGAACATCGTGCGCGGCGGGTCGCATTCCGGGAATGTCGCCGCCGCCGATCTGCTCGCGGCGCAGGCCGTGGATGCCTTCGCGTCCGACTACGTGCCCGCGAGCCTGATCGAGGCCGCGTTCCAGTGCGCCCGCCAGTCGCACATCGCGCTGCCGGATGCGTTCGCGATGATCAGCGATCATCCCGCCCGCGTGGCGCGGCTGCCGGATCGCGGCCGGCTGGAACCAGGGCTGCGCGCCGACCTCGTGCGGATTCGCATGCATGAGACGCTGCCGGTCGTCCGCCAGGTCTGGCGTGCCGGAGAGCGGGTCATCTGATGGCGGCTGACGCGCGCGTCGCCATCTACTACGCGCCGGCCGCCGACGATCCGCTGTTCGCAGCCGGCAGCACTTGGCTTGGCCGCGATGCACGCACCGCTGCTGTTGTCTCGCAGCCGGATATCCCGGACATTGGCGAGGTCACGGCGGAACCGCGCCGCTACGGCTTCCATGCCACGTTGAAGCCGCCCATGCGCCTGTCGGATGGCCGCACCTTCGCCGATCTGCTTGGGGCGGCCGAGGCGCTGGCGAATCGTATCACGCCCTTTGCTCTACCGCCGCTTGCGGTGATGGACGTGCACGGGTTCCTGGCCCTGCGCGAAACCGTTTCCTGTTCATGCTTGCAGGAACTGGCGGATGCCTGTGTCGAACACCTCGACGCGTTTCGTGCACCACCGGGCGAGGCGGAACTGATCCGCCGCCGTCGTGCGTCCCTGTCGGTCGAACAGGATGCGATGCTGGTGCGCTGGGGGTATCCGTACGTTTTCAGGACATGGTTCTTCCACATGACTCTCACCCGGCGCCTGACGCCGGAGGAAAAACGCGTGTGGCAACCTGCCGCCGAACGCTTCCTCGCCGCGTCACTCCATCAGCCGCGCGTGGTGCGCGACATTTGCCTGTTCGTGCAGCCTTTGCCGGATGCCCCGTTCGTCATTCAGGCGCGTTTGCCGCTACGCGGTTAAGCACCTCCAGAAATCGTGCGACCCCCTGCTCCGGCAGCCGGTCATTCACAATCGTTTCGATGAGAATGCCTGCCGGCAATGCCACGCGGCGCTCCAGCCGGGCCGCGATGTCGGCGGACACCTCGCGGCCCCGCGCGGCCAGACGGACAGCCAGAATGTCCGGCGGCGCCGTGACCTCGATCACCTGCACAGGGAACCGTGCTGCGGCCTCGGTAATTACGCCACGCGAGACATTGGCGATCACTGTGATACCTCTCGCGATCTTCTCCGCAAGCGCGGCTGGGATGCCGTACTGCAACCCGTGCGCGGTCCAGCGCAGCAGGAAATCGCGAGAGGCGAACTCGGCTTCCGTCACCGCCTCATGCGCCTCACCGCCGGCGTCGCCGGGCCGCGTGATCACCCGCCGCGCAAAGCACACGCGTGGATCGTCCGCCAGCGCCTTCCTCGCCCCCTCCAGCAGCGTATCCTTTCCTGCTCCGCTCGGCCCCACCACCAGCACAAGCATCGACACCGTTCCCGCGCATTGACGCCGGACACCCTGGCGCTAGCCTGCCCGCCGATCAACCCGTCCGGAAACGACGCCATGCAGCTTCGCCGTCCGCGCACTGCCGATGCGCCGCACCGTCCGATCCTTCACCGGGATTGAACGCCGATGCGCCAGCTTGTCCAGCCGGGGCCTGTCCATCCGAACCGCATCGACAGTCTGGCGGGCGAGCCGCTGTCGTGCGTGTTCACGCTGCAGTCGGGAGCGAGCTTGCTCGATGCGTTGACGGGGCCGCTCGTCGCCGCGGGATTGCAAAGCGCGACGCTGACCTTTTCGGGCGCCGGCCTCAGCCCGTTCCGCTATGTCATGCCGGGACCGCCGGACGATGCAACCCATGTCGCCTACTTCACCGCGCCGCGCGCGCCGGACGGCCTGACCCGGATCGAGCAGGCCAATGCGACCTTCGGCTGGAATGCGGGCGCGCCGTTTCTGCATTGCCACGCCGCCTGGATCGAGCCGGATGGGGAACGCCGAGGCGGCCACATCCTGCCGCATGAATCAGTGGTTGCCGAACCCGTCCAGGTTCAGGCGTGGGGCTTTCGCGATATCCGCATCGAGACTGCGCCCGATCAGGAGACCAACTTCACCCTGTTCCAGCCATCCGGAGTTTCCACGCGTGGGACAACGGGCATTGTCGCGCGGGTGCGGCCGAATCAGGACATCACCATCGCCGTGGAGGCGATTGCCCGCACGCATGGCATGGCCGATGCCGTCGTGCGCGGCAGCCTCGGCAGCCTGATCGGCGCGCGCTTCGACGACGGCACGGAGGTACGTGGCATTGCGACCGAAGTACTCGTCCGGCATGGAACGGTACGGGACACGGTCGCTGCCCTCGACCTTCTGGTGGTGGACATGCAGGGCCGTGTGCATCAGGGGCACCTGAAGCGCGGCGAGAACCCGGTGTGCATCACCTTCGATGTGTTTCTGGAAGCTGCTGTCTCATAAAGCGGATCGCCGCAGGCGGCATTGCTGAAGACGCCTCGGCCGCTATGGCCGAAGCATGACCTTCGATGCGGCCCTTTGCCGCGCCAGCTCAAACCCTTCGAGACCGCGCTCCAGCGGCAGTCGATGACTGATCATAGGCCGGAACCGTTCAGGGTCGCGCCTGAGCAGCGTCAGCACCCGATCCCAGGTGGACCGCGCGCAGCTATGCGTGGCGCGCAACTGATGACGCGCGCGGACGAAGTCCGTCAACGGCAACGACACCGGCCCGGGATGAATGCCGGCCACCACCAGCACGCCGCCGACCCGCAGCGCGCCCAGGCCTTCGGTGATGCTGGGCGGGTAGCCCGTTGCTTCCAGCACCACGTCCACTTTCTGCCCGCCATTCGCTGCCAGCACCTGCTCTTGCAACGGGCCTTCAGCCACGTCGATGATTCCGTCGAACCCAAGTTGGCGCAGCACATCGAAACGCGGCCCATCGGCGCGTCCGGCGACCAGCACGCGGCCGGCCCCTGCCGCGGCGGCAAACAACGCGATCGCCTGCCCGATGGTTCCCGGACCCATCACCAGCACCGTGTCGCCCAGGCCGACATCGCCGGTCAGAACCGCTTCGCAACCAACACCCAGCGGCTCGGTCAGGGCGCCGATCTCGGTATCGACATTACCCGGCAGCGGCAGGCAGTTTCCTTCCGGTACCGTGACGTACCCGCCGAAGCCGCCATCGCGGGTCAAGCCGATCGCCGCGCGGCGCAGGCAGTTGCGCAGATCGCCGCGCGTACAGTTGACGCAGGTACCGCAATTCACGAACGGCATGATGGTGACTCTGGCTCCCTCCGGCAACGCCGCGCCGGAGCCTGCCGCAACAATGCGCCCAGCAAATTCGTGCCCCATCACGACGGGAAGATGCGGCACCATGAAACCGTAGCCGTCGGTCCATTCGTAGGCGTGGACGTCGGAGCCGCAGATGCCAGCGTTTTCCACCCGCACCATGACTTCGCCCGGAGCCGGCGCGGTGGCCTCTCGCCCGTCGTGCAGGTCAAGGCCGAAGCCGGGTTTCGTCTTGCGCAGTGTCAGCATCTTCTGTCCTCCCTTTTCAATTCGCACTCGTCGCCGGCCTGGTGCCAACCGCGCAGTGCATCGGGTGCGCCATGAACAGCAGTCCGTCACGGCGCGCGGCCGAAGCAAGCTGCTGCCAAAGCACGGTCTCCTCGGGCGACAGCAATGACAGCACATGATCCTCCCGATATTTCCAGATCGGACCATCGGGATTGTCGAAGGTCACGAGCGAGGGGAAACACCGCATTCCGACGAAACCGGCCGCGCGCATCCGCGAATACAGGCTTGCATCGGCGATGCCCTTGGGACCGACGGAAGGCGGTGGCTGATCCACCTTGGCGCGGATGCTCTCCGGCAGGTCGAGGTGCCACCACTGCGGCAGATCGATCGAGCGGACGATGACACCGACCCGGCCACCCGGCCGCACCACGCGAAACAGTTCGGCCAGCGCACGGTCGGCGTCGCACTCCTCCAGCACTGTCACGGTGAATGCGTGGTCGAATGACTGGTCGGGAAACGGCAGTGCCTCCGCGTTCGCCGGCAGAAAGCGTATCACCTTGCTCAATCCTTCCTGCTCAGCCAGCGAAGCCGCTTCCTTCAGCAGAAACGGGTTGATGTCGGTCGCTGTCAGTCGGGTTCCGGCCGGAAGGCGCCGCATCAGCATCCGGTCCACCGCACCCGATCCGCAGCCGACATCGAGAATTGCGTCACCAGGCGCGGGCGCAATGACATCGAGCAGAGTGCGCACCATACCCTGATAGCTTGGGCCTTGTGCGCGATCCTCCAGCGCGGCGATGCCACCCAGATGGCGGCCACCCAAGGTGATGACCGTGAAGCGGCGTGCCAGACGGGGTATCACCGGCTCCCACTGCGACGGCGCAAGAAAGAACGGAAACAGCACCAGCGGCGGCCCCTGCCCTTCCACCTTGTAGGTGATGCCGGCATGGACTCTCTGACATGCCGCAAGGCCGGCATCCGGCAAGATTGGCGTCAGGCTTTCCAGCACCGATCCGATTTCCGCGGTGCGCTCGGCGACCACGTCGGCCCAGCCGGGCGCATCATAGTCCGCAAGCACGACCCGGCGGCTTCCGGGAAGCCGCGCTGCAGCGCGCGCAGTCGCTTCCGCCGTCAGGCCGCGTTCCCCGGCAATCATCACCAACCGATCCGCCACCGCGGCGAACGGTGCGGGATCAAGCCTGGCGGGGACGCACAGCACGACGCCCGCCAGCCGGTCGGCATAACGCTGCGCGAAACCGGCAAGATCGCCAGCCATCTGGGTTGCGACGTGCGCACGCTGCAAACCCAGCGAGCCCCACAGCGCGGCCAGCCGTTGCGCTATCGTCAGGTCCGCATCGTCCACCATCCGCCCCCCTTCCTGGCCGATCGCTCGGCCACGGCCTCTGGTATAGAAGGGTGAATACCGTCCGTCGAAGGTGACGCCGATGTCAGACCGCACAGCGCCGCGAAACGAAGCGATCGAGGTGGTGATCCCGACGCTGCTGCGCGCC
>DATNEJ010000178.1:0-3182 GCA_035606775.1 Acetobacteraceae bacterium | reverse complement strand
CCCAAGGACGACTGGCTGCCCTGGGGTGAAAGGCTGCGTGTCACCCTGCACGCCCTGCCGGCGCTCGCCGTGCCCGTCGTGGTGCTGGTGGGTATCTATGGCGGCATCGTCACGGTGACGGAGGCCGCCGCCGTCGCCGCCGTGGTGTCGCTGCTGGTCAGCCTGGTCTTCTATCGCGGCTTCCGCTGGACCCGCACGCTCTGGGTGATCGCCGACGCGATGCGCAGCGCCGGCACCATCATGCTGATCGTCGCCAGCGCGCTGGCGTTCGGCCACTGGATGACCGGCTCCGGCATTCCCGCGAAATTGGTCGCCTTCACCGTGGAGCACCATTTCGCCACGTGGCAGTTCCTGCTGGCGATCAACGTGCTGCTGCTGATCCTGGGCTGCTTCCTGGAAGTCACTGCGACCCTGCTGCTGGTCCTGCCAATCCTGGCGCCGGCGCTAGTGCCGCTGGGTGTCGACCCGGTGCATTTCTCGATCATTTTCACGCACAACATGGAAATCGGCCTGGTCCATCCGCCGGTCGGGCTAAACCTGTTCGTGCTGTCCACCATCTCGGCCGCGCCGGTGGGCGAGGTGATCCGCGGCATCCTGCCATTCCTGGCACTGCTGCTGATCGTCCTTGCCATCATCACCTATTTCCCGCCGCTGACCATGTGGCTGCCGCAGTTGGTATACGGCGGGTAGCACGTCCCTGGTTGCAGCGGCGGCGTGTCCGAGCGCCTCGTGAAGTCCCGGTCATAGGAGACCTGTTCCCGTGGCGGTTGCCAGCGCAGCGCCGTTCGGCCATGTCTCATCGCCGGGAGACACCGGCGCCTGCCCAGCCATGCCAGCGCAAGCCTGACCACCAGCCACCGGTCTCCCGCTCCACCGTCGGCCTGATTTCGCACGCCGGGGAACGAAGGCTTTCCCGCCTGCCACGGCGCTGCGTGCGCCGTTCGGCGGAATGCGCAAAATCGAGGACGTTGTCATGTCTGCCCTGCCGGAGACCAGGGTTCGCGCCACCCATGAGTTTGGCGCCACGTGGCGCCTAGCCGGGCCGCTAATCGCAGGCCAGCTTTTCGGCATCGGCATGAACGTCGTGGACGTGATGCTGGCGGGCCATCTCGGCGCGCACGTCCTCGGCGCGGTGGCGATCGGCGCGAGTGTCTGGACATTCCCGCTGATGGGCATTGTCGGCGTAATGATGGCGCTGCCGCCGTCCATCGCGCAGTTGAACGGCGCCGGGCGGCGGGAAGAGACGGCACCGCTGTTCCGCCAGGCCGTGTGGCTTGGTCTCACCGTGGGCATCGGCATGCAGCTTGCGCTTTGGTGGCTGGGACCACTCGTGGTCGCCGCCACGGGGGTAACGCCCGCGCTGGCGCGGGATGTCGCGGCCTTCCTGCGGGCGATCAGCTTCGGGGCACCCGCGTTTGCCCTCTACATGGCCTGCCGTGGCTTTTCCGAGGGCTTGTCGATCACCCGGCCGACCATGGTGTTCGGCTTTCTCGGACTGCTGCTGCTGGCGCCGGTCGGCTACGTGCTGATGTATGGCGGGCTGGGCCTGACAGGGCTGGGTTCCTTGGGCAGCGGCATCGCCACCGCGCTGGTGTGCTGGGCGCAGGCCCTCGGCTTCATTGTGTATCTCCGGCTCAGCCGGCGCTACCGCCGCCTTGGCTGGCAAACGGGATCGTGGCGGCCGGATTTCACGGCCATCCTCCATCTGCTGCGAATCGGGTTGCCGATGGCGGCCACCGTGCTGATGGAAGCAGGGCTGTTTGGTGCCGCCGGGCTGGTGATCGGGCGGCTGGGCGAGGACGCTGTTGCCAGTCACCAGGTGGCCCTCAATGTGGCGGCCGTCGCGTTCATGGTGCCCCTCGGCTTGGCGATGGCGACGACGGTCCGGGTGGGCAACGCCGTGGGCCGAGGCGATCGCGCCGGCGTGTGGCGGGCGGGGATTACTGGCATCTCCTTCACGCTGGTGACACAACTGGTTTCCGGCAGCGTGATGCTGCTGCTGCCGGGCATGCTGGTCTGGGTCTATACGAACGATCCTCTGGTTGCGGCCGGCGCGGCGGGGCTCCTGCAACTGGCTGGGATTTTCCAGCTTTCCGACGGCATTCAGGTTGCGTCCAACGGCGCGCTGCGCGGTCTGAAGGACACGCGCATACCGATGTTCATCACCGGCTTCGCGTATTGGGGAATCGGCATGCCGGTCGGCTGGTGGCTCTGCTTCTCCCAGGGGCTGGGCGCGCGCGGCATGTGGATGGGGTTGATCGCCGGCTTGACCGCGGCCGCGGTGCTGCTGTTCTGGCGCTTCGCCAGTCTTTCGCGCCGCGGGGGCCGCACCGCCTGGCTGCCAGAGCGGCAAGGCCCGTCGCATATCGCCGTTCGATAACCGGCAGTGCCAGCGCCCGGTCGCCCCAGGCGAACTCACTTTGAGATGCGGATTACACACCGTTTCGGGCGGACCCGGCCACGTATAAGATGTGGGTGGATCGTCGATGGGAGGAACGCGTGGCCAGCAGCCCATACCTGCAAGGCCTGGACAAGAACCAGGCGAATTACGCGCCGCTGACGCCGCTGACGTTCATCGAGCGCGCGGCATACGTCTATCCCGACAGGCTCTCGGTGGTGCACGGCGCGCAGCGCTTTACCTGGAAGGAGACCTATGCCCGCTGCCGCCGCCTGGCCTCGGCTCTGGCGCGCCGCGGTATCGGCAAGAACGACACGGTAGCGGTGATGCTGCCCAACACGCCGCCGATGTACGAGGCCGCGTTCGGCGTGCCGATGTGCGGCGCTGTGCTGAACACGCTGAACACGCGGCTGGACGCCGAAACCATCGCCTTCATGCTGCGCCATGGCGAGGCGAAGGTGCTGATCACCGACCGGGAATTCTCGCCTGTCGTTGAAAAGGCGCTGTCGTTGCTTGAGAAGCGCCCGCTGGTCATCGACGTCGATGACCCGGCCTGCCCGGACGGGAAGCTGTTGGGTGAGGCGACATATGAGATGCTGCTGGCAGAAGGCGACCCGGCCTATGCCTGGCAAAATCCTGCGGATGAGTGGGATGCAATTTCGCTGAGCTATACGTCCGGCACGACGGGCGATCCCAAGGGCGTCGTCTATCATCATCGCGGCGCGCATCTGAACGCAGTCAGCAACATCCTGAACTGGGGCATGCCGCATCACGCCGTGTATCT
>DATNEJ010000137.1:0-10615 GCA_035606775.1 Acetobacteraceae bacterium | reverse complement strand
ATTACGAGGCAGCGGTCGTTGCCGGGCGGGCAGTGACGCAGATGAACCCGTCACTTTCCGCAGGGTTCAAACCTTATCTGGCCGCACTCGGTCACTTGAATCGCGCGCAGGAAGCCGCGGTTGCCCGCCGGCGCCTTCTTGTCCTTGAACCTGATTTCACGGTCGAACGGTTTCTGGCCAGTTCGCCGCTGGAGCGAGAGGCCGACCGGCAACTTTTCAGTGCCGGCCTTCGGCTGGCCGGCATACCGGACAGATAGCGTCCGTGACCGCGTGATTCACGTCTCCGGCGATCCCGCCTCCGATGACCACGCTCAGGTTTGATCGCGTGATTCACGTCTCCGGCGATCCCGCCTCCGACGATCACGCTCAAGTTTGATCGCGTGATTCACGTCTCCGGCGATTCCGCCGCCGACGATCACGCTCTGTCTATCGGCTGGCTGAGACGGTGACCGGCGCGCGTAGCGCCGCGACGATCTGAGTCGCCAGGGCGCTCGCCACGCAGAAGTAGCCACGATCGTTGTGATGCAATCCGTCGTCGGCGATGAACTGTGCGGCGGGCGCACCATGCGCCTGCCAGCTATCCATGAGACGGCCGCGGGAAAACAGATTTGCCGCGCTTTCCCGCGCGACATCGGCAATCTGCGCTTCGAGCGCCACATGGTCGGGCGAGGTCACGATCCTGGGCGCGCGCTGGTTGTCCATCAGGATCACGTCGATGCCGGCCGCCTGCAATTGCGCGACACCCTCCGCGAGGTAGCTGTGGAATATCGCGGGATCGGCATTGCGCATGGCGCCATTCGCGCCAATTTGCCAAATGACAAGTTGAGGCCGAACGGCGATCGCGTCAGTCTGCAGACGCTTCAGCTCCTCCCGTGCATCCTGACCGCCAATTCCTCGGTTCAGTACTGCCACATGCGCCGTGGGCAGGACATGTCCGAGGGCGGCCTGAAGGACTGCCGGATAGGAATGCGCGTCGTCGGACGCCTTGGTGCCGAATGTGGACGACGATCCCAGTGCGACGATCACGCCTTCCGTCTGTGCTGCCAGGGCGGCCTGAAGATGCGGCAGATGGAACGGCGGTTGAGCCGGCCCGGGGGGGCAGGACGGATCGCCTGCGGCAAACGCCGGCATTGCCAGTACAGCGAGCAACGCGAGCCCGGCAAGGCCGCGACTTCCAACACGACGCCACACGCGGCCCGGACTCGCCATCCGCTTAGTTTGAAGCGTGATCCCGTGCGGATGTCCAGTCCTTCATTATGAGTCAGCCGATCTGTTACCCACCTTCTGCCGCGCGACGCTTCCGCGCGGCGGCGGCGTACTGACCGCGGGGGCGGACCTCCTGCACGTTGGGCCGGACGACAGTGTCGTAGTAGTCGTCCCAGTCTTCGGGCGAGAATTGGCGCAACTCCGGCACCAACTCGTAGTTGTTCAGGGTTGCGTCCTCGTAAGCGTGTCGTGGGATCGGCTGCACCTGCAGGAGCGGATAGTCAGGGCGAAACTCGATCGGCACATCGGTCTTCGTCAGCCGGATATTTGTGATCAGCGGTCCGAACCAGCGGTCGGTTTCAATGATCCCTTCGAACGGCTCATAGGCACCAGAGCGGGGCAGATTTGCCGGTGGGCGAACAAGCAAACTCCATCCCGGCGCCGTGCGCGCGATCAGCCCGGTCCACATTTGAATGAGCCCCGGTTCCTGCAAGGCGCCAAGGAACGGCGGGGAAAACTCCTTGATCCCGTCAGGCGCGATGGAGTCGAAGTGTTCCCTGAAGCCGGGGAACTGCGCGGACTTGAGCGGGAACCATTGGCCGCCGACTCCGTCCCAGGTCCACATCATGTCGTGGCCGTCCCAGCGAAGCGCGAAGCCGATGGGCGGGAAGATATAATAGCCGAATCCGGATGCGGAGGTGGCGGGCTCGCAGTACCGGAAGGCGCGGGTGGGGAGCGAGCCGGCCGCCGATCGATCTGCCCGTTGCGGCAATCTGGCGGTTGGGATCAGACGATGGAAGATCACCAGTTTCGATGGCTGCGCAGGCGCCTTTGGGTCGGTCGTGGGCGATGAAGCTGAACTCACGGCGGCGATTCCTCTGTGGGGCAGTGGTTCGCATTGCAGAAAAACCCAAACCGGGCCTTGCGGCCCGGTCGGGTTCTTATCGGTTTGGTCGCTGGCTGTCGTCCCTCGCTCCGCTATTTCTGCGCGGGCACCGGACCAGGAGGGGACTCAGCCGTTCGAGCGGACCTTGCCGGCATCGGCGGTCGCCAGCGTGGGGGCATAAGCACCGAGGCGAACCTTGCCGGCGTCGGCGGTCGCCAGCGTCGGGGCATAGGCACCAAGGCGGACCTTGCCGGCGTCGGCAGTTGCCAGCGTCGGGGCGTAGGCGCCGAGGCGGACCTTGCCGGCGTCAGAGATGTTGGAATTGATGGAAGCGACTTTCCGGTCGAACATGGCCTCACCCCTTCAGTTGAAATGTCTTCCAGGACCGAGGGGCTGCCCCGCCCCCAAATCTCTGTTGGGAGCAATATTTCCAGATTGAGGATTTATTATCGTTTTTTTGACGTTATCCATGCGTCAAATCGTCACCGTTTCACTTATGACGCGGGTCAGGCGTCAAGCGCCAGCTTTTGCGATGACTTGGTATTACTGGGTTTCGACCCGATATATTATTTGGCCAACTGGTCTTGCGATACGAGACTCGGTTGCAAATAGCGACGTGAAAAATGCCTACAAACGCCGTGACGGCGCCGTTAGGTAATAAATTGTAGGAATGAGTAGCAAATCTTCGCGATTGTCGCGCAAAGGTTGTTTACATCACGGGCCAGACTCCACGGCGATTCACGCCGCCGTGCCACCAACGGTAAGCCCAGACAGCATCAATGTCGGCTGACCCACACCCACAGGCACGCCTTGACCGCTCTTGCCGCAGGTGCCGATCCCGGGATCAAGAGCCATGTCGTTCCCGACCATCACGACTTTGGTCAGCGAATCGGGGCCGTTCCCGATCAGCGTCGCCCCTTTGACCGGGGCAGTAATCCGCCCGTCTTCGATCAAGTAGGCCTCGCTCGCGGAAAACACGAACTTGCCCGACGTGATATCGACCTGGCCGCCACCGAAATTGACGGCATACAGGCCACGCTTGACGGAGCCGATCATCTCGTCTGCCGTGTTATTGCCGCCGAGCATGATGGTATTCGTCATGCGGGGCATGGGCGCGTGGGCATAGGATTGCCGGCGCCCGTTGCCCGTCGGCCGCATTCCCATCAGCCTGGCATTCAGCCGGTCCTGCAGGTAACCGACGAGAATTCCGTCCTCGATAAGCACCGTACGGTTGGTCGGCGTGCCTTCATCGTCGACAGTCAGGCTACCGCGCCGGTCGGCGATCGTGCCGTCATCGACCACCGTTACCCCGGGAACCGCGATCCGCTTCCCCAGGAGATCGGCAAAAGCCGAGGTCTTTTTGCGATTGAAATCGCCTTCCAGTCCGTGGCCGATCGCCTCATGCAGCAGTATTCCTGGCCATCCCGCCCCCAGGACCACCGGCATCTCACCGGCTGGCGCAGGGCGGCTGTCCAGATTGACCAGGGCCTGGCGCAGGGCCTCATTGACCGCGCCTTGCCAGGTCTCGGTGCCGGTCACATGGTCGTAGGCGTAACGTCCGCCTAATCCGAAGTTGCCGGTTTCGCGCCTGCCGTTCTGCTCAACCACCACGGAGACGTTCAGCCGGACGAGGGGACGCAAATCTGCGACCCGTGTCCCATCGGCGCGCAATATCTGTACCGCCTGCCATTCACCGCCCAGCGATGCCATGACCTGGCTCACCCGCGGGTCGCGCCCGCGTGCGTAGGCGTCCACTTCCGCCAGGATCGCTGTGCGGGCGGAAAAATCCATCAGTGCGAGCGGATTGGCTTCCGAATAGAGCCGCGCATTCGTCGCGCGTGGCGGTTCAGCGGCGACGCCAGTATGTCCCGAGGCGACGGTCGCGACGCTGGCTGCGGCGCGGCGCAATGCCGGCTCGGAGAGCTCGCCCGCGTGGGCAAACCCCGTCGCTTCGCCGGCGACCGCACGCAGGCCGAAGCCGAGGCTGGAATCAAAACCCGCGCTGCGAATACGGCCGTCGTCAAGGCTGATCTGCTCGCTCTCGCGATATTCCAGGAATAGCTCGCCGTCGTCGCTCCCGGCCAGCGCGCCTTCGACAATCCGCGTCGCCCCGTCCTGATCCAAGGTGGCGTCCGCCCGCTCAAAGAACAGCTTGTCGGTCTCGGCGAGCAGGGTCATGTCCAGGCTCCTCGGATGGTTTCGCGCCGGCCGGTGGGCCGCGTGGTATTCTTGGGGTCGGCCGTCGGATCCGGCCGGGTCGGGTTATCGTTCCCGCAAAAATGGGGTGTCCCGGCAACATTCACCATGGGTCAGAAGACGAGGCGGTCCGCCGGCATCCTGATCACGGCCTGGGTCCCCGCGCCAGGGGCACTCTTTAGTGTGAGCTTCCCGCCGTGCCCGATGACGAGCGCGCGCGCGATGTACAATCCAAGCCCCGCGCCCTGGTAGCGGCGAGACAATGTGCTGTCGAGCTGGGTGAATGGCTCGAACACGCGCTCCAGGTCACCTTCCGGTATCCCGATACCGGTGTCCTGGACATAGAGCAGGAGGTCGCCTTCAGGCTCCAGGGTGACACCGACCGTGACGGAGCCGCCGGCGTCGGTGAATTTGATCGCATTGGACAGCAACTGCATCAGCGCCTGCTGCAAACGCCGTTCATCGGAACGCAGAATTGGCAATCTATCCGGCAGATCGGCCACCAGGGTGATTTCCGCGGCCTGCGCTGAAGAGTCGGATTGCCGCACCGCGGCGCGCACCATTCGCGCGACATCGACAGGATCTTCAGCAAGGTCGAATCGTCCTGCCTCGATGCGTGCGACGTCGAGAATGATGTTAATCAATCCCAGAAGCTGGCGGCCGGCGTCATTGATCTGTTGGGCGAACTCGATGACGCGGTCGGCTGACGGCTGCGCGGCCTCCCGGAGCAGAGCATCGGAAAAGCCGATGACGGAATTCAGTGGCGTTCGCAGCTCGTGGCTCATTGTCGCGAGAAAGCGGGATTTTGCCTGGTTGGCAGCTTCCGCCACCTCCTTCGCGCGCCTCAGTTCTTCCTCGACCGCCCGTGCCTCGGTCACATCAGTATAAGTGCTGATCCAGCCGCCACCCGGCGTGGGATCCGATCGCGTGTCGAGCACGCGGCCGGCCTTGGTGGTTACCTGCCGGACGTAGGGCACCGAACGGTCGAGCCCGCGCAGCGTCCGTACCACAGCCTCGGAACGCTCGCCGTCGCCCCACTCACCGCGCTGAACCATGTTCTGCAGCAGTTCGTCCTCGGTGCGGCCGGGAACAAGCAGGCCCGGCGGATGGCCCATCAGTTCGGCGGCCATGGCGTTGCTGGCAAGCAAGCGTCGTTCCGCACCCCAAAGCAGAACGCCATGGCGGATATTGGCCAGCATGACGCTCATCTGTTCGGCCCGCTTGGTCAATTCCGCTTCGGCCTGGACCAGCGGTGTAATGTCGGTGACCACGCTGATATGGCCGCCGTCGGGCAGTGCCGCGGTGCGGATGTCGATGGCAGTACCATCAGGCCGCCGGCGACGGCGCATCTGCGGCCGGCTGATGTCGAATCCCATCTGTTCGGCAAAAATCTCGTCCGCGCTGCCAGCTCCGAATTCACCCGTTTTTGCCCTGCGGCGGACGATGTCCTCCATATTGTCGCCGACTTCGAGCGGCGCTCCCGCCATCACCGTTGTATAGGCCCGGTTGAACAGGGTGACGCGGCGATCGGGACCGTAGACGCAGATGCCGTGCGGGACGGCAGCAAGGATCGAGTCCAGCATCTGCGCGCGCCGGCGGGCTTCATCCTCTGCCCGGGCGAGCGGCGTGATGTCGGTGACTGTCATGGTCCAGCCGCCATTGGCCAGCGGGTCGGAGGCGGTGTCGACGACCTGGCCATTGTTGCGCAGCCGCCGGCTCGACCATGAGCGGGTCCGATTTGCCTGCCGTTGGGTGGCAATGAATGCGGCGCCCTCGGTGCCGTCAAACTCGTCGCGCGACGCCATAAGGTCGAGCAGGGTCGAGAAGGGTGTTCCCGGGTCGAGGGGTTGGGATCCCGACCCGAACAAGTCAGCGAAGCGCGGGTTGGAGAACACCAGCCTGCCGTCCGGACCGAAGGTGGCCAAGCCGACCCGCGACGCGGACAGGGCGGCAACGGTGCTGGCCAACGCCCGTTCGGCGTCGGCACGGGCCGAGATCAGGGCGGTCGTCTCGACCGCGCTGACAACGTAGGCACCGGCGTCGAGTGGAGAGTTGAACAGATCGAAGCTGCGTCCGGCGTAGGTGCGTCGGCGGAGTCGGCCTGGGCGGGAGTGATCCGCCGCCATGATCGCCGCGACCTGGGTCTCCGGGTCCCCAGGGCCGTAGACGCCACGGAGCGCGGTGGCACGCACGGCGTCCTCGACACGGGTGCCAGGTGGGAATGCATTTGGCGGCAGGCCGAGCGAGGCATGGAACGCGTGGTTCATCAGCACGAAACGCCGCTCGGCATCGACGATCGCCACCCCAACGGGCAGGACGTCGAGGACGTCCCGCAGCGAAATCGGGATGACGAGTGTGGCGCCGGTCATGCGGATTTCGCCAGGGCGCCGGAGGAAGCTGCCCTGGTGCTGCGGCGCGGAGCCGGTAAGACTGCGTGAAGCACGACGACGATCGTGGTCAGCAGTACGGTCGCGCCGGCCTGGTGGGCGGTCGCGAGGCCGACCGGGACCACCAGCAGAAGCGTGGCGACGCCGAGGGTGTACTGAAGGACGACGGCGGCTCCCATGAGAAGCAGCCGGCGCCGCAGGGCCGGCGTACTCGCGCGGGCAAGACCGGCAAGGACCGTCGCGGCGACGCTGGCCGCGGTCAGCGTCGCGAGGACGCGGTGATCGAATTGAACGGCGGCGATGTTCTCCGTCAGGTTCAGGACGAAGGGCCGCAGTTGGGCGTAACCCGGCGGCACCAGTCGCCCATCCATCAAGGGAAAGGTGTTGTACGACAGCCCCGCATGGGTGCCGGCCACGAAGCCGCCCGCCAGGATGGTCAGAAAGACGAGCGCCAGGGACAGTGTGGCGAGCCGCCGGACGGCGGGAACATTCTCAATCGGCCGGCGTGCCTGGCCCCGGTGTGCCTGCCCTGGGAGTTCCGACAAACCCGTCCAGAGGATCGCCGCATAGAGCAGTAACGCGAGCGCGAGATGGATAACCAGGCGGTAGGGGGCAACGGAGGTCGTATCGGGGAAGAATCCGGACGCGACCATGAACCATCCCACGGCGCCTTGAAGTCCGCCAAGGATGAACAGCACCGCCAGGCGCGGCACCAGCGGCCGGCGGATGCGGCCGGTGATCCAGAACCACAGCAGCGGCAAAAGGAATACAACGCCGATCAGCCGGCCCCAGAGGCGATGGGTCCATTCCAGCCAGAAAATGTGCTTGAAGCCGGCGAGTCCGAAGCCCTGATTGACCAGGTCGTACTGGGGAATCTGCTGGTAGAGCGCGAAAAGCCGGTGCCATTCCGCGCCGCTCATGGGCGGAAGCGTCCCGCTCAGCGGCGCCCATTCCATGATGGAAAGCCCCGACCCGGTCAGCCGGGTCACGCCCCCCAGCACCACCATGACCAGGATCATGCCCGCAACGACGAACAACCAACAGGCGACCGCGATTCGGTCCCGTCGGCTGGCGCCAGGGTGATCGAAGGGGGCATCGGGGAAGTCCCGCACGTCGAATGGCATGGATTTAACTTATACGTGCAGGCCGCAGCGGAAGAAACCGCGCTTCGCGGTCGGATGCCAAAAACTCGGGCGTTTCGGTTCGGCAAGCTCTCCGGCGAGAACGGATCGCGCGTCGCCAACGGGTCGCATTTCGAACTATTGCGGCGAAGATGCCTTGGTGGGCGGGCGTGGATCGTCTTTAGAGCCTGCTCGGTGCAAATAGACGCACCGAGCAGGCTCTAACTCTTTGTCTGATCGCATGATTCACGTCCCGGCGTCCGCCTGCGACGGTCACGCTCTACATCTAGGCGGACGGGGTCCGCCGAACCGCATCCGTCAGTGCAGGCGGAATTCGGCGACCGCATGGCCCACCAGCAAGCGGTTGTTGAGACGGCCTGACGCCACGCGCACGGAATGCAGGCGCCCTTCGATTTCCCGCGTCCAGAAGTCCAGGAACCCGCGGAGCACGGGATATTGCGGTGCCAGATCCAGATCCTGCCAGATGAACGACTGTAGCAGACCGGGATGATCCGGCAGGTGGTAGAGGATCTCGGCCGTGGTGAGCCGGTAGTCCCTCATGTGCAGCGGCGGGCTCATGTCGATGGCCTCCACTTCCCTGAGTTGTCCGATGGCTGCATGACGCCGGTCGGGGCAACCTGGTTGCATAACGCCAGCATGAGCGGGTCCCAATCCCGAAAGCAATAAAAACCATCGATATATCAGATGGTTGTCACTCATCACCGAAGAGTGCTGCCGGCTCTTGACTTGGCGCGAGCGCGGGCCTAGATCGCTGGCACTCCCCAGGGGAGAGTGCTAGCAACCCGATCGGGCATCCGTCCCATGCCCGGGAGCGTTCCGCGGCGCGCCATTCCGTCAACCCATCAGACTGAGCAACACTCAGGAGCGTTTCGAATGAATTTCCGTCCCTTGCATGACCGGGTCGTGGTCCGTCGGCTGAACGCCGAGGAAAAGACCGCGGGCGGCATCATCATCCCCGATACGGCCAAGGAGAAGCCGATGGAGGGTGAGGTCATCGCCGTTGGTCCGGGTGCCCGCAACGAGCAGGGTCAGCTCGTGACCCTCGACGTGAAGGCCGGCGACAAGATTCTGTTCGGCAAGTGGTCCGGCACCGAGGTGAAGCTCGATGGCGAGGAGCTCCTCATCATGAAGGAGTCCGACATCATGGGGATCATCGAGGGCACACCCGCGGGCAAGAAGAAGGCTGCCTGACGGCGCCTCTGACCACCAAACGCACAACGACAAACGAGGAATTACACGATGGCTGCCAAGGACGTACGGTTCGGCGGTGAAGCCCGTCAGCGCATGCTGCGCGGCGTGGACATCCTGGCCGATGCGGTGAGGGTGACGCTGGGCCCGAAGGGGCGCAACGTGGTGCTGGACAAGAGCTTCGGCGCACCGCGCATCACCAAGGACGGTGTCACCGTCGCCAAGGAAATCGAACTGGCCGACAAGTTCGAGAACATGGGCGCACAGATGGTGCGCGAGGTCGCCTCCAAGACCAACGACATCGCCGGTGACGGCACCACCACCGCGACCGTGCTGGCGGCGTCGATCGTGCGCGAGGGTGCGAAGGCGGTGGCCGCCGGGATGAACCCGATGGACCTCAAGCGCGGCATTGACCGTGCGGTGGGCGCGGTGGTCGAGGAGCTGAAGAAGCGCACCCGCAAGATCACCACCCCGGCGGAGACGGCGCAGGTGGGGACGATTTCGGCCAACGGCGAGACCGAGATCGGCAAGATGATCTCGGAAGCGATGCAGAAGGTCGGCAATGAGGGGGTGATCACGGTCGAGGAAGCCAAGGGCATCCAGACCGAGCTCGACGTGGTCGAGGGCATGCAGTTCGACCGCGGCTATGTCTCGCCGTATTTCATCACCAATGCGGAGAAGATGATCGCCGAGATGGATCAGCCCTATATCCTGATCCATGAGAAGAAGCTGTCGGGGCTGCAGCCGATGCTGCCGCTGCTGGAAAGCGTGGTGCAGTCGGGCCGTCCGCTGGTGATCATCGCCGAGGACGTGGAAGGTGAGGCACTGGCGACGCTGGTGGTGAACAAGCTGCGCGGCGGGCTGAAGGTGGCGGCGGTGAAGGCGCCCGGGTTCGGCGACCGGCGCAAGGCGATGCTGGAAGACATCGCCATCCTGACCGGCGGGACGGTGATCAGCGAGGACCTTGGGATCAAGCTGGAGAACGTCAAGCTGAACGACCTCGGCAAGGCGAAGAAGATCCTGATCGAGAAGGAGAACACGACGATCGTGGAGGGGGCCGGGAAGAAGGCCGACATCCAGGGTCGGTGCGGTCAGATCCGGGCGCAGATCGAGGAGACGACGTCGGACTACGACCGGGAGAAGCTGCAGGAGCGTCTGGCGAAGCTGGCCGGGGGCGTTGCGGTGATCCGGGTTGGCGGCTCGACCGAGGTCGAGGTGAAGGAGCGCAAGGACCGGGTGGACGACAGCCTGCATGCGACGCGGGCGGCGGTGGAGGAAGGGATCGTGCCGGGCGGCGGCGTGGCGCTGGCGCGGGCGTCGCTGATCCTGAGCAAGCTGAAGGCGGAGAACGACGACCAGCGGTTCGGCATCGAGATCGTGCGCAAGGCGTTGCAGACGCCGCTGCGCCAGATTGCCGAGAATGCCGGCGAGGACGGCGCGGTGATTGCCGGCAAGACGCTGGACAAGGACGAGTACAACTACGGGTTCGATGCGCAGACCGGGGAGTTCAAGGACCTGGTGAAGGCGGGGATCATCGACCCGACGAAGGTGGTGCGGACGGCGCTGCAGGATGCGGCGTCGGTGGCCGGGCTGCTGGTGACCACCGAGGC
>DATNEJ010000136.1:0-4111 GCA_035606775.1 Acetobacteraceae bacterium | reverse complement strand
GTGGTGGGTGCTGCGCGACGAGTTGGCGACCGTTGAGGAACTGGAGGCGGCCGACAGGGAGCGGCAGTAGGGAAGGGCGCCCGACCGCCCGCGCAAGGCGTGGCAGCCTTGGCGCGCCCTGCCTCCTCACGCTACACTGAGAGCCTCATCCCCAGGGTTCCTCCGCTCATGCCAGACTTCGTCATCCCCGCGCCCCCGACCGTGGCCGTGCCGATCGCCGGCGGCGGCGCCTTTCCTGTGCGCCGCGTCTTCTGCGTCGGCCGCAACTATGCGGAGCACGCCAGGGAAATGGGCAGCGATCCGGACCGGGAGCCACCATTCTTCTTCATGAAACCCGCCGACGCCCTGCTGTTCGGCGACGCGGACATGCCCTATCCGCCGCGCAGCACGCAGCTTCACCACGAACTCGAACTCGTGGTGGCGATTGCGGAAGGCGGTGCGGACATCGCCGAAGCCGACGCACTCCGCCATGTGTGGGGCTATGCCGTCGGTCTCGATATGACCCGGCGCGATCTGCAGAACGCCGCCAAGAAGGAAGGCAAGCCCTGGGACATGGGCAAGGGCTTCGACCATTCCGCGCCGATCGGCCTCATGGTGCCGGCGGCGAAGATCGGCCATCCGGCGGCCGGCCTGATTGAGCTCAAGGTCAACGGCAAGGTGCGCCAGACCTCCGACCTGTCGAAGATGATCTGGAATGTGCCGGAAACGATTGCCTACCTGTCCGGCCTGGTCCGCCTCGGCCCCGGGGACCTGATCTTCACCGGCACGCCGGAAGGTGTCGCCGCGGTGGAAAGAGGCGATGAGCTGCAAGGCGTGGTGGAGGGGGTGGGGACTGTTCGCACCCGCATTGTCTGATGGCGGGGCTGCGGATCGCCACCTGGAACATCAATTCGCTCCGCCTCCGGCTTCCACTCCTTCAGGAACTGATCGCCGCGCTCGATCCGGACGTGATCTGCCTGCAGGAGACCAAGGTTCCCGACGTCCTGTTTCCCGTCGAGGCCCCCGCTCAGCTCGGTTACCCGCACGCCGTGTTTCGCGGCATGAAGGGCTACAACGGCGTGGCCATCCTGTCGCGCCGGCCGATCATCGGGCAGGACACGGCGCCCGATTGGTGCGCCAAAGGCGATTGCCGGCACCTTGCGGTGCAGGTCGAGGCGAAGGGTGGCCCGGTCGAGCTGCACAACTTCTACGTGCCCGCCGGCGGTGACGTGCCCGACCGTGCGCAGAACCCGAAATACGGCCACAAGCTGGACTTCATTGCCGAGACGCGCGGCTGGTTCGCCGCCCGCACCGGCCTGTCGCGCGCGATCCTGGTCGGCGATCTCAACATCGCTCCGCTGGAGCACGATGTCTGGAGCCATCGCCAGTTGCTGGGCGTGGTGAGCCATACGCCGCCGGAGACCGAGGGCCTGACGGCCTGGCTCCAAACCGGCTTCGTCGATGGCGTCCGCCATTTCGTTCCGCAGGACCGCAAGCTCTACACGTGGTGGTCCTATCGCAACCGCGACTGGCGCGCGTCTGACCGCGGGCGGCGCCTGGACCATGTGTGGGTGACACATGATCTGCAGGGCACGCTGCAGGACGCGGTCGTGCTTAAGGACGCACGCGACTGGCGACAGGCCTCCGATCATGTGCCGGTCTGCGTGCAATTGACGCTGTAAAGCGAGTCCTATCCGTCCAGCCGCGTGATCCGGCCGGCGGTCAGGCCGCCGTCGATCACCAGCTCCGATCCGGTCACGTGCGATGATGCATCCGACGCCAGGAACAGGATGCCGTTGGCGATCTCCTCCGCCTGCCCTGCCTTGCCGAGCGGCACGCTGGCGGCGGCGATGGCCGCCGGGTCCAGCGGAGCGTTCGCCCCTGGCGGCAGCTTGCCCCAGATCGGCGTGGCGATGATTCCGGGATGCACGGAGTTCACCCGGATCCCATCCCGCGCCTGGGCGCACTCCAGCGCCATGGACTTGGCGAACAGCCGCACCGCACCCTTTGTTGCGCTGTAGCCCGCCAGTCCGGCCGATCCGCGCAGGCCCGCGACAGACGACAGCATGACAATCGAACCGCCGCCCGAGCGTCGCATCGCCGGAATGCAGTACTTCACCGACAGGAAGACGCCGTCCACGTTGATCGCCATCTGCCGCCGCCAGTCGGCGAGCGACATGTCGATCGCCGGCCCCATGATGCCGATGCCGGCATTCGCCACCATGATGTCGAGCCGGCCGAAGCGCTGCTCCGCCGCGGCGATCACCGCCGGCCAGCCGGCCTCGTCCGTCACGTCATGATGCACGTAGACGCCGCCGATCTCTTTCGCGAGTGCTTCTCCGGCTGCATCGTCCAGGTCGGTCAGCACCATCCTGGCGCCCTCACGTGCCAGCACGCGCGCCGTGGCCGCGCCGATGCCCGATGCGGCGCCGGTGACGATGCCGACCTTGCCGTCCACCTGTCCCATGCCTCGTCCCCCGTTGTTTCCGCCGCCATTTCAGCGCGACGGCAATGGGGCGGCAACACGGATCGGCACAGGCCCTGTGCCGGAGCCGGGCGCGTGCCAGAGCGTGATCGTCGCAGGCGGAATCGCCGGAGACGTGAATCACGCGATCAAACAAAGAATTGGAGCCTGGTCGGTGCTTCTATTCGCATCGAACAGGCTCCAATGTTGATCAGACCTTGCGGTATGCCTCGATCCGATACCCATCCGGATCGATGACGAAGGCCGCGTAGTATCCGGGGCTGTACTCTTTGCGCGGCCCCGGCGCGCCATTGTCCTTGCCGCCTGCCTTCAGTGCCGCGGCGTGAAACGCGTCCACCGCCTCCCGCGACGGTGCGTCGAAGCAGAAATGCAGGCCGGACCCCGGGTCCGCCGGCACCGGCTTGGCCACCGCACTGATCCAGTAGACGATTGTCTTATCGCCATAGCCCAGCGAGTCCGCGCCCTCGCTCATGCAGGTGTAGCCAAGTGGCGCGAGCGCCGCGTCGTAGAAACGTTTCGTCCTGGCGATGTCGCGCACGCCGATCGAGACATGATTGAGCATCTGTCCAACCTCCTTGTGATGACGACAATTACGCGCCGGTCCGGCGCGCCCGGAACTCCACCACCAGCGCCCAGGTCGCGCCGTTGTCCGGTGAGCGCTCAGCCAGCCAGCGGAAGGAATTCGGCGTGATCTCGGTGAAGCTCCAGCGCACCGGCGCGCCGGTCTCGTCCACGCCGTCCTGCACGATATCCGCTCCGCGCGCCCGCCCGATCATGCGCCGGTAGGACTGCTTCACCGGGTCGGTCCACACGATGTGCCAAGCATCGATCCCGGGATCATAGACCCGCAGGGTGGTGCCATGGAACGCGGCCCGCTCCGGCAGATCGTTGCCGGCCGATCCGTCCCCGGCCGGCAGGCTCCAGACATCCTGGATCGCCCGCCCTTCCAACACCCAGCCGAAATGGATTTCGCCGCGGCCCCGCCGCTGGGTGCCATCCGCCTGGGGCAGGATTGCATCCATCCGCCAGTGCCCGATCAGCCAGCCATAGAGGCCCATCCGGTCAGCCCGATCCGCGGCCGGCCCGTCGGCGTGCAGCGCGTCGGCCATGGGAGAGGCCAAAGGGGAGGCCAAGGGGGAGGACAGCGGGGTGGGTAATGGGGAAAGCAAAGACATGGCCGTGCCTTTCCGTGGTTTCGCGATGGCGGTTGCCTACCCCCACCCCCTCGCCGTCGCTTGGGAAAAATTGCTATGCTCCGGGCATGACCATCACCGCGCGACTGCTGGCATCCGGCCCCGGCTGGCGGGTCAGCGATTTCGTGTGTTCGGCCGGCCCGCGTGACCCGGCCTTCGAGGAATCGCACGATTCCGCCTGCATCGCCTTCGTCGTGCAGGGGAGCTTCCAGTATCGCTCCTCACACGGTTCGGCCCTGCTCGCGCCAGGCGCCCTGCTGCTGGGGAACGAGGGCCGCTGTTTCGAGTGCGGGCATGAACACGGGGTCGGCGATCGTTGCCTCGCCTTCAATTTCGCGCCCGACTACCTGGAGGCCGTCGTCGCCGCGGTGCCGGGCGCGCGACAGGCCGCGTTCGACGTGCCGCGCCTGCCGCCATCCCCGCATTTGCTGCCGCTCCAGGCCGCGGCCGAGGC
>DATNEJ010000135.1:0-3950 GCA_035606775.1 Acetobacteraceae bacterium | reverse complement strand
CACAGCAGGATCGGCTTGTCGTGCAGGCGCAACTGGCGCCAGGTGATGACCTCGACGGTTTCATCCAGCGTACCGAGGCCGCCGGGCAACATGACGAACGCATCCGCTTCCGCGAACATACGCTGCTTACGGGAATGCATGCTGTCGGTGATCACCATGTCGGCCACGCCCGGATGCGCGACTTCCCACCGCGTCAGGAATTCGGGGATCACCCCCAGCACGTCGCCGCCACCCGCCAACACCGCATCGGCGAGCACGCCCATCAGCCCGACCCGTCCACCGCCGAACACCAGGCGAATGCCGGCCCTCGCCAGGCCGCGACCCAGTTGCGCGGCCGCCGCGGCATGCGCGGGGCTGTGGCCGGTGCGTGAGCCGCAGAATATTGCGATGGAATGAATCGTTGCCATGTTCGTCCTTCCGGCCAAGGCGGTCGTACGTGCCGCGGCAGTTTGTGCCGCAGCGGCGCCGCCTGCTAGTGAATCGTCGTGTCTGGCCGGGATTGTTGCAATGTCGGTATCGGGCACGTGACAACGAGGGGAGACGATCGGGTGACAAAAAAACTTGCACTGGGACTTGTCATTGCGCTGGCTGCGGTCGGCGCCGCCCGGGCGGACGGCTACGATCCCATTGAGACGAGGCAGGCCGGCCAGGACCTTCTGGCAGGCGATTTTGCCGGTATCCGGGCGGTGGTCGCCGCGAAAGGCGACGTGACCAAGCTGGCGGACCCGGCGAAGGCGATGGCGCGCTGGATCACCCAGTTCCCCAGCCAGTTCCCCCCGGGCAGCGACAAGGGACACAATACCAAGGCCCTGCCGGCGATCTGGTCCGATCCGGCCGGTTTCAAGAAAGCGGCGTCGGATTTGGCAACTGCGGCGGACAAGCTGGCGCAGCTCGCCAAGGCCGGGGATGCGGAGGCGATGGGACCGCAACTCAAAGTGGTCGCCGACGCGTGTGTCGCCTGCCACCGCACCTATCGCGCGAAGTAGTGGAATTGCCGGCGGTGGCGGGGCGCGGAACGGACCCCACCGTCACGGTCCGAATCTGATCAGGCAGGTCACGATCCCGGCGGCGGCGACCAGCAGCACCGTCGCCCAGGCCGGGCTTGCGATGCGGGGGGGCGGGGCGCTGGCCGGCAGCGTCTTCCTGCCGGTGATCATGGGCCGCACAAGGTCATGGCCTTTCAGCAGACCGTAGGCCAGGATCGCCAGCAGGTGCAGGGCGATCACGATCTCGATCAGGGTGAAATTGAAGGCGTGGAGCGTCGTCAGTCGATCGCTCCAGCCCTTGCTGACCAGGTCGCTGAACGGCCCCTCGGTCATCACGTCGTCGTTGGCGAACAGCCCGGTGACGGCCTGGACCAGCAGCAAGACGAGCATGACCAGCACCATCCAGCCACCCGCCGGGTTGTGACCAATCCCGGTATCCGGCTCCCGCCGGCCGAGGTGGGACAGATGGCGGAAGACGGCAAAGGGGCTTTTCAGGAAATGGGCGAAGCGCGCGGTGTCGCTGCCGGCAACGCCCCAGGCCAGGCGGAACAGCAGCAGCGCCAGCAGGCTGTAGCCGGACAGCATGTGCCACTGCATCCAGTTCTCGTACTGGGTGATCCAACTGGTGCAGACGAGGATCACGATCGCCCAATGGAACAGCCTTATCGGCGCGTCCCAGACCTGAACCCGCACACGTTCATCTCGCATTCGGCCGCCATTCCTTCCGAACCCTGATCGCATCTGGCAGGCGAAGCGGCCGGGCTGCAATTCCTTGATTGGGGGCGCCGGTCACGCTTTCCAACACTCGGTCCCGGGCGATCGCGCTGTGCAGCCCGGTCGGAGCGGGCGTGGGCACCGCACGGGCGCATTCCTTTGTCTGACCGAGAGATTCGCATCCCTGGCGGTTCCGCCCAAGAGGATCACGCTTCGGCTTGACGCCCTGGTGCCGCCGGGTCATGCCGCCGCGATGCTGATACACGATGGCGGAGTGAGCGGGGAGGTTCTGCGGCTTTGGCGTGCTTTCCACGCCCCGCTGGTGGCGCTCGCGGTGTCCGCCGCGTTCGCGGTTGCCGCCAGGCTGTTCCGCGCCGAGTTGCTCGCGGTGGCGGCGGCGGGTGCGGGCGTGGCCGCGGGGTGGTACGTCGTGGGCGATCCATCCTTCGCGGCCGGGCCGGCGTTCCTGGGGACACGGGCCGGGGCTCACCGGCTGGCGCTGCTGGCCGGCCTCGTGCTGGTGCTGACGGTGGTTGCCATCCGCTTTGCCGCGCGGCGTGGCTTCTGGCCACCGCTTCTGCTGGCGGCGGTTGCCGGCGGCTGGTGGCTGACCGGGGGGAGGCTCAGCCGGCCGGCGGCCCCGGAGGCGTGGCTGCCGGCGCTCGTGGTGGTGCTTCTCGTGCTGGTCATGGGCCGGCTGATCCTGGCGTTCCCGAATGAGCCGCTGCGTCCTGTCATGGCATCCTGCACGCTTGCCGTGGCGCTGCACGTTATCGGCGCACCGTGGGCGTGGACCTTGCTAGCGCTGACGCCGGGCTTTGCTGCGCTGCCGCTGCTGGCATCGGCCGGCGCGTCCGGGGTCGCACCGCTCGCGCCGGCCGCCGACCTGGCTTTCGTGGCGGGCGGCGTGATGCTCGCCGCGGGCCGGCTGCCGCGCGGCGGGGTGGCTGCCGGGGATATCGCGGCGCTATCGCCGATCCTGTCGCTGTGGCTGCTGCCGCACTTGCCTGCGCGGCTGCGCGCCGCGGGCCGAGCGGCGCCACTGGCGGTGGCGTTGGTGGCGGGAGGCGTGGGTGTGGCCGCTGCCTGGCTTTGGATGCGGCTGCACCGGTAGTCGCCGTTGGTGCGTCGTTGTGCCGCGCGCCGCTGCCCATCCGCCGGCGCCGGTGCGCGCGCGCTTTCGCGCCGGGTCCGCCCGTGCCAACGTCCGCACGAGCGAAGCAAACGGAGCCAGCAATGCCGCGCATGACCGGTGGGGAAGCAATCGTTGACGGCCTGCTGAGGCACGGCATCGACACGGTGTTCGGCCTTCCCGGCGTGCAGACCTATGGCCTGTTCGATGCCTTCGCGCGCAACGCCAACCGGCTGCGCCTGATCAATGCGCGGCACGAGCAGACGACTGCATACATGGCGCTGGGTTATGCGTGCGCCACCGGCAAGCCGGCGGCCTATGCCGTGGTGCCGGGGCCCGGCGTGCTGAATACCACCGCCGCGCTCGCCACCGCCTGGGGCGTGAACGCGCCGGTGTTGTGCCTGACCGGGCAGGTGCCGAGCGCGATGATCGGCCGAGGGCGGGGGCAGTTGCATGAATTGCCGGATCAGCTCGCGACCTTGCGGACCCTGCTGAAATCGGCCGAGCGGATCGAGCATCCGACCGAGGCGCCGCGGAAGGTGGCGGAGGCGTTCCAGGCGATGCTGTCCGGCCGGCGCGGACCGGTGTCGCTGGAGATGCCGTGGGACCAGTTCTCGGCACAGGCCGAGGTTACGCCGGTCGATCCGCTGCCGCTGCATGCGAACCCGGTGCCGGATCCCGAGCAGATCAAGAAACTCGCGGCGATGATCGACGCTGCGAAGGCGCCGATGATCTGGGTGGGCGGCGGTGCACTGCATGCCGGGCCAGAGATACTGGCGCTGGCGGAGCGCATCGGCGCGCCGGTGGTGTCGTTCCGCGGTGGCCGCGGCATCGTCGATGACCGCCACGCACTCGGGCTGACCATCCCCGCCGGCTATCTGCTGTGGCCGCAGACCGATCTGATCGTCGCGTTGGGCACGAGGCTTGAGGTGCCGACGTCCCGCTGGGGCGCGATGCCGGCCGGCCTGAAGATCGCGCGCGTCGATATCGACCCGGTGGAGATGCGCCGGCTCAAGGTGGATCTGGGGATCGTTGCGGATTCGGCCGATGCCGCGCGGGCGCTGGCTGCCGCGGTGGCTCGTCGCGCGGATCCGGCACGGGCTACGGCAATTGCCAAG
>DATNEJ010000096.1:0-12870 GCA_035606775.1 Acetobacteraceae bacterium | reverse complement strand
TTGCCCTTGATCAGCTTGCCGGCATCAAAGCCGTTTGGGTCGATGCCAGAGCCCCTTTTTCTGCACTCTTCACACTCTGGCTGTCGATCACGCAGGCCGTCGGGCTGGCCTCGCGTTCGGCCTGTTCGCGGCATTTGACGTAGAGCGCATGATGGATTTTCTCCAATGTGCCGTCCCAGCCCCACGAGCAGAAGTAGCCATTCACCGTGCTGCGCGGTGGCAGGTCCTTGGGAATGTAGCGCCACTGACAGCCTGTGCTCAGCACATACATCACCCCGTTGACCACCTCGCGCATGTTCACCGTGCGCTTGCCGCCGCCGCGCCTGGCCGGCGGGATCAGTGGCTTGATCAGCCGCCACTCCGCATCGGTCAGGTCGCTGGGATAGCGCAGCTTGTCGCGGTCATAGCGATGGCGGTTCTCGGTCGTCCACATCGGGCACCTCTTGCATCGGTGCCCCGCGACGAATCACACCCGGTCGAGCCGCATCAAGCCCGATCCGCTAACCGATTCAAATGACTCGTAGAGTCCCCGGACGAACACTTGAGGTTGACTCAGGGGCCTGATTTCAAGCCGCACCGTCTTGAGAAGAACAAGCGTCCTCCGCCTATCCCGACCCATGGCACAGCCGTCAGCGGCCGGGATACCAGCCAGCCTCGGTGGCGAAACGTTCGTAGAAGTCGGGTTCGTACGCGTGGTCGGGGTCCTCGCGCACCCTGCGGTCGATGATGTGCGCGTCAGGTCCGACCAGGATGCGAAGCCGGTCGACCCTCACACCGTCCAGGATGATCTTTGCCGCTTCAGCCGCGCTGGTCGGCGCGTCGGTGACAAATCGGCGGGCACGCTCGGCGTGCGTGTGTTCGATTTCGGCATCGGAATACTTCGCCGGGTCCCGGCCCATCGACGCGAGTCTGGACCGTATCTGCGCAATCTGCGCGGCGTTCAGCCCATCCGTGTCGGTATGGGTCTGCACCTTGAGCGAGTTGTCCCGAATACCCGTGCCGATATGGCCCGGCATGACGACCGACACCTTGATGTGTGGCGCGTTCATTCGGAAATCGGCGATCAGCGCCTCGGTGAAGCCCTTTACCGCGAACTTCGCCGCGGAATAGGCGGTATGCGGCGTGTCGGGCCCAACCGAGGCCCAGAAACCGTTCATGCTGCTGGTGTTGACGATGTGAGCCTCATCCGCGGCGCGCAGCATCGGCAGGAAGGCGCGCGTGTTCAGATAGACGCCGCCCCAGCAGATGTTGAAGGTGCGTTCCCATTCCGCGCGCTCGCTGACGATCATGCTCCCGCCGCCACTGATACCAGCGTTGTTGAACAGCAGGTGAATGCGATCGGTCGCGTGCTGGGCTGCAAGTTCGTCCCGGAAACGCAGCACGTCGGCTTCGTTGGAGACATCGGCGACGTGCGACGTGACGCGGAGACCCTGTGGCAGGACGGCCGCCTCGCACAAACGCCGGGTTTCCGCCATACCGCGGGTGGATACATCGCACATCGCGATGGCACAGCCCTCTGCCGCCAGTTGACGCACGAGTTCGCGGCCCATCCCGGAGCCGCCGCCGGTTACCACGGCGATCCTGCCGGAGAAGTCTTTCATCGTTTTCCTCCCTCGCGGTCCCACCGCCGGCGGTCAGCTCCGGCGGATCGATCTTCCGACTCAAGCAATCACACGCAAGCCTTTGCTTCCGAGAACGCGATCCACGCTCTCCCCCTGCGGCCTCAAGCAATCGCGTTCTACCCGACCAGCAGAGGCAGATGCCGCGCAAGCACGCCTTCGGGATCCCGCAACTCGTGCACGATGGTGAAGTGGTTGGCGCCGGCGACCGGGATCAGCGCGCCCGGCAAATGGGACGCCGAACGCGCCTCATGCAGCCGCCGGCTATCGGACACCAGCGGCGGTAGTTCCGCCGTCCCATACGCGATTGCCAGCGGCTTGTTCACGCCAGGCAGCCGCAGCGGCGAAAGGGTCGCGATCTCCTGGTCGGTCAGCCGCAGTTTCTCGTTCAGGACTGTGTCCCGCAACGGACCCAGCTCGAAAATCCCTGAGATCGCCAGGCCCGCCTTCACCAGCCGATGCCCAAGGCACAGCGCGGTCAGATGCCCGCCGGCCGACCAGCCGGACAGTATTACCTTCCCGTTAATGCCGTGCGCCGGACCGTGCGCGGCCAGCCAGTTCAGCGCCGCCTCGATTTCCGCTGCGATTTCGCTCAGCGACGCATCCGGCGCCAGCGTGTAGCCGGGCACCGCGGCCGACCAGCCGAGTGCATGGGGGCCGGCGATCAGGTTGGCGAACTGCTCCTTCCTGTTCCGCTGCCAGTAGCCGCCATGGATGAACACCAGGCAGGGCGCATCCGGATCGTCGGTTGGGAACAGATCCCAGGTGTTCCGCTCCCGCGCGCCGTAGCGCAGATCGAGGTGCATCGGATGCGCGGCGCGAAAGGCGGCGGAGGCGACCTCGCGCGCCGCGTTCAGCACCGCGCTGTCCGCCACCGCCCCCGTATTGTCATACGCCGCATCACGTTCCGCTCGGCTGAGCGTGCCCCAGGAGTCGACGATGCTCACGCGGTCGCTTTCAGGTACCAGTCCATGATCTGCCGTCCTTGCCAGAACAGCGTGCCGGACTGTGCGGCCAGATAGGCCAGCGTCTTTTCGAACCAGCCGATGCGGTGCGGCACGCCGCTGATATAAGGATGCACAGCGAGGCCCATCACTTTCGCCCCTTGCGTCTCCGCCTCTGCATAAAGACGGTCGAACTGCGCGACCGAACGCTCGTGCAGTTCCTGCGCGCGGTGGTGCTGGATCATCATGATCGGGATGTCGTTGAGCTCCACGCTGTACGGCATGGTCAGCATCGGTCCGTGCGCGGTGCGGATCGTCGCCGGCAGGTCATCGATCACCCAATCGGCGCAATAGCGCAGTCCGGCTTCCGCCAGCAGGTCCACGGTCTCCATCGTCTCCGTCAGGCCGGGGGCGAGCCAGCCGACCGGGTCGTGCCCGCCGGCCTCCCGTAGCGCGGCGACGGCGCTGCGGATCATGGCCCGTTGGTCGCCCACCAGATGCGTCGCCTGCTGGGTGAAGCCGTGCACCATGAATTCCCAGCCGGCGTCGCGGCAGGCGCGGGTGACGCGCGGGTAGGCGGCAGGGACCGCGCCGTTGATCGCCAGGGTCGGTGCGATGCCGTGCGCGTCCAGTGCGGCCTTGAGGCGCCAGAAACCGACGCGCATGCCGTATTCGTGCCAGGCCCAGTTCGGCAGGTCGGGCAGGACAGCGGCCCTCTGTGGCGCAACCAGCACCTGGCGCGGCAGGGGGCGCTCAATATCCCATGCCTCGATATTCACCACGAGGAAGACGGCGACGCGCTTGCCGTCCGGCAGATGCAGGCGCGGCCGGTCCACACTGGCGAGGTAATCAAGCCGGGTGGCGGGCGTCATCGGCGGTTGCATGGGGCATTGATGATCGCAGGTGGCCGGGCGTCAAGCCGGTTGCGGAACGCTGTCCGGCCAGGGACATGGCCCGAAGGACGCCGGCGGCAATCGGGGCCGCTACAACCACAAATCGGGAATTGTCGTGAGACCGGGGGGTGCCGCCACCTCGGTCAGGTGGAGGCACGTGGCCTCGACCTGCCGGGCGGCTGGCGTTTCCTCCCCAAACCTGGCCCCGCTCATCCGCCGGACAGAAGGCCAAGTGCTTGTTACCCAATGCATGCTGTGGAGTCACGTCGTTTTGTTCGTTTTTCCACTGTTGACGGAGAGTTTATTGCGCGGATTTCTTGTGCAACGCACAAAAATTCCGGGGTCCATTTCGTACCCTCGCCATCTGGCGGCACCTCTCCGTGCCGGGTAGGGTCCGCCGCCACCTCCTCATGGGTCGTTGACGCGATGCGCCTTTCCCGCGGTTTCATTCCCACGCTCAAACAGACACCGAATGAGGCGCAGATCGCCTCCCACCGCCTGATGCTGCGGGCCGGCCTCGTCCGCCAGACCTCCGCCGGCATCTACGCCTGGCTGCCGCTCGGCCTGCGCGCGCTGCGCAACATCGAGCGCATCGTGCGGGAGGAGCAGGACGCCGCCGGCGCGCAGGAGCTGCTGATGCCGACGATCCAGCCGGCCGAACTCTGGCGGGAAAGCGGCCGGTATGAGGATTATGGCAAGGAGATGCTGCGGATCAGGGACCGGCACGACCGCGACATGCTGTACGGCCCGACCAATGAGGAGATGGTCACCGACCTGTTCCGCCAGTCGGTGAAAAGCTACCGGGAACTGCCGCAGATCCTCTACCACATCCAATGGAAGTTCCGCGATGAGGTGCGGCCCCGGTTCGGCGTGATGCGCGGCCGCGAGTTCCTGATGAAGGACGCCTACTCCTTCGACCTAGATCATGCCGGCGCGGTTGAAAGCTACCGCCGGATGATGCTGGCCTATATGCGCACGTTTCAGCGCATGGGGCTGAAGGCGATCCCGATGGAGGCGGATACCGGCCCGATCGGCGGCGATCTGAGCCACGAGTTCATCATACTGGCACCCACCGGCGAAAGTCAGGTCTATTACGACGCGGCTTTCGAGGAGATCGATTACCTCTCCTCCGGCGCCGGCGGTTTCAGCCACGACAGCGCCGCCGACCTGGAGCGCTTCTTTCGCCAAATGACGACCCACTATGCCGCCACCGACGAAAAGCACGACACGGCGAAGTGGGATACGGTGGCGCGGGAGCGGCGCCGCGAAGGCCGCGGCATCGAGGTCGGCCACATCTTCCATTTCGGCACCAAGTATACCGCGGCGATGGCCACCACCGTCACCGGGCCGGACGGCAAGCCGGTCGAACCCGAGATGGGCAGCTACGGCATCGGCATCTCCCGCCTGGTGGGCGCGGTGATCGAGGCCAGCCACGACGAAGCCGGCATCATCTGGCCGGACAGCATCGCTCCGTTCAAGGCGGCCATCCTCAATCTGAAGCGCGGCGACCCGGCCTGCGACGCGCTGAGCGAGGAGCTCTACGGAAAGCTGAACGGCGCCGCCCTTTACGACGACCGGGAGGACCGCGCCGGCGTGAAATTCGCCGATGCGGATCTGATGGGGCATCCCTGGCAGATTGTCATCGGCCCGCGTGGCGCCGCCTCTGGCAAGGTCGAGTTGAAGCGGCGCGCCAGCGGCGAGCGAGCCGAGCTTTCGCCGGAAGAAGCCCTGTCGCGGATCGCCGGCTGAGCGGGCGCGGCGGTAGCGGGCGCGGATGATGTTCGGACCTTTCGAACGCATGGTCGCCGGGCGCTACCTGCGTGCGCGGAAGGGCGAGCGGTTCGTCTCCATCATCGCGATCTTCTCCCTGGTCGGCATCGCGCTCGGTGTTGCCACGCTCATCGTCGTGACATCCGTCATGAGCGGCTTTCAGACCGAGCTGGTGTCTCGCATCCTGGGCGTGAACGGCCATATCAGCGTCCAGGCCTATGCGGGGCAGAAGATCGGCGGCTATCAGGACCTGACCGCGAAGATACGCGCGATCCAGGGCGTGACCTCGGCCATCCCGGTGCTCGACGGCCAGGTACTGATGAGCACCCAGGGAGGCGGTGCGCGCGGCGGCCTGGCACGTGGCGTCGGTGCCGACGACCTTCGCGCCATGAAGCCGATCAGCACGCATGTCCTGATGGGCAATCTGGATGCCTTCACCGGTGACGATGCCATCGTCATCGGCGTGGGACTGGCGCAATCGTACCGCCTGCGGATCGGTGATTCGCTGACCCTGATTTCGCCGCAGGGCGCCGCCACTGCGTTCGGTACCATCCCGCGCGTGCGCGCTTACAAGGTGGTCGCCATCTTCGATGCCGGCCTCAGCGACTACAACAATTCCGTCGTCTTTCTGCCGCTGCCGGCCGCGCAGGTGTTCTTCCAGACTCCCGATGCCGTCACCGGCATCGAGGTCCGGCTGGCCGACCCCGAGCAGGTCGGTGCGATCGGGCGCGCACTGGCGCCGCTGTTGACGGGGCGGCAGGTCTATATGCGCGACTGGGCGCACGCCAACGACACGATCATCGGCGTGCTGCAGGTGCAGAAGGACACCATGTTCATCGTGCTGGGCATGATCGTTCTCGTCGCCGCGTTCAATGTCATTTCCTCCTTGATCATGCTGGTGAAGGACAAGCGCGGCGACATTGCCATCCTGCGCACGATCGGCGCCGGCAGCGGCGCCGTGCTGCGCATCTTCCTGATGTGCGGTGCCTTCGTCGGTGTCAGTGGCACCCTGATCGGCACCATCATCGGTGTGGTGTTCTGCCGCAACATCGTGGCGATCCAGCATTTCGTGGAACGGATCAGCGGCGGCAAGGTGTTCGACTCCTCGGTCTTCATGCTGACCACGCTGCCGGACAAGGTGGACTGGGGCGACGTGGCACGGGTTGTCGCGCTGGGCCTGGTGCTCTCGCTCCTGGCGACCTTGTATCCAAGCTGGCGCGCCGCGCGCACCGATCCGGTCGAGGCGTTGCGGCATGAGTGATCCGCTGGTGCTGCGCGGCGTGCGGCGAGTCTATCGGGGTGAGGCGGGCGACTTGCCGGTGCTGCGTGGCGCCGACCTGGCCTTACGCGCCGGCGAGATCGTCGCCCTGGTGGCGCCGTCGGGCGCCGGCAAATCCACCCTGCTGCACGTCGCCGGCCTGCTGGATCAGCCCGATGGCGGCACCGTGCTGGTTGAAGGCCGCGACGCCGGCACCCTGCCGGACGCCGCCCGTTCGGCGGTGCGCCGGGACACGATCGGCTTCGTCTACCAGTTCCACCATCTGCTGGCGGAATTCTCCGCACTGGAAAACGTTGTCCTGCCGCAACTGATCGCCGGGCGCCCGCGGCGGGATGCCATCACCCGCGCCATGACCCTGCTGGCGTCGTTCCGGCTGGCGGCCCGCGCCTCACATCTGCCGGGCAAGCTTTCGGGCGGGGAGCAGCAGCGCGTGGCCATCGCACGCGCCCTGGCCAATCAGCCCAAGGTGCTGCTGGCCGATGAGCCGACCGGCAATCTGGATGTCGGAACCGCCGGCGTGGTGTTCGAGGAGTTGCTGGCGACGGTGCGCGGGCAGGGGCTGGCGGCACTGATCGCCACGCATAACGCCGACCTCGCCGCGCGCATGGATCGCACCGTGACATTGCGCGACGGTAGGATCGTCCCGTTCGGCACCTGACGGCGCCGCGGGCGTCGCCGGATTCATCCGAAATGCTGCCTAGCGCGTCCGCGGCGAAAATCTCCCTTTAAGCCTGCGACTCCGGGAAGATGCGCGCGCCGGCGACACACCGCATTGTGTTGGCCACGCCGGGCGCGTGCCAGAACCGGCTTGCTGGACGCGCCTTAAGGAGTTCAGGCGAAGGCCAGGTGCCTGATACCAGCAGCCCGCAGGGCTGACTGGTATGCGCGCAGGGTTGGTGTGGCGGCTGCGCGCGAAATCAATGAGATACCAGCGGCCCGACAATCGACCGATGAGTCAAGAGTCCGGGCCGCTGGTATGAGTCTTCCGGACAAGGATGTAGCGGGCCATGAGCAGCAACGCGCAGCTTGAGGAGCTTCAGCGGGATCTGGCACGGCTGAGCAGTCCTTCGAAGGCCACGAAAGGGAAGGACGCCGAACGCGGCCGCGAGGCCAGTCATCCCGGAGAGATACCGCCGCGCGGGTGGAAGGATATTCTTTGGCGCGCCTGGCGGGAGGTGTCGGATCAAAACCTATTCCTCGTCGCCGGCGGAGTCACTTACGCGATTCTCCTGGCAATGTTCCCCGGACTGGCCGCCCTCGTTTCCATATATGGCCTCGTCTTTGATGCGGGACAGATCGAGCGGCAAGTGGCGGCGCTCTCCGGTGTCCTGCCGGTACAAACACAGGAACTCCTCAGCCAGCAACTGCACAGCCTGGTGCAGGCCTCAAACGGCGCGCTCGGTTTTGCCGCCGTCGCAGGCTTGCTGCTGGCCCTGTGGAGCGCATCCCGCGGTATGAGCGGACTCCTCACGGCCATCAACATCGCCTATGAGGAAAAGGAGCGCCGCGGCTTCATAAAATTCAATCTGCTCGCCATCGGTCTGACCCTGGGACTGCTGATCGTCGGCATCGTTGCAATCTCCCTGGTGGCGGTGTTGCCAGCCGCCGTGCAACTGATTGCTGTCGGTCCGACCATGGAATGGCTTTTGCTGATCGTGCAGTGGCCGCTGCTGATCGTCCTGGTGATGCTTGGGCTTGCGGTGCTTTACCGGTTCGGCCCCGACCGGAACAAGCCGCAGTGGCGTTGGGTGTCTCCCGGCGCGGGGACGGCGACGCTGCTATGGATCGCCGCGTCCATCGGTTTCACCGTCTACGTCGCCAACTTCAACAGCTACGACAAAACCTATGGGTCGCTGGGCGGGGTGGTGATCCTGCTGACCTGGCTCTATCTCTCAGCGTTCACGGTGATACTAGGGGCGGTCATCAATGCCCAGTCGGAGCGGCAGACGCGCAGGGATTCGACCGAGGGAACCCCACTGCCGATGGGCAGGCGGGATGCTCATGCGGCCGACACGCTCGGTAACAGCGCCGGTTAGGACAGCGATGATGAAGGAAGAATTGGGGCGGCGTCCGGGCCCTCGTTAAGACAGTACCTGGTTTCCAGCCAGTCTTGCGCCACCGGCTTTGGAGCGTGATCGTCGGAGGCGGAATCGCCGGAGACGTGAATCACGCGACCAAACAAAAAATTAGAGCCTGGGGTGCTTCTGTCTGCATCGAACAGGCTCTAGTGTCCTGAACCATAAGTCTGCAATATCATGACGGGGAAGCATTATAGGTGCAGAATCTCTCGATGGCGGCGAGGATATCGTCGGCTGACTTGACCCAGCGGAATGGCTTCGGCGCAGCGTTGTGCTGATCGAGAAAGGCTGTGATGGCCGCTTCGAGTTGCTCGACGCTGCGATGAACGCCACGGCGGATTTGCTTTTCGGTGAGCAGGGCAAAGAAGCGCTCGACCTGGTTCAACCAGGAACTGCTGGTTGGGGTCAGATGCGCATGCCAACGCGGACGCTTCGCCAGCCAATCGCGGATCAGCGTGGTCTTATGCGTGGCATAGTTGTCCCAGATCAGATGAACCTCGAGATCGCCCGGCACACGAGCTTCGATCTGATCGAGAAACTGGCGAAACTCCTGTGCCCGATGGCGCGGATAGCATTGGCCGATCACTTGGCCGGTGGCGATGTCAAGCGCTGCGAACAGCGATGTCGTGCCGTGCCGGGCATAGTCGTGGCTGCGCCGCTCCGGCTGGCCGGGGCGCATCGGAAACACCGCCTGGCTGCGGTCAAGCGCCTGGATCTGCGACTTCTCGTCCACGCACAGCACCAAGGCATGCGCCGGCGGGGCCATATATAGCCCGACGACGTCGCGCACCTTGGCGACGAAATCCGGATCGGTGGATAGCTTGAAGGTCTCCTGCCGATGCGGCTTCAGCCCAAAGGCGCGCCAAATCCGCTGCACCGTGCTGACCGAGAGGCCACTGTCGCGCGCCATGCCGCGCGAACTCCAGTGGGTCGCTCCCTCCGGCTGGCTTTCCAGCGTGCGGGTGATCACGGCCTCGATGCGCTGGTCTTCGATCGTACGCGGTGCGCCGGGGCGTGGTTCATCACGCAAGCCCTCGATCCGTTGAACCAGAAACCGGCGGCGCCACTTACCGACCGTTATCGCATGCACGCCAAGCTGCTGGCTGGCTGTCTTGTTCTCCAGACCTTCGGCACAGGCCAGGATGATCCGCGCTCGCTGGGCCAGCGCCTGCGCCGTCTTTGGCCGCGCCGCCAGCGCCCCCAACTCTGCGCGTTCAGCTTCCGTCAGTATCAGCTCTTCCAACCGTCGTCCGGCCATGCCTGCCTCCGCCTTCAGCGGCAGAAACCGTCACAAGCTGCGCCGAATCGTACGAAGTGCAGATTGCGAATCCCTGATATGACGGACTTCAGATTCGGGACACTAGGACGCAGCGCGCTGCCCAAGTTCTGCCCCGGTAGTGGGATCGCTGGCGGGGTCGGACATCGTGCGGGCGGCGACCTTCTTTGCGATGGCCATATCCGCGCGACTCAGTTTGACGCTGGCGGAACCGTCGCCGCCGTCGACCGCCGCCTGCTTTGCGCGGTCTTCGACAAAGTCCCATTGCTCGCCCTGGTTCCAGCGACATAGGCGGCAGTCCACGGAACGCCCGCCAAATTGGTCAGCGCGACGCCACCGCCATAAAGCAGCGCCGTCGTGTGACTGTCGGTGCCGCCGGAGATGTTCGCCAATAATTCAGCGGCCTCCAGGCCTTCGGCCATCTGGCCTTTGACGCCTCGGTTGAGCATCGTGACGATGCTGCCGACCACTTCCAGATGGCTGATCTCTTCGATCGCGATGTCGAGCAAAAGGTCTTTGCGTCCGGGATCCAGCTCGGCCAGACCCTGGGTAAAGTATCGCATTGCAGCGGCCAGTTCGCCGTCGGGTCCGCCGAACTGTTCGAGGATGAGATTCGCGAGCTTTGGATCGGGAGCGCCGACCCGTACGGTATACATGAGACGCTTGTTGTGCATGAACATGGGAGCGGCGTTCCGTGATGGCTGCAATGACGGCCATCCCGGAACCTGAGGCCGGTGTCCCGGTTCCGGCATTCTTTCATCACAACCGCGTCGCGGAATTTGTGGTCCAGTGCTTGATTTTTTCGGAGCAGATCGGTTGCGATCGGGCAGTGAGCTGGTCCGGCTTCCGGGTCCGTCAGGTTCGTCGATGCCTGATGCTGTGCTGCGCGTGGCAGAGCGGTACATCGCCGGGTCTGTAGGCGGGGCGGAAGACCATGGGCAGGGCGAGAGCGCATTCCCGTCCTCCCGGTTGCCCCCGCGCGCCGGAGCCGGCAAACACGGATCTTGTACGGCCTAAAACAGGGTGAGGAACGGACATGGAGGCTGACTATATCGTCGTCGGCGCCGGGTCGGCCGGGTGCGTGGTTGCGGCGCGTCTTTCGGAGACCGGGGCGAAGGTCCTGCTGCTGGAGGCAGGTCCGCGCGATACGCTTCCGTGGATTCATATTCCCGCCGGCGTCCTCAAGCTGCTGCACCATCCGGTCGTGAACTGGAACTACAGCGCCGAGGGGTCGGCCGGCAGCGCCGGCCGGCGCATCCACTGGCCGCGCGGCAAGACCCTGGGTGGGTCGAGCTCGATCAACGGCATGCTGTATGTCCGCGGCAACCCGGCGGATTTCGACGGCTGGGCGCAGATGGGCTGCCGCGGCTGGAGCTTCGACGACGTGCTGCCGTATTTCCGCAAGTCGGAGGACTACAAGCAGGGGGACGATCCGGAATACCGCGGCAAGGGCGGCCCGCTGAAAGTGGAGGACTACCGGACCATCCTGCCGCTGACGCATCGCTTCATCGAGGCCGCGCAGCAGGCTGGCTACCCCTTCAGCAAGGACCTGAACGGCCGCGTGCAGGAAGGCGTCGGCTACTCGCAGATGACGCGCCGCGGCCGCTGGCGTGGCTCGACCGCCCAGACCTTTCTGCGGGAAGCGCGAGGCCGGCCCAACCTGCAGGTGGTGACCGGTGCCCTGGCGTCGAAACTGCTGTTCGACGGCAAGCGCTGTGTCGGCGTGGCCTATCGCCAAGGCGGAGGCAGCACGGAAGCGCGTGCGACGCGGGAGGTGATCCTGTGCGGCGGCAGCGTGAACTCACCGCACCTGCTGCAGATTTCCGGCATCGGGCCGGCGGAGCATCTGCATGCGATCGGCGTGCCGGTCCTGCACGATTTGCGCGGTGTCGGTGCGAATCTCCAGGATCACTACGTGGCGCGGGTGTCGCACCGGGTGAAGGGAACCATCTCCATCAACCGGCTGGCCCGCGGCGTGCGCGTTGCCGCCGAAGCGGTGCGCTTCGCCACCACCGGCCGTGGCGCCCTGACTTTCGGCGTCACCACGGCGCAGATCTTCTGCCGCTCGCGCCCCGAGCGAGCCAGTCCGGACCTGCAGCTTCTGTTCACGCCCGCGAGCTACGACGCCACCAAATTCGGCGCGTTGGAAAAGCAGGACGGCATGACCGTCGCGGTGTGTCCGGTGCGGCCGGCGAGCCGAGGCACCATAATGGCACGCACCGGGGATCCGACCGTGGCGCCCGTGATCAACCCGAACTACTTGTCCGACCCGGACGACGCGCAGGTGCTGATCGCCGGCATGCGCTTCGTGCGCCGTGTGTTCGAGGCGCCGGCGATTGCGCAGCACAGCGTCGTGGAGACGTTGCCAGGGCCGGACGTGCAGTCGGATGAGGCGCTGATCGATTACGCGCACCGCTTCGGCACGACCATCTATCATCCGGTCGGGACCTGCCGGATGGGCGATGGACCCGCCGCGGTGGTCGATTCTCGCCTGCGCGTTCACGGGCTGACTGGCCTGCGGGTTATCGACGCGTCGGTCATGCCGACCTTGACCACCGGCAACACCAATGCGCCGACAATCATGATCGGCGAGAAGGGCGCCGCAATGATCCGAGAGGACGCCGCCGCGTAAGTTTTGGGGAATCCGCCTTTGCGAGACCAGCACCACCTTCGTCTTGAGGGCCGGTGCGTCATCCGGCGCGTTCGTCTCATCATGTCCCATCCTCCTGGTCAGCAGCCATCAGGTCGTATCGGGGCCAGAAATCTGCTTAGGGAACCTCTGATCAACAAGGTTCCGCTGACCTGGATCGCCCTCTATGCGGCGGCTGTGGGCTGAGACTCGACGAGCGGTCGGGGATTTTCTGCAACTCTGGCCGGGTGTGGCGCAGTGTGCGGTGTGTTGGACGCACTACGCCCCTTGGAGACGCAGCAATCGGCGACGTACCACGAACAGATTGGCCAGCGCGCAGGTCACGAACAGCCGGTTGGCGTTCTTGTCCAACCCGCGGTAG
>DATNEJ010000087.1:0-3487 GCA_035606775.1 Acetobacteraceae bacterium | reverse complement strand
CGCCGCCGATGCCGCGCTGGACAGAGGATTGTCGCTCGCGATGCCGGGCGGGTTTACCATGGCGCTGCCAGGTGAACTTGCCGCCAGCGCCGAGCGGCTGGCGCAGACGCCGGAGGTTGGCGGCGTCCTGGTCTGCCATGCGCCGGCAGCCACACCGGACACCGACGCCCTGACGGGGCTGGCCGAGGCGGGACGCGCGGCACCGATCCTGGTGTGCGCAATGGGCGAGACCACGGGCGCACCGCTCCGCCGCGCCATCGCCGATGCCGGGCTTCCGGTCTTTCCGATGCCGGTTCAAGCGGTCGCGGGCTTCCATCACCTGGTGCGCGACCGCCGCAACCGTGCGGCCGCGCGCGAACTGCCGACCAGCAGGGTGCTGCTGATCGCACCGGACAAGGCAATGGTCGGGCGGCTGTTCGACACCGCGCGTCGCGACAACCGCCTGTCCCTGATGCAGGATGAGGCGCTGGACGTCCTCGCTGCCTACGGCATTCCCATCGTGCCGACCCGACGGATCGAATCGCCGGACGATGCGGCAGTGGCCGCCGCGCTGCTGGGTTTTCCCGCTGTCGTGAAACTGCGCCAGGCGGTCCCGCCGCAGGAGTGCGCGCGCGGCGGGCTGGCACTCGACCTGCCGGATGCGGTTTCCTGCGCCGTCGCCGCGCGGGTGGTCATCGTGCGCACGCGCCACGAGGCCTCGGCCGACCACACTCTGCTAGTGCAGCGCCAGGCCGCGCGGGCGGAGGAATTCACCATCCACGTCGCCGATGACCGGACATTCGGCCCTGTCATCGGCGTCAACCTGCGCGGCGTCGCGGACAGCGCGCGGCATGAGCCGGCGCTCGATCTGCCGCCGCTCAATCTGACTCTGGCGCGCGCGCTGATCGGGCGTGGCGCCGTCGGACAAAGTGTCATCCGGTCCGCCGCGCGTGACCGCCCGCCGGTCGACCCTGCCGCACTGGCGGAGACGCTGGTGCGCATCAGCCAGCTTCTGGTCGATTTCCCGGACATCGCCGAACTGCAGGTGTCGTCCCTGTTTGCCGACGACCAGGGCGCGATCGCCGCCGACGCGTGGCTGCGCCTGCGTGCAGCGGGCGAGCCCGCAGCCCGCCTCGCCATCGCGCCCTATCCGGTGGAACTGGAGGAGGAATGGAAGCTGGGCGAGGAAAAACTGATCGTCCGCCCCATCCGGCCGGAGGACGCGGAGGCGCACGCCGTGCTGTTCAATCGCCTGTCGCCGCAGGATATCCGCTTCCGCTTCTTCGCCGCGCTGCGCAGCCTGTCGCCGGAGCAGATGGCGCGCCTCACGCAGGTGGATTACGACCGCGAAATGGCCTTCATCGCCGTCAACCCCGGAACCAGCGAGACGCTCGGCGTTGCGCGCCTGGTCAGCGATGTTGAGCAGCGGATCGGGGAGTTTGCCGTGATCGTGCGCCCGGACATGAAGGGCAGGGGGCTTGCGACACATCTGATGCAGCGGCTGATCGCCTGGGCACGCCGGCGCCGGCTGACAGAGATCGTCGGCCAGGTCCTGTCGGAGAATGTGCCGATGCTTGCGTTCGTCCGCAACATGGGATTCACGGTCACGCGTATGCCCGATGAGCCAGAGGTGATGGAAGTCCGGCTGCCTCTGTGATGTGCGTCTGTGTGGGCTTCTGCCTATTCCTCTGCACCGATGCTTGGCGGCGGACTCCATGGCGTGTGGCTTGCGTTTGACGGCAGGAATGCGTGGATCGCCCCGCGCAAACCATGCCTTGCAGCGCGATCGCGTGCGGCAGAGGACAGGAAACTCCGGATCGTGTTTCCTTGCTCATGGTTCAACTCTTGCGGTGTTGGCGGGCCGGTAAGACTTGGAAACGCAGATATAGAAAGATGCACGCAGATTGCGCAGATGCTACGGCGCGGTTCACAGGCCGTGCGCCACGCTTGATCTCCTGGCATGGGCTTGCCGAAATTGAACAGCGGACAGAGAGAGAATTCCGTTGCTTTGAGATACACTGGTACACAAATTTCGATGCCTGCCGACCAGCGCCACGATGCATCTCAGGGAATGTCCGAAGTTCCGCACAAGCGAATCGCAGGTTACGTGTCCTGCCGTCAGCGCGTCGAAAGCACGAAGCGGTTGCCGAAGAGAATAGCGAGCCGGCTGACCGTAGGTTGTCCACTCGATCGAGCCTGGCGCTATGCGGATGTTATCCGCCTCCGCACCTGCCTCGGCGTCAGAACTTGAAGTCGTGCCGAAAATTAAAGTGGTCGCACTTTCCAACACACAGATTCCGATATAACAACAGTATGTCCCGCTCCCTGTATCGAGCGGGAGCACTTTACTCGCAACCTCCCGAAATCTGTGTGATCTGCGTATCTTTCTTATGTCTGCGATTGGTTCCTTTCTTTGCGACACTGCGAACACACCAGATGCCGAAGTATTGACGGATGCCACAAGACTGCTGCGCCCAAAAAAGAAAGCGCCCAGCGACCAACCAGCCCGGCGGAAGCGCCGGAAGAGTCACGCGCCCCCAAATGCGATGCCAACATTGCGACGCCGGGCCAAATCAGGACTTATCCGACTTCAAATAGGAGGCCGGGATCAATCGCGCGCACAACCGAGAAGTCATGGCATCGCTGCGTCTACCCGCACCGGCCTACGCGAGGACGGCAATCACCACCGTTACCAACCCCAGCACCAAATTCACGCCGATCAATTTGCGAATGGCGTCAAGCGAGGCGGCCATGCGCGTCCGGTCCGTCGTGCGGCGAAACGCGCGATAGGGGCCAAAGAAGACCACCACGAACAGCAGCGCCATCAGCAGGCCGAGCCCCAGCATCGCATGCACCGGCCAGCGCGCGTTTTCCATCCCGCCCATGAAGCCGAACAGCATCGCCAGGCCGGTCAGCACGATCAGCGGCATGGCGTGCCAGATCACCAGGAAGAAGCGCCGAAAGATCTGCGTGTGCAGCAGCATCCGCTGCGGCGGGTCCAGGACGGTGATGCTCGGGCGCAGCACGAGATACGCGAAGAACATGCCGCCAACCCACACCACGGCGCACAGCAGATGCACCGCTTTCAGCGCTTCCAACCAGTTCATCGTGCGTTCCCCAACAATTTCGACCGGCGGCACCGGAGCCCTGCCGCGCCCCGAAGGTGCGACCGTGTCGGCGCCAGCCTGGACAGCCATAGCGGCGCGTAGCAGTGCCGGGTATCGCGCCGCAAGCCGGTCTGCTGGACCGCGCCGCATGAAAGACCGGACCGGTGGCGTCACGCCCCGCCAGTGCAACGACGCGCGCAAGTGCCGAAGCCGTGCATCGGACCGTCTGCGCGGAACAGACACCCGAAACGCGTTCGACTGCCGCTCAATCCGCGACGAATTGCAGCATCGCGCCAAAAGCACTGGCTGCCGGCACGATGATGCCGCCATCCCGCCGCGCGCTCTCAATGTGCCCCATCGCCAGCGCGCGTTCAGCCTGCCCAAGCGAGCGCGTGCGAAAG
>DATNEJ010000081.1:0-6984 GCA_035606775.1 Acetobacteraceae bacterium | reverse complement strand
CTCCGATACCCTCGTGTAGCGAGAACGAATGATCACCATGCAACACCTGACCACGGCCATCTCGCGCGCCGCCTGACGGCTGCAACAACGGAGAAAGCCCTTGTCGAACCTGTCGCGGCGTCACCTTATCCTGTCGGCCGCCGCCCTGCTGGCGATCGGTGCCGGTGCCCTCGTTACGCGCTCCGATGCGGAGTCCCGATCCGGCACAGCTATCCCGGCACCGGCCCTCGACGAAACGGCCGGTGCCGCGACAACCGAGGTTGCTGTGCTGGCCGGGGGTTGCTTCTGGGGCGTGCAGGGCGTGTTCCAGCACGTTGCCGGCGTGACCAGCGCGGTTTCCGGGTATGCCGGCGGCGCCGCGAACACGGCGCACTATGAAACGGTCAGCACCGGTGTGACCGGGCACGCGGAGTCCGTCCAGATCACCTTCGATCCGCGCCGCATCAGCTATGGCCGCATCCTGCAGGTCTATTTCTCCGTGGCGCACGATCCGACCGAGTTGAACCGCCAGGGCCCGGACATCGGCACGCAGTATCGGTCCGCGATCTTCCCGACCGATCCTGAGCAGGCGCGGATCGCCAAAGCCTATATCGCGCAGCTCGACAGCGCGCACGTGTTCCGCTCCCCTGTCGTCACGCGCATCGAGCCGGACCGCAGCTTCTATCCGGCCGAGGCGTACCATCAGGATTACCTGACGCGGCATCCCACCAATCCGTATATCGCGATCAACGACATGCCGAAGATCGGGGAACTGCAACGGCAGTTCCCCGATCTCTATCGCGCCGACCCGGTGCTGGTAGCGTCTGCCAGTCCGGCTACGCGGTGAGGTGCGATACGTTCTTCACCACCGTGTAGCACTGGAGTCCCTCGGTCCCGCCTTCACGGCCGAAACCGCTGTCCTTCACACCACCGAATGGTGTCTCCGCACTTGATGCGACGAAGTGGTTGATCGACAGGTTGCCAACCTCCACGCCTTCCGTCAGCCGATCGACGTTGCGGGCGGAGTTGGTGAACGCGTAGGCGGCCAAGCCGTACGGCACCGAATTCGCCTTTTCGATCGCTTCATCGATGCCGCGCACGCGGCTGAGCAGCGCGAGCGGCCCGAATGGTTCCTCGCGCATCGCTCTTGCATCGTCCGGTACGTCCGCGAGAACCGTCAGCGGGAAGTAGTAGCCGCGGTTGCCGATACGCGCGCCGCCCGCCGTCACGCGCGCGCCCTTCGCCTTGGCGTCGGCCACCAGTGTCTCCATCGCCGCGATGCGCCGTTCATTGGCGAGTGGCCCCATCTGGTTGGAAGGATCCAGCCCGTTCCCCACCTTGATGGACGCCGCCTTCTCGGCAAAAGCGCCGGCGAACCGGTCATAGATCGCGTCCTCGACAAAGAAGCGCGTCGGCGCGACGCAGACCTGGCCGGCATTGCGCGACTTGGCAATCGCGGAGGTGCCCGCCGTCGCCACCGGGTCAATGTCGTCGCACATGATCACCGGCGCATGGCCGCCCAGTTCCATGATCACCGGCTTCATATGGGCCCCGGCCATGGCAGTCAGATGCTTGCCCACGGGGATAGAGCCGGTGAATGTGACGAGCCGCACGGAGGGCTGCGGGATCAGGTACTCGGAAATCTCCGACGGCTTGCCGAACACCAGGTTGAGCACGCCGGCCGGCAGCCCCGCATCGGCGAAGGCCTGCACGAGCTGAACGGCGCCGGCAGGGGTTTCCTCCGATGCCTTCAGGATGATCGCGCAGCCGGCCGACAGCGCACCGCCCACTTTGCGGGCCGGCGAGCTCATCGGGAAATTCCACGGTGAGAATCCGGCCACCACGCCGATCGGCTGGCGATACACGGCATGCCTCATGCCGGGCGCGCTCGGGATGATGCGGCCATAGACGCGACGGCCTTCCTGCGCGTCCCATTCGATGATCTCACAGCCGCGCAGAATTTCCAGGCGCGACTGTGCGATCGGCTTGCCCTGCTCCAGCGTCATGGCGACGGCCATGGTCTCGACCCGCTCACGCATGAGCGCTGCGGCCTTGAGAATGATCTCCGCGCGCTTCGCCGGCGCGGTGCGGGACCAGACCTTGAAACCCTGTTCAGCGGCAGCCAGGGCGTCGTCCAGATCGTTGCGGCCGACGTGCGGCACGGTGCCAAGAATGCTTTCATCGGCCGGATTGATGACCGGCTGACCGTCCGCCTGCCGCCATTCTCCACCGATATACAGCTTCAAAGCCGGGTAGTCCTTCATTCCAACACTCTCCTGTGCGCGTAGCGGCCACTGGCCGCAATATACGTCTGGATACAGCGAATTGACAGGGGCCGGCTATGTCGCAAACACGGGACCGTCCGGCGGTTCCTCCGGCCTCAGCCGCGGACCGTGCCGCGTGCCGGTGACGTCATGCCTGCCGCAATGTGCAGCAGGGCGACATCGATCAGACGTAGAACGCGTACGACCCGTGCCGCGTTGCCTGTCGCTTCGATCCGCGCCGCGGCCTCGGCTTCGGCTTGCAGTGCGCCGGCGGTTTCGTGCGTCAGCGCGGCCACGGTGTGCGCAATCTGCGCGGACATCGTCCGGATTGCGGTGATCGCTGCCGGGTCCGGCACTGTCTGCCCGCCAAGGCTGATGCGGCCCAGGGAACGAATCCACACAGTGCAGGCATTCAGCAGGACCAGGCGACGGCGCAGGCGGCCATGACGGGCCACGCCAAGGCCGCGCAGTTCCGGCGCCGATGCCGCGCGCACGGCCGCAAACCGATTTTCCACGTCAAGCAAGGCACTCGGCAGCGCCGCGCTCGCCGGCTCCCCCAGCAGCAGGCGCGCCGCGGCATCGACGGCCTGGCCGATCGCACGCAAAAGCGCGAGGGTCGCCTCATCGGCAACCCGGCGTTCCGGGCGTGTCAGGACGATGCAGGCGACGATGATTCCGCAGACCGCACCCGCTGCCGATTCCTTCAGGCGAAGCAGCAGCAGCTCGGTCGGGAAATAGCCGAGCATGCCGAACATCAGGCCGAGGATGATGGTGATCCAGAAGACCATGACCCCGTACGCGGCGGGAAAGGCCTGCCATGCGAGGAACAGCGCGCCGACGATCGCGGCCATGGTCAACAATTCATGACCGTTCAGCGCGGCAGCGATCAGCACGCCGGCGAACACCCCTGCCAAGGTACCAATAAGAAACTGGATTTCCTTGGCTATGGATTCGCCGCGAGAGCGCGTCCCCTGGAACATCGCGAATGCGGCGAACGCCGCCCAGTACCAGCGCTGGGGAGACACCAGCTCACCGGCCACCACGGCGAACGCCGTTGCGATGCCTCCTTGGATTGCCTGACGGAGCCCTGTCGAAGGACGCGCGGGCGGCGGCGGTGGCGACGGCGCAGGGCCTGGCCCGTCGGCCGGCGGCTCGCGCAGCACCTGTGCGAGACCGGCCAATGCGCGGGAGAGCGGCGAAGCGCGCGCGGCGAGATCGGGTATGGCGATGCCCTCGGCAAGGTCCGGCATGGCGGGGCTCTCAAGACCTGACCGCATGTGCGCGATCGAAGCGCGCAGCGCGCTTCTGTCGGTTGCCGCGCCCAGATCATGCTGCGATACGCGGATCACCCGTTCCGTGGCGAGTTCCAGTTCCAGCAGGTGCAGGCCAAGCCCGGGGGGTGGCGATGGCATGGCCCAGATCCGCGTTTGCGCGAGCACGATCATCGCCATCAGGCGGTCTTGCTGCCGTTCCAGGCCGGACCGTGAAAGGGGCGCCCATGTGCCGGCCTCGATGGCTGCATCGACGCCAGTCAGCAACTGCGCGATACCCCGTCGGATATCGCGGCGGAGCCGCTGCAACTCCGCTTCCGGCGCCTCGGGCAGGACAACGAAGCGGAACAATGCCGCACTGGCCACGCCAACGCAGATAATCAGCACACGGACCGGCAGCGTGTCCGGTGGCAGGCGCGTCACCATGCCGATCATGTAGGCGATCAGGGCCATCGCACCCACGGCGCCCCAGCGTGCCTGATGAGCCGCGCCGTAGATCACGACGGCGATGATGCACGGCATCAGCATTGCCGCGACAAGTTCCTGATGCAGCACCAGCGCGGCCGCGGCCGTTGTGACGGACGCGGCCGGCACCACCAGCGCCATCGCCACCGCCTGCTGCGTTCGGCTGCTGTCGCGTGGAACAACGCTGGTGAACAGCCCCACAGCGAAACCAAGGATCCGGTCGGCCGAGGGCACCGCCATCACCTGGCCCAACAGGACGACCACGCAAAATGTCAGCAAACCCGCCAGTGTCGCCTGCAGCGCGGCACGCAGCCGGATCGCACCGGGGTCGGGCGGAAAAATGGCGTCACGGGCAACGGCGAATAGCGATGCGAGCATGGCGCGGTTCCGGCGGGGTGTGTGGGACATGTGCAAGGGAACAGGTCTCTGCCGGCCGTTCAACCCGCCGAACCACCACAATTGCGCAATGAACGAGTCCGTGGACGTTTGAAAATCCCGCCCGCCTTCTCCGGCTGGCCCAACCGCCTGTATACCCGGACTGCGCGTGATAGCGGACAAAGGGCTGACGTGACGGCTGTGCACCTGACCGGGAGCCACCCGGTGTCCGACAGAGGGCAAGTAAAGTATCCACTGTCGACAAGCTGGATGGCAGGCGATGGCATCGAACAGGGGTGACGCTGCTGCAATCCTGGACCCGATCCGGTTCGGCCGCGCGGTGTGCGGCCGCCTGGGCGAAGCGGAACGTCGCGAATGGTGGATTGCCAACGGCAGGGGCGGCTATGCCGCCGGCACCATCGCCGGCACGCTGACCCGCCGCTATCACGGGCTGTTGATCGCACCGATCGATCCGCCGCTCGGCCGCCACCTGGTCTTTGCGAAGGCGGACGCGACGCTGAGCGACGGCACGGCGCAGTATCCGCTGTTCGCCAACCGATGGGCCAGCGGCGAGATCGCACCGCCGGGGCATCTCGGGATCGAGAGCTTTCACCTCGATCACACCATCCCCGTCTGGACCTACGCGCTTGGCGGTTGGCGGATCGAGGCACGCGTGTGGATGGAGCCTAACGAGGACACTACCTACCTCGGCTGGCGGCTGCATCCGGCGGGCGACAGTGACCCGGCGCTGTCGCTGCGCATCACTTTGCTGGTCAACAACCGCGATCATAACGGCGAAACGTGGGAGGACGGGTTCCAGCCGTCGCTGTCGGTGAACGGCGATACGCTGCATGTCGCTGATGGCGAATGTTTCACGCTTTCGCTGTGCGCGCCGGCCGGACAGATCACACCGCAGCGGGACTGGTATCGTAACTTCGATCTGCCGGTTGAAACAGCACGCGGCCTTGGGTCGCGCGACTCGCATCTCTGCGTCGGCCAGGCTGAGGTGGATCTGCACCCCGGCGTCTGGTGCGGCGTCGTGGCGAGCCTGCGCGCCGACGCGCCACGCGACCTTGCCGCGGCGCTGGAGCGACGATTGGCGCACGACAGGCAGGTCTTGGCGGCAGCGTCATCCGCGGCGATGCCGCCCTGGATCAACCGGCTGGTTCTTGCGGCCGACTCCTTTCTGTTCGCGCGTCCTTTGCCGCAGGAGCCGAACGGTCAGTCCGTCATCGCTGGCTATCCCTGGTTCGGCGACTGGGGACGCGACACGATGATCAGCCTGCCGGGCCTGGCCCTGGCGACGGGCCGGCCAAAAATTGCTTTGCAGATACTGAAGACGTTTGCCCGGTTCATGAGTCAGGGGATGCTCCCCAACGTCTTCCCGGGTGCCGGCGAGACACCGGCGTACAACACAGTCGACGCCACGCTTTGGTATTTCGAGGCCTGGCACGCCTATGTGGCCGCAACGCAGGACAGCGTGTCGCTGCGCGATGTCTGGCCGGTGCTGAAGGAAACCATTGCCTGGCATCAGCGCGGCACACGCTACGGCATCGGCGTGGATCCGGCGGACGGCCTGCTTCGCGCAGGCCAGCCCGGCGTGCAACTGACCTGGATGGACGCCAAGGTCGGCGACTGGGTCGTCACGCCGCGCATCGGCAAGCCGGTGGAGATCAACGCGCTGTGGTACAACGCGCTTTGTATCATGTCCGCTTTCGCTGGCGCGCTGGGGGAAGCGAACGTCTACGCCGAACCGGCCGCGAAGGCGCGCGCCGGCTTTGCACGCTTTCGTCGCGATGACGGACAGGGGCTGTTCGACGTGATCGACGGGCCGGACGGCAATGACGCGCAGATCCGGCCGAACCAGATTTTCGCTGTCAGCCTGCCGCACAGCCCACTGAGCGATGCCGATCAGGCGCGCGTGGTGGGGGTGTGCAGGCGCCATCTTCTGACCTCCTACGGGCTGCGGTCGCTTGCTCCGGGTTCCGCGGCGTATCATCCGCACTATGGCGGCGATGTCAGGGAACGTGACGGCGGCTATCATCAGGGTCCCGTCTGGGCCTGGCTGCTGGGGCATTTTGCCTTGGCGCTGTTTCGTGTCGGCGGCGATGCCGAGGCGGCGCTGGCACTGCTGGAGCCGACACGCGATGCGTTGACCGATCAGGGCCTGGGCACGATCGGCGAGATTTTCGACGGTGACCCGCCGCATGAACCGCGTGGCGCACCGGCGCAGGCGTGGTCAGTGGCGTGCACTCTGCAAGCCTGGTCCATTTTGAATGCGGCGCGTGATGCCAAGGGAAAGGCAAGCTGATGTCCGATCATACCGACCCGGAACACCGCCGCCTGCAGGCCATGCGAAAAGGAACGGGCGATTGGCGGCGCTGGGGGCCGTATGTCAGTGAGCGGCAGTGGGGAACGGTGCGTGAGGACTACAGCGAAGGCGGCACCGCATGGGACTACTTCCCGCACGATCATGCCCGAAGCCGAGCGTATCGGTGGGGGGAGGATGGGATCGCGGGGTTCTGCGATGACCGGCAATTGCTGTGCCTGTCGCTGGCCTTGTGGAACGGACGCGATCCGATCCTGAAGGAACGGCTGTTCGGCCTGACCAACCAGCAGGGCAATCATGG
>DATNEJ010000073.1:0-5476 GCA_035606775.1 Acetobacteraceae bacterium | reverse complement strand
CCTACGATCGTACCTGGCATCGCGTAGTTGACCATGGACACGATCTCCATAGCCTGCCGGCCGAAGAATCGCGTGCGACTGACAAGATAGCCGACCACGACGCCGTAAAGACTGCCAAGTGGCATGCCGATCAGGGCGATGATCAGCGTGTCTTTGATGGCAGGCAGGCCCTCGGTAAAGATGACGTGGTAGTTCCGCACCGTCAGCGTGTCGTTGGCACCGAACGCAATGACAATGGAGGCGTAGGCCAGCAACGCGTAGAGGTAGGTGATGAACAGCGCGATGGCGATGCACGCGGCGGTGAGAACCACGCGCAGCCACGTGGCAACCGCCTCCCGCTGGCCTCTGGAAGCGCCTTTGCCCGTGACGGTCACGTAGCTCCGTCGCGCCACGAAGTGCCGCTGTGCCAGATACACAATGGCAGACGGAATCAGCAGCAGGAGCGATAGGATGGCGCCGCCCTTGAGGTCAAACATACCGGTGATCTGCAGATAGGCCTCGGTCGGCAGGACAGGGAGCCCGTTCCCGGCAAGGATCAGCGGTGTCGCAAAGTCGGCGAGCGATGCCGCAAACAACAGCAGAAACGCGTTGCCGAGACCCGGAACCGTCAGCGGTAAAGTCACCGTATAGAACACACGCCAGCGGGAGGAACCAAGGCTGTAGGCCGCCTCTTCCAGATGCGTTCCGATCGCTCCGATCAAAGGGCGAAGCGCCAGATACGCCAACGGAAAATAGGTCAGGGATTCCGCGATCAGCGTGCTCCTCAGTCCGTAGACCTGCGCATTCGACAGTCCGAGCAGATCATGCGTGATCAATCCACGCGGGCCGAAGGAGAACACGAACGCGATCGACGTGGTGAAGGGCGGCGAGATCAGCGGCAACAGCGTCATGATGTCCAGAAGCTTTGTCATGAAGCGGCCAACCGCGGCCCGTTCGGCGGTGAAGGCGAACAGGAATCCTGCTGCCGTTCCAACGCAACCCACCAGGAACGCCAGCATCAGGCTGTTCCACAAGGCTCGCAAATGGTTGGCGTTGGTCACGATCCGGACAAGCGGCGCGATGTCGAACCCGCCTTCGTCGCTGAATGCCCGCAGCACAAGGCAGCACAGCGGGTAGACGACGAACACGAGCAGCAACAGCCAAAGCGCTACGATGACGCTCGCACGCACCGGGTCATCGACATTGTACCATCCGCGCCGCACCAGCAGCGTTCGTGACATCGATCAGGCCGCGTTAAGGACCTCATTCACCCAGCGCTCGACGATGCGCTGGCGGTTGACGCCGGCCCATGTATCGTCGATCTCGATGATCTTTGCGCCCTTCAGAACACTGACTAGTGTCGGATCGGGCGCGACCTTCGGGTTGGCGGGAATGAAGTTGATCTTGTTGGGCGCCAGCAGCGATTGCATCGCCGGGCTCGTCGCCCAATCGATCAGCTTCTTGCCGGCTGCCGGGTTCTTCGCACCCTTGATCAGGGCGATGCATTCGGCCGCTGAACCGATGCCTTCCTTCGGGAAGCTGATCTGCACGTCATAGCCTTGCTGTCGGGTAAACAGCGCATCGACAATGAAGAATATGCCGCCACCAGCCTGCCCCAGGCCGACGGGCAAGGTGCCGCCGCCGCCACTTTTGGTGTAGACCTGCACGTTCTTGCGCAGCTTCTTCATGTAGGCGAACGCTGCGTCCTCATCGCGATCATGCACTTGCAGGATAGAGAAGATTCGCGTGACGGCGGTGCCGGAGGTCCGCGCATCCGCCATCTGTATCATGCCCTTGTAGGCCGGGTTGAGCAGATCGTCCCAGGATGTCGGCGCCTGCAGATTGTGCTGCTTGAGGAATTGCGTGTTGGTCATGAACACCAGCGGATCGTCGGCGATCGCGGTCCAGTTCCCCTTCGGATCCTTGAACCGCGCCGGCAAATCTGCCGCGCTTGGCGGAGTGTACAGCTCAAATACACCTTTGCCCTGACCGGCCGTGAACGTCTCGACGGGGCCGCCGAACAGCACATCGATTTGCGGGTTGCCTTTCTCGGCGATGACACGCGCCAGCGCTTCACCAGAGGAGAACCGAACGAAATTCACATGAATGCCGGACGCCTTTTCGAAAGCCTCCATCATCGGGCGGGCGTAGTTCTCCGGCCAGATGGAGTAGGCGTTCAGCGTGTCGGCGGCCCGTGCGGCGCGGCTCAGGAACGGGGAGGCCAGGGCAGAGCCAAGGAGAAGGCGCCTGCCGACGGACGGGGTGGCCGAGCGGGTACGCTGCGCGCGCAGGGATTCCTGCGCCCTGGTTGAATTCATCTCTCGCCTCCCGCGCTCCAACGATTTTTATGTTCCAGGCACCACGTGCCGGAGTTTGTTGTCGCGCCGCCGGGTCACCCTGTCAATTAGATGCCGACCCGTTTCATCTGCGTTTACCGGCCCAGAGTCGGCATCACGAACTCCGGTGCGCGCTTGGCGCCCGCGGCCCAGCGTTGCGTAATGGCCTTGTAGCGGGTGTAGAAGCGCACGCCTTCGGTGCCATAGACGTGGTGGTCGCCAAACAGCGAGTGCTTCCAGCCGCCGAATGAGTGGAAGGCCATCGGCACCGGGATCGGCACGTTGATCCCAACCATGCCGATCTGAATGGCCTGGGTGAAGTCCTGGGCCACGCCGCCGTCGTTGGTGTAGAGCGCAACGCCGTTGCCGTATTCATGTGCGTTGATCAGGTGCGTCGCGGTCGCCACGTCAGGTGCGCGGATCACGGACAGGACGGGGCCAAAAATCTCTTCCTTGTAGATGCGCATATCGGGCGTCACGTTGTCGAACAGGCAGCCGCCCATGAAGAAGCCGCTCTCATAGCCTTGCAGCTTCAGGCCGCGGCCATCCACCACCAACTTGGCACCCTCCTGCACGCCCAGGTCGACGTAGCCGCGCACCTTCCGCATATGATCGCCGGTGACCAGCGGCCCCATCTCCGCATCCGGATCGGTGCCCGGGGCCACTTTGAGCGCGCGCACCCGCGGCGCCAGCTTGGAGACCAGCGCATCGCCGACGGAACCGACCGCAACCGCCACCGAAACGGCCATGCAGCGCTCCCCGGCCGCGCCGTAGGCGGACCCCATCAGCGCGTTCACCGCGTCGTCCAGGTCGGCGTCGGGCATCACCACCAGGTGGTTCTTGGCGCCGCCCAGCGCCTGCACCCGCTTGCCGTGGTGCGTGCCACCCCGATAGATCGTCTCGGCGATGGCCGTGGAACCGACAAAGCTGATCGCCGCAATGTCCGGGTGCGCGATGATCGCCTCCACGGACTCCCGCGCACCCTGGACGACACTGAAGACGCCGTCCGGCAGACCGGCTTCCTTCAGCAGCGCAGCCAGCTTGAGCGAGACCGAAGGGTCTTTCTCCGATGGTTTCAGAATGAAGCAGTTGCCGCAGGCCAGCGCCACGGGGATCATCCACAGCGGCACCATCAGCGGGAAATTGAACGGGGTGATGCCGGCGACAACGCCGAGCGGCTGGCGGATCGACCAAGCGTCGATGCCGGTGCCTACCATGTCGGTGTACTCACCCTTCAGCAGATGCGGGATGCCGCAGGCGAACTCCACCACCTCCAGACCGCGCTGCACTTCCCCATCGGAATCCGACAGCACCTTGCCGTGTTCGGCGGTGATGATGGCGGACAGTTCCTTGCGGTCCCGCTCCAGCAGGTCCCGGAGCTTGAACATCACGCGTGCGCGACGCAGCGGCGGGGTGTTCGCCCAGGCCGGCCAGGCGGAGGCGGCGGCGGCAACGGCCTTGCCCACTTCCGCGGTGCTGGCCAGGGCGACGCGCCCGCTGACCTCGCCCGACGCCGGGTTGAACACGTCAGCGAATGCCCCGCTGTTGCCGGGGACTTGCTTGCCGCTGATGAAATGACCGATCTCACGCATGGCCCTGCTCCGCCTTCCTGACCGTCCGTCTTGCCTCGCCTGGCCCCGGACTTAGGACGGAATCCGGCCCGGTGCCAGCCCGGCCCGGTCACCTGTGCCGCGGGGATACCTGCCCTCCTGCTGAAATACTTGCTCCAGCCGTGCCGCGCCGCTAATTCCGCGCGGTTGTCCACTCAGGAGAGACAGATGCCCTACAGGGTCGCGGTCGTCGGCGCCACCGGAGCGGTCGGACGCGAGATGCTGAAAACCCTGGCGGAGCGCAATTTCCCGGTCACGGAGGTTGCCGCGCTCGCCTCCGGCCGATCGGCCGGGCACGAGGTCTCGTTCGGTGAGAAACATGTCCTCACAGTGAAGAACCTGGAGACGTTCGACTTCACGGGGTGGGATATCGGCCTGTTCAGCCCCGGTGCGGCGGTCTCGGCGATCCACGCCCCACGCGCGGCGGCCGCGGGTTGCATCGTGATCGACAACACCAGCCAGTTCCGGATGGACCCGGACGTGCCGCTGGTCGTGCCGGAGGTGAACCCGCATCATCTGCGCCAGGGCATTAAGCGGGGTATCATCGCCAACCCGAACTGCTCCACCATCCAGATGGTGGTCGCACTGAAGCCTCTGCACGACGAATTCCGCATCAAGCGCGTGGTGGTTGCCACCTACCAGTCGGTGTCTGGCAGCGGGAAGGAGGCGATGGACGAGCTGTTCAACCACACGAAGTCGTCATTCGTGCATGAGCAGAGCGCGCCCGAGCAGTTCACCAAGGAGATCGCCTTCAACTGCATCCCCCATATCGATCGGTTCATGGACGACGGGTCGACCAAGGAAGAGTGGAAGATGACGGTCGAGACGAAGAAGATCCTCGACCCGGCGATTGCCGTGCACGCCTCCTGCGTGCGGGTGCCGGTGTTCATCGGTCATGGCGAAGCGGTGAACGTGGAGTTCGAAAAGCCGGTCACCGCCGGCGAAGCGCGTGCCGTTCTGCGCGACGCGCCGGGCGTGGCAGTGGTCGATGTGCGGGAGGATGGCGGTTACATCACGCCGCTGGAATGCGCCGGTGAGGATGCGGTGTTCGTCAGCCGCATCCGCAAGGATCCGACCGTGGAGCACGGTCTGTCCTTCTGGTGCGTGTCCGACAATCTACGGAAGGGTGCGGCGCTGAACGCGGTGCAGATCGCCGAGACGCTGATCGCCCAGGGGATGCTGGCGAAAAAGGCCGCTTAGCGGGCGGCACATCTTATCGGGTAGCGGGGCTCCGCCAGAACGTTTCCTGGCGGCTTTCGGAAATTGCCGGAAACTCATGCCAACGATCGTGGTCGTTGGCATGAGTTCTGTTTGCGCGCTGACTTGACTATCAGCAAAGGGTTGCGGGTCAGCGACACTGTCATGCCAGACCCCACGGGCAATTCAGGTTCCGCCAGCCCGGTCTGCCACCCCACCCGACGCCGCAGCGCTTGAGGCAAATCGCCGCAGAGGTAACAATGCATTCATAAAGCGCGGTTGGGGGAAACGATGCGGAAAGGATGGGCGCTCGGCGCCAGCCTGCTGATCTTGGCGGTTGCGCATTCGGCGGGG
>DATNEJ010000040.1:0-4097 GCA_035606775.1 Acetobacteraceae bacterium | reverse complement strand
GTTGGCCATCAGCGCGGCTTCATAGTGCGCAAACGCGGCCTCTACCTCGGCTTTTACATCCGGCAAATTGATGTCCAACCCGGTGACTCCCTTCCCTGCGGCGGTCCACAGTTCAGGCGCCGGGATGGCCCTTGGCAAGTCGGCGCCTATCGTCGGCGCGGCGGACGGGCCGTGACGATCGAGGTCTTCGTGGCGCCGGAAACCGTTGTCCCACCCGGGGTTGAAATTTTCGGCAGACGCTGACGCCGTTCAGCAAATCCTTGCCAGGGGTCGCTGCGCTGGCGCGCAAGGCGATCGGGCACTGTGCGCAAGGTGAATGAGCCAGGGTCCAGCCGGCGTGTCACTTCCTCCCAGGCCAGCGGTGTCGCCACGGTGGCGCCCGGGCGGGCGCGCGGACAAAAAGAGGCAATGGCGGTCGCGCCCATGCCGTTCCGCAGCCAATCGATCAGAATGCGGCCACGACGATCGGCCTTCTTCACTGTGGAGAGAAAGCGGTCCGGCTGTTCGCGGCTGACAGACTCGGCGAATGCCTTGCAGAACGGCTTGACGACATCCCATGTGTCGGCCGGGGCCAGCGGTACAACGAGGTGCAGCCCCTTCCCGCCGGTGGTGCGGCAGAACGAGACGAGGCCCAGCGCATCAAGCCGGTCACGGATGTCCAGCGCCGCTTTCACCACGTCCGGGAAGCCGACGCCCTCACCCGGATCCAGGTCCAGCACAATCTGATCGGGACTTGCGGGATCGGCTTCCGTCGAGCCCCACGCATGCAACTCCACGGCGGAAATCTGCGCCATGGCGACAAGGCCCTGAAGGTCATCGATCGCGAGATAGGGCGCCTTCATGAAGGACTCATCGCGGATGCCGGGCGGCAGCGCGCCGTGGGCATGCTTCTGGAAAAACTGTTCGCCCGCAGCGCCCTCCGGACAGCGGACAATCGCCAACGGGCGATGCGCGAGACCCGGCAATGCGTGCGGCGCGACGGCGCGCCAGTACTCTGCCAGATGACGCTTGGTGATGCCAGGCCACAGTTCGCGATCGGGATGGGTGAGGGTGACGCCCTCGATGATTTCCGCCTGCGCCTTTGGCGCGCGCGCCGTCACGATCGCGGCCGCCTGGGCACGCTTGACGGGCTGTCGGGCGGGCCGCCGGGGAGGCACTGCGACAACCGGTCCCCTGCGGCCTGGGGCGAGATCGTCCTCGGCATGGCGCTCGGCCTTCGGGTCGGCGACAGGACGGACGACGTCTTTGGCCGCCTTGTCATCCCGCAGGCCCAGGTAGACCGCCTGCCGCACCCGTCCCGCGCCGGACCAGGAAATGAAGGACGTCTCGACGACCAGTTCGGGCCGCACCCAGTTGATGCGCGGGTCCAGCCTCTCCCCCGCCACGTGCAGCGCGTGCGGGCGTCCGGCGGCAAGTCTGTCGAGCTTCTTGCGCAGTGTTGCCAGCTCATCGTCGGAAAACCCCGATCCGGCGCCGCCGGCATAGTGCAGGGCGCCCGAGGGGTCGTAATAGCCCAGGTGCAGCGCGCCGAGGCCCATGCGGCTGCCGCGGGGCGGAGTCCAGCCCAGGACGATGAACTCCTCTCGCCCGCGGCATTTGACCTTGAGCCAGGTCGGGCCGCGTCCGGCGCTATAAGGGGCATCTCCCTGCTTGCAGATGACCCCTTCCAGCCCCATCCGGCAGGCTTCGCGGCGCATCCGGGCCGGATCGTCTTCCGAATGGTCGCTGTAGCGCAGTATGCCGCGCCACGAATCCAGGCCCCGCAGCAGTTGCTTGCGCTCCTTCAGCGGGACGGCGCGGAGATCCCATCCGTTCAGGTGCAGCAGGTCGAACAGGTAGTAGAACAGCGTCTGGTCGCGACCGGCGGACAGGGCTTCCTGCAAGGCGGGAAAGCTGGACAACCCTTCCGCATCCAGCGCCACCAATTCTCCGTCTAGCAGCGCGCTCCCCACTGCCAGGCCTGAGACCGCCTGGGCAATGGCGGGCAGACGGTCGGTCCAATCCAGGCCGTTCCGCGTGACAATGCGGACGGTGCCGTTCTCGATCCAGACCAGCAGCCGGTAACCGTCGAACTTGATTTCGGTGAGCCAGTTCTCGCCCTCGGGGGCTTCCTCGGTGACGGCCGCGAGTTGCGGTGACTGTTTGGGCGGCAGCTTGCCACGTTTGGCGCCGGTGGCCGGTCGATCGGCCGACGGCGCGGCTTTCGCCGATGGGGCAGAGGGTGGTTTTGTCGCGGCCTCCAAAGCCTCGGCGTTGGCGCCTGCCCGTTCCTCGGCGTCGTGGCCCTTGATGAGCAGCCAGTTGTCCTGCCGCGCGCTTCTTCCGGGGCGTGGGCGAAGGCGGACCAGGGTGAACTTTCCGTTCAGGCGGGTGCCGGCGAGGGTGAACTTGAGTTCACCGTCGCGCAGGCCGGTGTCGGGGTCGTTCAACGGTTGCCAGGTGCCACGGTCCCAGGTTTCGACGGCGCCCGCGCCGTACTGACCCTCCGGTATGGTTCCCTGAAAGCCGGCGTAGTCGAGCGGGTGGTCCTCTACGTGCACGGCGATTCGCTTGTCGGATGGATCGAGCGAGGGGCCTTTGCGAACGGCCCAACTGAGCAGGACCCCGTTATGTTCGAGCCGGAAATCCCAGTGCAGGCCGGCGCGATGGGCCTGATGTTTCTGCACCACGAAAATGGGTAAAGGCGAGCGCTTGCCGCGGCGGGAAGGGGCGGGTTCGGCGGTGACTGTAAAGTCCCGCTTTGCCCGGTAGGTGCTGATCGAGGTGTCCTTCCGCCTGGTGGCCGCGCCCGGCATCGACATCTCCTCCTCGGCATGGTGCCTGAGAGGAGGGAACGACCGGCACGCCCGGTGGTTGCGGACTTCGCTGCGGGGTGGGGGTGGCGGACCCGACACGATTCGAACGTGCGACCTTCGCCTTCGGAGGGCGACGCTCTATCCAACTGAGCTACGGGTCCATGCTGGCTTCTTATAGCAAATGGCCCCCTGGCGAAACCCCATCGGGCGACCTGGTCCAGCGACGGGACTGCCACGCCGGCCCGCCGATCGACTAAGGGAGCGGGCGGGGCGCCTGCGAGGAGCACCGGCCAGGCGACTGGAGCCAACCCGCGGCCTTCCCTACTCGCCAGGCGTGACCTGCCCCCGTGATCCGGCGCGTCCCTCAACCAGACCCGCACGCACCAGGGCCACCAGACCAACCACCGCCAGCGCGGCCGCAAGGGCGTGCCCGGTTTCCCACCGCAGCCGGTACGACGCCCAATCGCCCGGCAGTGTCGTTGCCGTCCAGCCGTTGAGCGCGGCGTTCACCGGCGCATTGAAGACAAAGAACACAACCAGCATGCCTGTATAGGCAATTGTCGCGACAATTGTCAGTCGTAATGTCCGGATGCAGGCGCGCCGCGCCACAAGTAGGGCCAGGCTGGTGACCAGGGCGCCGATTTCGGCCGGCGCGCCCAGGAATGGCCCCCAACCACGATAAAGGTGCTGCTGGACATCGAGCCAAAGCGCACCATCGAGAGCGAGCTTGTTGGGAAGCTCAAGAACATGCGCCAGTGGTGCCAGTGCAGAAAAAATACCGAGAATCAAATTAGCCCAACGCAAAATGCCCATAACATCTCGCCCCCAAATCCAGGCGCCGCCCAGTTCGGCGCGGCACCAACACGGCGCTCCACTCATCCTGCTCGCCGTTCAAGAAGGAACTTGAGGTCGAAGACGATGATTACAACGACGGCAGCAGCTTGCCAGGATTCATCAACCCCTCCGGATCCAGTGCCGCCTTGATCTGCCGCATCAGCGCCAGTTCCACGCCGCCTCGCCAATCCGGCATCATGTACGGCTTCAGCTTGCCGATGCCGTGCTCTGCAGAGAAGCTTCCGTCGTAGACACGCACGACCTCATTCACCGCGTCCATAATCGCGTGGTCTTGTGCGAGGAACGCGGCAGGGTCCGCGTCAATCGGCTGTTCCAGATTGAAATGAATATTGCCGTCACCAATGTGCCCGAACGGCACAGCGCGAATGCCCGGCATCAGCGCCTCACAGGCCCGGGTTGCCTCCCTGATGAACGCCGGTACTTTAGAAACCGGCACTGAGGCGTCGT
>DATNEJ010000019.1:0-63123 GCA_035606775.1 Acetobacteraceae bacterium | reverse complement strand
GCGCACGCCGTGTTAGAAGCCCACGCACCGTGAGCACCGCGCCGCCGATTGGCAGAACCTCATGCACCGCGGAAACCGGCAGAGCATGAGACCCGATGCAGGACAAGCGCGCCAGACCGCTCTCGAAGGAGGCATCCCGATGACCGGCTGACCGCGGGCCGAACCGCCGCGTAGCGCCTCAACACGCCCCTATCATCCGACACGGACCACGAACCCGAGCCGCTCCCGGATCGACGGCTTTGATCCGCGTGCATCCGCGTGCATCTTCCTTCATCTGCGATTCCATTCTTTCTTTCTCGCCGCCACGCCGGCGGTGCCGTTCCCCCACGGATGCCGCCACAGCCATCCACAGGAAAAACCGCCGATCGGCGCCGATGTATCGCGCGGCAGATGCCGGACTGCCCCCAAGAACGAGACAGAAGAACGGAACACCCCGTCCGGGGACAAAAAACGCACCCTCCACAAGTGAAGCGGAGACCCCCCGAACCCCCACACCGTCGAACCCATCCACGTCAACGCAGCGACGAAACACCCCATGCAACGTGACGCCGCCACCCCCAACAGACGCCTCGATCGCAAATAAGAAGCCCATGCGCCCTGAGGATCGGCTTCCTCACACAAGCCGCTCGACAGGCGCGCCAATCCGCGCGGCGTTTGAGGCAGTCTTCCACAACCCGATCGCCCGCCAGACCGCCGCGGCCGACAACACACTCAGCACAGCGCCGAACCAGAACGCCAGGTCGTAGCTGCCGGTGTAGCCGCGCAACGCCCCGGTGACCCACGGACCCGCGGCACCGCCCATCGATGCGGCCAGCATCACCGTCCCGAAGATCGTGCCGGACCGCCGTCCCTCGAACAGTTCCGCCGGGATGGCGCCAAGGACGGAGATCAGCCCATAGCCCAGGAACCCCTGCGCGAAGACCATCGCGTACAGCAGGCCCTGGTTCGGGTGGTCGTGCAGCAGCAGCAGCGCGACATAGGTGCCAAGGAAGCCGCCATTGCCGATGACCCACACCCAGCCCCGGCCGATACGGTCCGAAAGCTGACCGAGCGCGATCTGCCCAGGCACGCCGGCAAAGCTGACGAACCCCAGCGCCCAAGCCGCCTCGCGCGGGCTGAAGCCGACCTCCAGCAGGTACTTCGATTGATGCACCTGCACCGCGTACCAGACGAACGTGGCACCGAAATAACCCGCCGCGAGCCACCAGAACCGCGTCGTCCGCAATGCACGTCGCAGCGTCCAGTCAGCCGCCGGATCCGCGTGACGCGTCCGGGCGCGCGCGTCGGGCGTCGGTGCGCAGCCGCCATCCGGCGCCAGGCCCAACTCCTCCGGCCGCCGCCGCGTCAGCAGGTTGATCGGCACCAGCACCACCAGCGCCAGCAAGCCGAGCCGCCAGCACGCGGCACGCCAGCCCATCGTGCCGATGATCGATTGCAGCCACGGCATCATGACAACCGACCCGACGCCGACGCCGGAGAAGGCAATGCTCATCGCCAGCCCGCGCCGCCGCACGAACCAGGCCGGCAGCAGCAGCCCCTGGCCGGTGAATCCCAGGAACACGCCGCCGATGGCGACCAGCACGCCGAGTGTCGCGTAGATGTGCCACGGCTCGGACGCCAGCGATGCCAGCAGCATTCCCGCCGCCAGGCAGATCACGCCCAGCTCCATCACCAGCCGCGCGCCCAGCCGATCCATCAGCGGCCCAAGCAGCGGGCTGAGGCATGCTGTGATCAGGAAGCCGAAGGAGAACGCGCCCGCCGTCACCGAGTCCTTCCAGCCGAACTCCGTCAGCATCGGCGGCAGCAGCAGGGAGAAGGAGGTGCGCGCGTTGACCGCGATCGCCGTTGTCAGGAAAGCGACAGCCACGACAATCCAGCCGTAATAGAACGGCAGCCGGGCGGCGCTGAGATGTTGCCTGGTGTCGCGCATGGCGCGTTCCCTTTTGCTCAAGCCAGGCAGCGCAGTTCGGTCGCCGGCGATGACCGCGCCGCCCTGCCTGTTTGCTTCGGAATGCCGATGCCCTTCCGGATCGGCTTACAGAACGAACTGGTAATCGATGCGGATACGGCCTCGCCCATCGGTGACGAGGATTTCCAGCCCGGTCGCGACGACCTCCTCGCTGTGCGCGGGCAGCATTTCCCAGTGGAACGTGACCACGTCGCGCAGCGCGCGTGCGTCCTGTGCAGCGCGGAAGCGGTGACCGCCATCCCGCACGTTCTTCTCGTGCGAGCCGGTGATCCGCTGTTCGAGTGCGTCGTAGCCGCGCACCTCGCGCGTCCCGACATAGTGCTCACCGTCCCGCACCCACAGCGCCGCAATCGCGCGCCGGCGACGCTCCGGATCGGTCTCGTTCCACACCGCCGCGTAGCGGTCCGCCAGATGCTGCGCCTCTTCCATGACACTCTCCGCTTGGTGAAAGCCTTGTGGCAGGCGGAACATGGTGCGGGCGGTGGCCGGGACGCGATGACGCCACAGGTCAAAAAGCGCCGGCGGCCGCGCGCGCTTTTTGACCTGGGAGGTCATGGTGCGGCCTCGCCGCCCGCCTTAGACTGCGCGGCATGAGCACGCAGCAGATCCCGTTCGGTGTCCTGCTTCGCCGGTGGCGGGAACGCCGCCGGATGACGCAGGCGGACCTTGCGTTTGCCGCGAACAGTTCCACGCGTCACCTGTCGTATCTCGAGACAGGACGGTCACGCCCCAGCCGCGAGATGATTGCCAACCTCGCCGAACAACTGGAGATACCGCTGCGCGAACAGAACATGCTGCTTCTGGCGGCGGGCTTCGCGCCGGGCTTTCAGGAACGGTCGCTGGCGGAACTCGAATCTGCCCGGCAGGCGATCGACCAGATCCTGCAGGCGCACAAGCCGTATCCGGCTTTTGCGCTGGATCGCCACTGGAACGTTGTTCTGTCCAACAGCGCGTTGCCGCAACTTTACGAAGGCTGTTCGGACGATCTCCTGCGCCCGCCGATCAACGCCGTGCGCCTGGTGCTGCATCCACTTGGGATGGGTCCGCGTATCCTCAACTTCATCGAATGGCGCGCACACACGGTGACCGTTCTGCGCCAGCAGATTGAGGCGAGGGCGGACCCCATCATCCAGGCGTTGCTGACCGAGGTCATGGCCTATCCGGCGCCATCCGGCGGTGTGGCGCCTGCGGTCAGCGAAGGCCCGCAGCGCTACGCTACACCGCTGCAGATCGCCACACGCCTGGGAACGGTGTCTTTCCTGAACACGACAACGATCTTTGGTACGCCCACGGATGTGACGCTGTCGGAGTTGGCACTGGAGATGCTGTTTCCGGCCGATGCATCGACGCCCGATATCGTCAGGAAGATGGCCGCGGAAGATGTGCCGCCCGTGCCGGTCCAGAGCCCGTTGCAGAAAGCCGGGTGACAGACGACCGGACTTGCGGATCTGCCGTTTGGCGCCGGCGTGGTATGGGACCGCTACCAGTTGCGGCACGCAACATACCACCCAAGCTGGTCCCGCTGCCGGCATTGACGCCGCCCGGGCGCAGGGTCAGCCTGCCATGCGGATACACGAAAAGGGGGGAAGCAGCGATGCCGCTACCAGCGGACACGGATGCCACCACGCCGAAATACCTGCGCGACAAATATGCCATCGTCGGCGTCGGCGAAACGACCTACGTGCGCGGCTCCGACAAGACAACCCGGGCACTCGGCACATGGGCGCTGCGCAATGCGATCGCCGATGCCGGCCTGCGCGCGTCCGATATCGACGGCATGCTGGATTATTCCGGGAATGACTCCACATCCGCCACGTTCATCGCGGGCGATATCGGCGCGCGGCTGAACTTCTACATGGACTGCCTGGGCGGCGGCTCCTCCACCGAAGCGTTGATCGGCATCGCCATCGGCATCATGGAGGCCGGTCTCTGCAAATGCGTTGCGATCTACCGTTCGATGAACGGGTTCTCGCAGGTGCGGATCGGCGGCACGGGTGCTCGTTCGGCTGCACCTGTGACCGGTGACGCGGTACACAGCCGAGCCTATGGCTGGCAGAGCGCGGGACAGATGTTCAGCCAGACATTCATGCGCCACATGTATGACTACGGCACTACGCCGGAGCAGGTGGCGATGGTGAAGGTGGTGCATTCGGAACACGCGTCCAACAATCCCAAGGCGTACTACAAGAAGCGCTATACGGTGGACGATGTGCTCAGCAGCCGCATCATCTGCAAGCCGCTGCACCTGCTGGACTGCTGCGTGGAGACCGACAACGCGACCGCGATCATCATCACCAGCGCGGAACGCGCACGCGACATGCGCCACCGGCCGGCGCTGATCCGCGGCATCGTCGGGCGCTGTAACAAGCCGCGCATGGACATGCACTACCAGTGCGGCCCGATTTCCCGCGTCGCCGGCTATTACGCCAAGGACATTCTATGGCCGAATGCCGGCGTCGGGCCGGAGGACGTGGACGCGACAGGGGCCTATGACGCGTTCACCTTCACCTCCATGCTGCAACTCGAGGATTACGGTTTCTGCAAGAAGGGTGAGGGCGGCGAGTACGTCAGCAGCGGGATCACCCGCCTCGGCGGCAAGCGGCCCAACAACACCTCGGGCGGGCATCTGTGCGAGGGCTACACGCACGGCATGAACATGGTGATCGAGAATGTGCGCCAGTTGCGCCACGATGTGGACGATTCCTGCCCCATCGGCCCGGACGGCAGGCGCCAGCACACCTACGACTATCGGGAAGGCGGCTGCCGCCAGGTGAAGGATATCGAGGTGACCGCCAACCTAGGCTGGGCCAATCCGATGACCGGATCGGCCATGGTCATGCGGCGCGGGTGAGGGGAGACAGGATCATGCCGGTTCGTGGCGACTATCTGGGCATGACGCTCAGCCTCGATGATCTGGATGGTGAGAACGTCACCTATTTTCGTTATTGCGCGGAGCATCGGTTTCACTTGCAGAAGTGCAATGCGTGCGCGCTGCTGCGCTATCCGCCCACCACGGCCTGCCCCTGGTGCAGCAGCCCCGATGCGACCTGGGCACCGGTCGAGGGCAAGGGCGAGGTCCACTCCTATGAAGAAGTGCACCATGCGATCCAGCCGGCCTTCAAGGCAAAGACGCCCTACATGGTGCTGCTGGTGGACCTTGATACCCAGAAAGGCAAACCGACGGAGCACGAGGCGCTGCGTGTCGTGGGCAACCTGACGACACCGGATGGCCAGCTTGCGCCGCCCGATATCGTGCGCAAGGTCGGCATCGGCACGCGGGTCCGCATGGTGTTCTCCGACGTCGCGGAGGGTCTCGCGCTGCCGCAATGGACCATCGATGAGGGCGCGGTGCAGCCGGCGAAACCCTGGCGGTATCCGCAGGAATAGCGAAGGGAAGGGGGCCGCCCGTTGACTCCTGACGCCGTACTGTCGAACCCGCCGCGCCTGCTGACCCAAGCGCAGCGGGAGCGGTACTTCGCCACCGGCTATCTCGCGGCGGAGGGCTTGATTCCGGACACCTGGCGACGCCGTCTGCACGATCTCTCGGCGGCGTTCGTCGAGCGCAGCCGGACGCTGACCGCGTCGAACGAGGAATTCGATCTGGGGCCAACGCATTGCGCGGAGCGGCCGCATGTGCGGCGGCTGCGTGCGCTGGTGGACCGCCACGAGGATTTCTGGCGGTTTGCCAGCGACTCGTCGCTGACCGACATCGCTGTTGACTTGCTGGGGCCGGATGTGAAGTTCCACAGCAGCAAGCTGAACTACAAATGGCCGGGTACAGGCGAGGTCGTGCAGTGGCACCAGGACATTCCCGCCTGGCCGCACACCAATTACAGCCTGGTGACGTTGGGTGTTTACCTGGGTGACGTTCCAGGCGAGCAGGGGCCGCTGACCTGTGTGCCGCGCAGCCATGCGGGCCCGATCTTCGTGCATCGTGACAATCGCGGCACCTGGACCGGATCGATCCGCGACGCCGATATGGCGATGGTGGATATCGCATCGGCCGAGGACCTGACCGGATCGGACGGCGCCGTCGTGGCAATTCATTGCCGGACCGTGCATGGCTCCCGCGCCAACGCCACCGGCCGGGTGCGGCCGGTCGCGCTGTTCGTTTACAGTTCGGCGGATGCCTTCGCCTGGATGCCTGCGCCGACCCCAACGAGCCATACCGGCACGATCGTGCGCGGGGAGCCGGCCAAGTATGCGCATCTGGATCCGACTCCGTGCCCGGTGCCGCCGGATTGGAGCCAGCAGGGCTATGGCTCGATCTTCGCCGCACAGCGGAGCGAGCCGTAGGCTGGCCTGATGGGACAGTTTGCGTGACCGGCGCATCGGGCGAGGCGCAACGGCAGCGGTTGCAGGCGATCCTGCGTGCCGACGCGACGCTGATGCGGCTGCTGGTGCGCCTGCGCGCGCTGCACCTGCCGCAATGGCGGCTGGTGGCCGGGTGCCTGTACCAGACCGTCTGGAACCTACTGACAGGCCGGCCGCAGGGCACCGGCATTCGGGACTACGACCTGATCTACTTCGACGCGCACGACCTGTCGTGGGAGGCAGAGGATGCCGTGATCAGGCGCGTCGCCGCAGCCACGATCGGCTGTGTCGGCCCGGTGCAGGTGCGCAATCAGGCGCGGGTGCATTTGTGGTTCCAGGACCGTTTCGGCGTCCCTTACCTGCCGCTGTCCTGCGCGGACGAGGCGTTGCTGCGGTACGCATCGGTGGTCCACGCCATCGGAGTCCGGCTGACCGATGCGGATGGCCTGGACGTGATCGCACCATTCGGCCTGGACGATTTGTTCGCGATGGTGATCAGGCCGAATCGTACGCTGGACAACGCCGCCTCTCATGCGCGGAAAGCCGCTCGCGCCCAGGCGCTGTGGCCGGAGGTGACGGTGATTTCGTGGAATGACCCCGCCGAACCGGCAAGCCCCCCGCGGGTGCCGGATGGCCGTTAAGGCGTTCGCACTGCCGCGGTGGACGGCCGAATGCGGCGTGGTGCAGCCGGCGAATCCTGGCGCTATTGCCGCGGGCCCTGTCCGCAGACGCGATGCCTGCGCGTCGCGGAGCCGGCAGACCTGGATGTGCCGCCGCCGGAGAGACGGCAGTGCGGCGACCGCATCAGGGCTGCTTCGCCAGCCACGCGGCGGCTGCGCGATCGGCGCCGGACGGCAGCGGGGTGTGCGGGCGCTTGATCCAGGCGATGATGTCCTCGGTCGGGGATACCCGGCGCAGGTCGCGCAGCAGCAGGTGATAGCCCGCCGGGTAGAAGGCGCACACCGGCCCTGCCGGCAGCGCCCGCCAGACCGCCGTCGTTGCCGCTGGTGGAATCAGCTCGTCATGCCCGCCGTAGAGGAACAGCGCCGGCGCATGAAACCGTGCCGCCGCCACCGACGCGGCATCCATCAGGTTGACCAGACCATTGATGGCATCGATCCGCGTGGCATGGAGGGTGAGGGGGTCGGTCGACAGCCGGTGCAGCGCTTCCCGGTTGTCCGACGCCGTCACCCTGATCAGTTCCCCGCCGCTCAGCCGCAGCCCTGGCACCGTCTCATTCGCGATCCACAGGGTGGCGCGCATGAAAACGTTCATTTCCGCGCGCGACCAGACCGCCGGTGCGATCAACACATAGCCGTCGACATGCGGCGGATCGGGATCGGTCGCCAGCAGCATCAGCACGGCAGCGCCCATGCTCTCGCCCATCAGGATCAGCTTGGCGTGCGGATATCGCGCCCGCAGCAGCCGGACCATCACCCGCGCATCACTCGCCATGGTCTGGCCGCCTGCCCAATAGCCGCGCGTGCTGGTGGCGCCGAAGCCGCGCTGGTCGGGAGAGAACAGGGCGATCCCGGCAGCGGTGAATGTCGCGGCCGGATACTCCCACGCATCGCGGCTGTCGTTCATCCCGTGCAGGGCCAGCACCACGGCCGTGGGCGGACCCGCAGGCAGCCACGCGCGATAGGGCAGGCGGGTGCCATCCGGCATGACGAAGGTATGTGTGGCCACGCCCGGCGGGACGCCTGGCCCGCCGAAGCTGACGCCACAGCCGCTCAGCAGCATCGTCAGGCCGACGGCGATCAGCAGACCACGCACGAACAGGAAAGGGGCAAAGAGACGGGTCAGCAAGGCCGCATGGTTGAAAGCATCCCCCACATCGCTATCATTGGCAGACTTCCGCGAACAGACCGAGGATACTGATGCCGGACGGTGCCGCCCCTCCGACCCCGACCGAGACGATCCATGTCACCGATCGCACCGTCGCCTGCGACGGGGGCAACGGTGCGCTCGGCCATCCGCGGGTCTTCCTTTACATCGAAAATGAGCGCGTGATGTGCCCTTATTGCTCGCGCCTCTACATCCTTGATGCAGGAGCCGGCCACGCCAGCGGACACTGAAGCACCCATCACACCCGCAGCGGCCGAGGAGACACGCCCGCTGCATTTGGTGCTGATCGACGGATCGGGCTTCATCTTCCGCGCGTTCCACGCGCTGCCGCCGATGACGCGGCCCGATGGGACACCGGTCAGCGCCGTGTTCGGCTTCACCAACATGCTGGCCAAGCTGCTGCGGGAACAGGTCGGCACGCATATCGCGGTGATCTTCGACGCCGGCCGGCTAACCTTCCGCAACCGTCTGTATGACGCCTACAAGGCGAACCGTCCGCCGCCGCCAGACGAGCTGATCCCGCAATTCGCCCTGGTCCGCGAAGCGACCGAGGCGTTCGGCGTCCCCGCTGTCGAGCTGCCGGATTGGGAGGCGGACGACCTCATCGCCGCCTATGCGCAGGCCGCCAGCGACCGCGGCGGTCAGGTCACCATCGTCTCTTCCGACAAGGACCTGATGCAGCTCATCAGGCCCGGTGTGGAAATGCTCGACCCGATCAAGCAGAAGCCGATCGGGCCGGCCGAGGTGGTCGAGAAGTTCGGCGTGCCGCCCGTGAAGATGGTCGAGGTGCAGGCGCTGATCGGCGATTCGACCGACAATGTGCCAGGTGTGCCGGGAATCGGACCGAAGGGTGCGGCGCAGCTCATCAACGAATATGGAGACCTGGAAGGCGTGCTCGCGGCCGCCCCTGCCATGAAGCCGTCCAAGCGCCGCGACGTGCTGATCGAGCACGCCGAACGGGCGCGCATCTCCCGCGAACTGGTCCAGTTGCGTGCCGACGCGCCGTTGCCGCAGCCGATCGACGATCTGGTCCAGCGCCAAGCTGATCCCTCTGCTCTGCTTGCCTGGCTCAGCCGGCAGGGCTTCCGCAGCACGATCGCCCGCCTGGGCCTTGGCGGTGGCCAGGCCGCTGCCGGCGCGGTCCCTCAGGAACTCGCGGCTGCGCAACCGGATACTGGTCCCGCCAGTTTCGGTCCGTACGAGACCGTGACAACCGAGGCCGCGCTGCGGACCTGGATCGCGGACGCCACCTCGTGCGGGCGGGTCGCCATCGACGTGGTGGGCGAAGGTCCCGATCTGATGCGCGAGCGCCTTATTGGCCTCGGCATTGCGGTCGCGCCGGGGCGTGCCTGTTATGTGCCGCTGGGACACGATGGCCTGGTTGCCCAGATCCCGCTTGCCGATGCTGTCTCGCTGCTGGCGCCGCTGCTGACGGACAGCGCGATTTTGAAAATTTTTCAGGATGCCAAGCCCGCCATGCTGATCCTTACGCATGCCGGGTTCGCGCAGCCGGCCATGATCGGCGACACCATGCTGGTCTCCTACGCGCAGGAAGCCGGCATGCACGGGCACGGCCTGGACGAGCTGTCGCGGCTGCACCTCGGCCACTCCCCCGTCAGCCGCGATGAGATCACCGGCACCGGGCGCAACCGCCTGCCATTCGCCCAGGCGCCGGTCGAGCGCGCGGCCATGCATGCGGCGGAAGCCGCCGACGTCATTCTGCGGCTGTGGGACACCATGCACCCGCGCCTGCGCCTGAATGGCGGGCTGACGCTCTACGAGCAGATGGAGCGACGTCTTCTTCCCATTTTGCTGGATATGGAAAGGGCCGGCATCAAGGTGGATGCCGATGACCTGAGCCGCATGTCGGCGGATTTTGAGACCCGCATGGCGGCGATGGAACGGGACTGCCGCCAGCTTGCCGGCCGTCCGTTCAACCTGGGCAGTCCCAAGCAGCTTGGTGAGGTGTTGTTCGACGACATGAAGCTGCCGGGCGGCAAACGGATGAAGACGGGCGCCTGGGGCACCGATTCCTCCGTGCTGCAGACATTGGCCGACCAGGGCCACGAACTGCCGGCGCGGGTGCTGGAATGGCGGCAGTTGCAGAAACTGAAATCCACCTACGCGGATGCACTGGTCGGCGAGATCAATCCGGACACGGGCCGGGTGCACACCAACTACGCCATGGCAATCGCCTCAACCGGCCGGCTCTCCTCGACCGATCCCAATCTGCAGAACATCCCGATCCGCACGGAGGAAGGCAGCCGCATCCGCAGGGCCTTTATCGCCGAACCGGGCCATGTGCTGGTCAGCGCCGACTATTCGCAGATCGAGCTGCGGCTGCTCGCGCACGTCGCCGATATTCCGGCGCTGAAGGAGAGCTTCGCGCGGGGCGAGGACATTCACGCGCGCACCGCATCGGAAGTGTTCAGCGTGCCGATGGAAGGTATGGATCCGCTGACTCGCCGGCGTGCCAAGGCGATTAATTTCGGGATCATCTACGGCATCAGCGGCTTCGGTTTAGCGCGTCAGCTTGGCATCGCTCCCGGCGAGGCGCGCATCTATATCGACCGGTATTTTGAGCGGTATCCGGGCATTCGCGCCTACATGGAGCGCGCGAAGCAGGAGGCGCGGGAAAAGGGCTATGTCACCAGCCCATTCGGCCGGCGCTGCTGGGTGCCGGGCATTGCCGACAAGAACCCGTCGCACCGCGCCTATGCCGAACGTCAGGCGATCAATGCGCCGCTGCAGGGGGGAGCGGCGGACATCATCAAGCGCGCGATGGTGCGGCTGCCCACGGCACTCGCCGCCGCGGGGCTTCGGTCGCGCCTGCTGCTGCAGGTCCACGATGAGCTGCTGTTCGAAGCGCCGGAGGATGAGGCAACGGCGCTGGCCGAGCTCGCTCGCGAGGTAATGGAGTCCGCAGCGACGCTCTCTGTGTCGCTGGTAGCGGAGACCGGTGTCGGCAGGACATGGGCCGACGCGCATTGAGCGTGCAGGGTTGAAGCATCGGAAAGCCCTACTGCTACCGCAACTTGCCGATATCGATTGCCGCGGACAGCTTCTGCAATACCGATTGAACCAGCGCCACCACGTCCTTGTCTGTTGCCGCCGGCCCGGTGGCGGTGAAGTGTCCGCGCTGGCGCGTCATGGGCTGCGCCGTATTCCGCGGCACGATCGTCCAGTTCGCGTCCAGCGTCGCAACGCCCGTGCTCGCCACATCCAGCGTGCTGATCGAAATCTGGATCCGGTCGTTCGGTGTTTCCGCCTGCGGCTGGTCGGTCACCAGCGCACCCGGCCGCCGTGCCGCGAGCAATCCTGTCACGTAGTGCGTGGCAATCAGCGAGAAGCGGCTCGCCCAGCGTCCGCGGGGGCTGCGCTGCAGTGAGTTGCCGTTGCGAACGACGATGTCCTGCGTGTCGAGATAGTCGGGAACGGCGACACGGCTGACCTCGATCACGATCGTTCGGCCAGTCAACGGCGGTACGTGACCTCGCGGGGGAGGCTCCAGCGTGTACACGGCTAGTGGGGGAGGCGCGCAGGATGCCGCCGGCAACGAAAGGACCACGGCAAGAGCCAGGCCGGCAAGTCCGCGGCGTCGCGTCACAGGCGCGCTCACGGTTTGCGACCCGTCAGCAGAAGTTGTGGATTGCGTTCAACCTCATTGGCGAAGCCGCGCAGCGAGGCCGCTGCGGCGGCAAGGTCACGCAGCGTGGCTTCCAGATTGACGCGCGCATTCCCGCGGCTCGACGTCAGCCCCCGTAAATCCTTCAGCATGTCCTGCGTTTGCCGGACGGTGTCAGTGGTGGAGGCCAGCAGCTCGTGCAGATCGGCGCTGCGCTGGCTGATCTCCCGGTCGCTCGTGGCAGCCAATTGCGTCACGCGTGTCAGCGTCTCATCGAGCCGGCCCTGCACATCCGCGAGCGCCTTGGCCGCAACGTCGACAGTGTGCGCCGATCGGTCGGATACGGTCTTCAAACTATCGATCAAAGGAGGCAGGTCATCGTCGAGCTTGCCAGAAAGATGCTGCAAACTGTCCAGGGCGGTATTGGCGTTCACGATCAGCTCCGTCACCGGGACCTTGCTGAGCTGTTCCTTGACGCGCTGGATCGTTGATAGCCGCGTTGGAATTTCCGGCAAGTGCGTGACGTCGGGATGCAGCACCGCCGGAGCTGACGGATCGAAATCCAGGTCGATTTCCGACTGACCGGTGACGAAGCTTTGGATATTGACCTCGGCGCGGAGCCCATTGGCGACCATCGCGGACAGATCAGGCTCCACCCGCGGACCATTTCCCGCACCTCCGATACGGACCCGGTTCGGTTCGAGCTGCACGATCACCGGGATGTAGGCGGTATGGGTCTTCGGATTGAAATGCAAAGCGATGCTTTGTACCGCGCCCACACGCACACCGCGGAATGTGACAGGTGAGCCCACGGAAACGCCGCTGATCGAATCCTCAAATACGATCGCGGCGCGGGTGGTCTTGCTGAACAGGCGGAAATCGCCGAACAGGATAATCGCGCCCAGAATCAGGACCAAACCCCCAAACGTGAATACGCCGATGGCCGTCTGCCGGTCTGCAGCCATGTCGTTTACCCCTCATAGAAGCACGCGTGCCCAGGCCGGGACCGCGGGGACGGCAATCGTTCTCTGAAATCGGCTGTTTGCCAGATCATGGTCGTGCCAGTCATGTTCCTGTTATGGCCCGCCGGTGTTGGCATCGAGTTGCTCGCGCCGCATGAAGGCCTGCACCTGCGGATCAGCGCAGGTGTCCCGCAACGATGACGGAGAGCCGTGCGCGATGGCCGTCTTCGTCTGCGCATCCAGAAACACCCCGTCGTCGGCGATGGCAAACAGGCTCGGCAGTTCATGGCTGACGATGACGATCGTGGCGCCGAGGCCGTCACGTAGGTTGACGATCAGATCGTCGAGTCGGCGTGACGTGATCGGGTCGAGTCCCGCGGAAGGCTCATCGAAGAACAGGATATCCGGATCGAGCGCCAGTGCCCGCGCCAGCCCTGCGCGCTTGCGCATGCCGCCGCTCAGTTCCGCGGGAAGCAGGTCGACCGCGTGCTCCATGCCCACCAGGCTCAGCTTGAGCATCACGAGGCGGCGGATGGAGTCTTCATCCAGCCTGGTAAACATCTGCATCGGCAATGCGACGTTCATGCCAACGGTCAGGCCGCTCCACAGTGCCGAGTTCTGAAACAAGACGCCGAAGCGCCGGCGGCCGATCTCGGTTCTTCGCTGCTCGCTGCCGGCCCAGTAATCTTCGCCATCCACCATCACGTGGCCGGTGCGTGGCGGCAGCAGGCCGATCATGGATTTCAGCACTGTGCTCTTGCCGCAGCCGCTGCCGCCCATGACGGCGAAGATGCTGCCGCGCCGCACGTCGAACGACAGGTCGTGCTGAATGACCTTCGGCCCAAAGGCGAGCGTGAGATCCCGCGCAGCCAGCAGTGCCGGTTCGTTCGGCGACGTGGCGTGCGGGCTGCTCAATCGTCAGATCCCGATGGTATCGGCGATGACAGCGAAGATCGCATCCATCGCGATGACGCCGACGATGCCGACCACGACCGCGCGTGTCGCCGCCGTGCCGACATCCGCCGCGCTTCGCCCTGCCTTCAGGCCTATCCGGCAGCTTGTCACGCCAATCATGATGGCAAATGCGATCGTCTTGACGAAGCCGAATACGAACTGATCGAAGGGCACAGCGTCGATCGTCTGGTTCAGGAAGCCCAGCGCCGTTACGTCCAGCATCGAAATGGAAACCGTGAAGCCGCCCAGCATCCCGACCAGGCAGCCATATAGGTAGAGAAGCGGCATTGTGAGAACGAGAGCCAGGACCGACGGCAGGATGATATAGTCGGAGGCCGGGATGCCCACGACCTCCAGCGCATCGAGCTCCTCGTTGCCACGCATCGTCGCGATGCGCGCGGCATAGGCGCCCCCGGTTCGCCCCGCCATGACGATCGCTGTCATGACCGCGCTCATTTCTCGCACGAGGGCGATCGCCACCAGGTTGGCAACGAAGATATCGGCGGCAAATTTGCGAAGCTGCACCGCGCCGACGAAAGCCAGGATGGCACCGATCAGGAAGTTGACCACGCTGACGATCAGCAGCGCGGAGGGGCCGGCGGCGCGGATATCGGCGAACAGATCGACGGCCCGGATCAACGCCTTCGCAATCACGGCGCGCAGGCTGCCCCCGACCGTCGCCGCCACCATCTGGGTGACCGCCCCGATCTCGGCGAACATCCCGATCGTCTTTCCGCCGAACCAGTTGAACGGCTGGATGCGCCGCCGGTGCGGCCTTTGCGGTTCCGGCAACGCTTCGGGCAGCAGGGCCAACAGCCGCCGGGCGGCGTCGGGCAAGGTCTGGTTATCGAGGGCAAGCCCCACGCCGGAGGCGGCGCGCTTGGCGTCCCAGAGGAAGCAGACGAGCCCGCTGTCCCAACGGCCCAGGCGGGCCGTATCGAACCTGAGCGTGTCCCCGACCCTGATATCGGTCAGATTACTGGCGGAAAAAGCCGGGACATGGCCGGACTGCGCAATCCAGTCCCCGCTGAGAACGAGGACATTGCCTTCACTGGTTCGGCGAATCTGCCAGTCTGGCGGGGGTGCCGCAGGCGCCGGGGACGTCAAGACGATACCTCTCCGTTCACTATCCTGTCCTGCGCTCCAACCTCCGTCGTACGCCAGAGAGTTCGCGGCTGGCCCTTTCCGTCACGAAGCCAGGCGCTGCCCACCCGCGCATGCGCTTGATGACCCCCGTTGTGCCGCGAGCGCAAGTCGAGGAACGCGGGGGCCACGAGCCGCACGGCCGAACACATAGTTACGAGGTCGCGGCAGTTCGAGGCCTTTTCGCCCCGACGGCGTGGTACCGGGGTTAGCTCTGTGCGTCCGGCGAAAGCACGATGCAGTTCGCCCGGCCGTGCGCGATGTGGCCACAGGCCTGAACGGCCGACTCACGGGACAAGCCTGTCATGCGCGCACGCCACAGCACGCCGTGGGACTGCCGAACGGGTGACACCGAGGGATGAGCCGAGGCGAGGGCGGCGCGTCCCTGCTGCCGCGCGATGCCGAGCGCGGCCTGAGCCTGGGCGTGAGAGGTGAAGGCGCCTACCTGGATCGCCCATTGGCCTGCGGCGCCGCCCGCACGATGGATCGGCACGGCCTCGGCCGCGTTGGCGGAGGGGATGAACCGGAAGGACACCCGTGGCTGCGGGGCGGGGGGCGGCGGTGTGACAAGGGCCGCGTATTGCTGGTGAGAGCCCTGGCTTTGCGCCCGTGGTGGCTCAGGCAACTGCGCGACCTCGATCGGACGGCGCTGCGGAACCCGGCCGCCGCCATTGTTGTCGGCGTACCGGGAGGCCCGTCCGTAGCGGATGCCCGGCGGAATGTTGATGGGCAACGCGTTCATCGCGTACTGCTCTGCCGGAGACCGGACATGCGGATACACCCCCAGCAGGCTCGGCCCGATCATGGCCACGTAGCGCCGGGTCTCGTCCGGCAGCGGCCGGTTGTTCGACAGATAGTCGTCCAGGCGGTTAGGGCCGGCGTTGTAGGCCGCCAGGAAGCCAGGCGAGCCATAGATGTCGTACATCTCCCGCATATAGGCTACGCCGGCCATGATGTTGTCGTGCGGGTTGAACGGGTCATCGCCGAGGTTGTACCGGTCGCGAAGTTCCTCGTACGTGCCGGGCATCACCTGCATGAGCCCCATGGCTCCGGCGCTCGAGGTGATCAGTTGCCCGTTCAGGTACTCCTTGCCGCCGGATTCGACCCGCATCAGGGATCGTATCCACACGTCCGGTATGTCGAATCGGGTGGAAGCCTCACGTATATACGGTCCCCAAGGGTCCTCGGCCGGTCCAGGCGGTATGTAGTTACCGCGCGCATGGGCAATATAGCGGGCAGCCGCCTGGGTGGCGCTCTGATGGGGGCCGTGGCTACTGCAGGCGGCCAGCGCTGCGATCAGCGAAAGGTTCCCGATGACGCTGAGTACACGTGTTCTGGAACGGCGCACCCGGTTTCCTCCGTCTCGGACATCGGCCTCCCACGGTCCCGCATGACGATGCGGTCCGCTAAAACCAACGAACGCGGCTACCGTTACCGGCAACCGCTCAGGTAGGCAGTCAGGAAAGGTTCCTAACCCCCTAACCCAAATCAGTCTTTCTTGCAAGTCATCTCGGCCGGGAATTTAGCGTCCGGGCAGCAGGCGCCTGCTGGGCCTCTCGGGCCGGCGAACCGGTTGCTGCCCGCGAGCCGATGGTCTATCGCCCTGCTGCTCATGAGCAACACGGTTACTCTCGCCGCCAAGGGCGCGGTGCTGGACCTGCACGCCGCCATGTCGATCGGCACGCGCCTGCGGCTGGCGGTCGAAGACGTCAAGGCGGGGCTGCGTCTCTGGCGCCTCGCCTGGGCGCTAGGCTGGCTGGACATCAGGTTGCGCTATCGCGGCTCGATGCTTGGCCCGTTCTGGCTCACGATCTCCACCGGTGTCATGGTGGCGGCACTCGGCGTTCTGTACGCCACGCTGTTTCACATGGACGTTCACGACTACCTGCCATTTCTCGCGCTGTCGCAGGTGTTGTGGGCATTCCTGGCGTCGATGGTGTCGGAATCGTGCGGTGCGTTCACCGAGGCGGAAGCCGTGGTCCGGTCCGTGCGCATGCCGTTCTTCGTGTTTGCTCTGCGGACCCTGATCCGCAACGTGATGGTGCTGGGTCACAATATTCTGGTGATCGTGGTCGTCTTCGTGGTGTTTTCGCAGTGGCCGAGCTGGAACTGGCTGATGATCATGCCGGGACTGCTGGTCTGGATTGTCGATGCGCTTTTATTGACGCTGCTGCTGGGGGCGTTCTGCGCGCGGTTCCGGGACATCCTGCCGATTGTGAACAGCGTGATGCAGATCGCCTTTTTCGTCACACCGGTCATCTGGAAGCCGGAGCAGCTCGGCAAGGCTGCCAGCACGCTGCCGTTCAATCCGTTCTACGACCTGATTGAAATCGTGCGCGGCCCGCTGCTTGGACAAAATGCGTCGGCCGCGACCTGGATCGGCGCCGGGGTCTATAGCCTGGCCTTGTGCAGCATTGCCTGGGCGTTCTTTGTCCGTGCGCGCGGCCGAATCACGTTCTGGATTTAGAGAATGAGCCATCATGCGCGCATCGACGTGCAGGACGTGTCCGTCCTCTTTCCTTTGTATCACGGCAGCTCCCGCAGCCTGAAAAAGCTGGTTGTGGCCGCTGCGTCGGGGCGGCTGGGGCAGGACCAGCAGCATCGTGTGGTGGTCCAGGCGCTGCGCGATATCAACCTGACCTTGAACAGCGGTGATCGCCTTGGCCTGATCGGACCGAATGGCGCAGGCAAGACGACGTTGCTGCGTGTGCTGGCGGGAATCTATGAACCGGTCACCGGGCGGGTGCGCGTGCAGGGAAGCCTGAACGCATTGCTGGACCCGAGCCTGGGAATGAACATGGAGCTGACCGGGCGGGAGAATATACTTCTGCGCGGCCTCTATAATGGTCTGCCCCGCTCCATGCTGCCGCGTCTTGAGGAAGACGTGGCCGAATTCGCCGAACTGGCCGATTTCATCGACCTCCCCGTGCGCATCTACTCCGCCGGTATGGTCATACGGCTTGGCTTTGCGCTGGCGACCGCAATCAAGCCGCAGATCCTGCTCATGGATGAGTGGTTCCTGGCGGGTGACGCGACATTCATGGAAAAGGCGCGCCATCGGCTGGAGGCAATGGTCCGCGGTGCGGAAATCCTGGTCCTCTCCAGCCACCAGGCAGATATCATACAGAAATGGTGCACGCGCGCACTCTGGCTGGACCAGGGACGCGTGCAGGGCGATGGCCCCGCGGGAGAACTTCTGGAACAATACCTGGGCAAGCCGCTGAACCAGTTGGAGAAAATGACTCCTTCGGATGTTGGATTCCGGATGGCCGGCCAGTGAACATTGCATCGGCCCCCGGGCACGCGGGCTAGGCAATCATACCGCCTACCGGAAGTCGCGCGTCGATACCTTGATTCCGCGCAACATGCTCTCGTGCTCCGCCTGTCTGTCGACGCGGACGTGGCGCGCTCCGAATCTCTGGCCATGATCTGCGTTGCCGGCACGCTGCACGGCATCGCTGCGGTTGCCGGCCATGGAAGAGTCTGGACCCCTCTGCTCGACACTCTGCAGAAGCCCGGACAGATCGGTCAGATGTTCGGCGATAACGTGAATGACGTTGCTCTCCCGCTGAAGCCTGCCGCGACAGGCCAGCATTCGCGCTGACAGGACAAGGCGGCGCTGCGTCTCGAACACCGATGACCAGACGATCAGATTGGCATGGCCGGTCTCATCCTCGATGGTGACGAACAGCACACCTCGGGCGCTACCGGGCCTCTGTCGCACCAGTACGATGCCGGCGACGGAGAGGCGCATGCCGTCGTCCATCCGCGCCAGATCGGCACAACGGACGATGCGCTGTGCGTCGAGATCGCCCCGCAGGAAGGAAACCGGATGCTGCCGCAGACTGAGCCGGACACTGCGATAGTCTTCCACGACTTCGCGGCCGGCAGTCATGGGGGCCAGATTGACGGAGGCCTCGCCGTCATTCTCATCGCCGTCGGATGGCGCGCCTGCATCGAACAGCGGCAGCCGCAAATCCGACAGGCCGCGGATCGCCCATAGGGCTTCGCGGCGCGTCATACCAGCGGCCCGCAATCTTGATTCGTCGGTCGATTGTCGGGCCGCTGGTATGTCATTGATTTCGCGCGCAGCCGCGAACCTTACCCCCTGGGCAACCCTGCGCGCATACCAGTCAGCCCTGCAGGCTGCTGGTATCATTCCGAGAGACCCGAACGCATCCGCCTCCGCCAGACGCTCCAGTGCGGCAACCGGCACCGCAACCCGCTGCCACAGGCTTCTGACCGACCGGTAGCCTGTCCCTCGGTTGTCGATCAGTTTTTTGGCGTGTGTCTCCGCCAAACCTTTCACCATGCGAAAACCCAGTCGCACGGCAAGCATCGGTCCGTCGGACGGTTCAAGCGTGCAGTCCCACACCGAGTAGTTCACCGATACCGGCCGAACCTCGACACCATGTTCACGTGCATCGCGCACGATCTGCGCGGGCGCGTAGAAACCCATCGGCTGCGCGTTCAGAAGCGCGCAGCAGAACACGTCCGGGTGATGGCATTTTATCCAGGCCGAGGCATAGGCGATCAATGCGAAGCTGGCAGCATGGCTTTCGGGGAAACCGTAGCTGCCGAAGCCTTCAATCTGCGAGACGATCCTGCTTGCGACCTGCTGATCGTAACCCCGCCTGGTCATCCCCGCGATCAGCTTTTCCCGGAAATGCGAGACGCCGCCGGTGGCCTTGAACGTCGCCATGCTGCGACGAAGTGCATCTGCCTCGCTCGGCGTAAAGCCGGCGCAGACAATGGCAACCTGCATCGCCTGTTCCTGGAACAGCGGCACACCCAGGGTCTTGCCGAGTACCTTACGCAGTTCAGGTTGGGGATAGGTGACAGGGTCCAGTTTTTCGCGCCGGCGCAGATAGGGATGCACCATGTCGCCCTGGATCGGCCCGGGGCGCACGATCGCGATCTGAATGACGAGGTCATAGAAGAGGCGCGGTTTCAGCCGCGGCAGCATAGACATCTGCGCACGCGATTCGATCTGGAATGTTCCCAGCGTGTCGGCCTTGCAGATCATGTCATAGGTTGCCGGATCCTCGGCCGGAATGGTGGCGAGGTTCAGGTCAAGGGCGCGATGTTCCGCCAGAAGGTTGAACGCGCGGCGCATGCAGCCCAGCATACCAAGGCCAAGGACATCGACCTTCATGAAACGCAAGGCGTCGATATCGTCCTTATCCCACTCGATGACCTGCCGGTCCGCCATGCGAGCAGGCTCGATCGGCACAAGCTCATCCAGGCGGTCCTCGGTCAGCACGAAGCCGCCCGGATGCTGCGACAGATGGCGCGGAAAGCCGATCAGTTGGCGGGTGAGTTCCAGGGTCAGGCGCAGGCGGCGATCCTGCATATTGAAGTTCAGGGCAGCGGCGTCTTCCTCGGCGACTCCTTCCTGGCTCCAGCCCGAAGCTTGTGAGGCGAGTGCGCCGGTCACGTCATCCGTCAGGCCGAGCGCCTTGCCGACATCGCGGACCGCGCCGCGGCTGCGATAGCGGATGACAGTGGCGCACAGCGCCGCGCGCTGGGCTCCATAGGTTTTGTAGATCCACTGAATGACGTCCTCGCGCCGTTCATGCTCGAAATCGACGTCGATGTCGGGCGGTTCCTTGCGGTCGGCGCTGATGAAGCGCTCGAACAGCAGGCCGCTGCGAACCGGATCGATGGCGGTAATGCGGAGCACGTAGCAGACGGCGGAGTTGGCAGCGGAACCGCGGCCCTGGCAGAGGATGCCCTGGGACTCGGAGAAGCGGACGATGTTGTGGACTGTCAGGAAATAGGGTGCGTAGCCCAGTTGGTCGATCAGTCCGAGTTCATGCCGAAGCTGCGTCACGACATTTTCCGGCACGGTGCCGGGGTAGCGATGCGCAGCTCCCTCCCATGTCAGGCGTTCCAGTGTCTGCTGTGCGGTCAGACCGGGAATCCTGGTCTCGTGCGGGTACTGGTAGCGCAGTTCGTCCAATGAGAACCGGCAGCGATCGGCGATCTCCTGCGTGCGGGCGACGGCATCCGCATGCCTGGAAAACAGGCGGGCCGCCTCATCGGGCGGAAGCAGATGGCGATCGACCGAGCGTTCACGCCGGAAGCCGGCCTCATCGATGGTGCAGCCTTCACGGATGCAGGTGAGGACGTCCTGCAGGATACGGCGTTCCGGCACGTGGTAGAGAACGTCGTTGGTCGCGACGGTGGGGACGCGCGCCACCTGGGCCAGATCGGCGGTGGTGCGAAGACGAACAGCGTCATCCGGGCGGCGGCGCGGGGTCAGGGCGGCGTAGCCCCGGTCGCCGAAATCGGCGCGCAGCCTTTGCAGGCTTTCCGCCGTGATCCCAGTGCACAGAATGGCGATCAACCCGTCATTGTGTTGCACAAGATCGTCCCAGCCGAGATCGCAGGCGCCTTTGCCGGCGCGTCCCTTGCCGATGGTGAGCAGGCGGGTCAGCCGCGAATAGGCCGGCCGATCGGTCGGGTAGGCCAGGACCGACAAGCCCTCCGTCAGGTCCAGGCGGCAGCCGACGATCAGCCGCACACCTGCTTCCTGGGCGCGCTGATGCGCCCGGACGATGCCGGCCAGGGAATTGCGGTCGGTGACGGCGAGAGCGGGCATGCCGAGGAGAGCGGCCTGGGCGAGCAGTTCCTCGACATGCGAGGCACCACGCAGGAACGAGTAATTGGTGGTGACCTGCAGTTCGACATAGGCGGCAGGGTCCTTCATGGTTTTCAGAAGAACCCGTGCAGGAACCAGCGCATGTCGCCGGTCGCGGTGTCGGCGCCATCGCCGCGGCGAAACAGCCAGAAGCGGCGGCCGTCCTCGTCTTCCAGACGGAAGTAGTCGCGGACCAATCGCATTTCCGCATCATGGCGCCACCATTCGCCGGCGATGCGTTCCGGCCCGTCTGCGCGCCTGATGCGATGGCGGACGCGGCGCCAGGTGAAGGCGACCGGTGGGTAATCCGGCAGCAGTGCCATGGTATCCACCGGCTGAGGCGGGTCGAGCAGACGTACCGGCCGCGGCAGCTCCGCCGGCCATTTGGTTCCGCGACGGGGCGCGAGGGCGGGCACGCGGCGGACGGAACGCTCCGGCACGTCGCTCTCCACCGGGATATCGCGGAAAACCCGACGAGCACCGAGGCGATTGGCGAGCCGGTCTATTAGCGGTGCCAGATCCTTTGTCGGGGGATCGTCCTGCGTCAGGTGCACGGCGTCCTGGACATAGGCCAGCGGATCGGCAAGCGACACGATCAGCCGCATGGCCTCCACACCAAGCCCCGGATCGATGAGTTCGATCTTTTCGGCCAGCATGCGTGCCAGGTGCCGGCTGTTGCGCGATGCGCGGGCGGTGCCGACGCGAACAGCCTGGATGGTTCCATCGACGCGCTCGAACAGCAGATCCAGCCGGCGCGCGCCCTGGCCGGCTTTTTCCAGGTCGGTGCAGGTCATGCCGGCCAGGCGGTCAATGACGGCAAGGAAGGACTCGGCCGTCATCAACGGATCGACGAAGGTCAGTCTCGCCTGCACCAGGGCGGGCGGGAAAATCGGAACGATCGGCTCGAAGACTGCCCCCGAAGCCTGATCCAGCCGCAGGGAGAGCAGCGGACCGAAGCGGCGGACCAGGGGCGCGCGTGGGGTCGCGGCCAGCTTTCCCACCTGCTCGAAACCCAGCAGCCGCAGTCCGCTGAGGATGTCCGGTGTCAGGCGCAGCGCCTCGATCGGCAATGATGCGATGGCGGCGGCGGTCTCTCCGGATGCCGCGACCGTTGCGTCACGCATCCGGAACCGGGCCAGGGCATGGGCTGCGCCAGGTGTGTCGGCAATGGCGGCACGGGCGGTGACGCCGTGGATGGCGAGGCGGGCGACCAGGCCATGCAGCAGAGCCTTTTCCCCGTCATGCAGATGCGCGGTGCCGGTGATGTCGATCCACACCCCGTCGGGCGGAGCGGCGGAGACCAGCGGCGCATAACGCAGGCACCACTCGGTCAGCCGCTGCAGGGCGGCCTCATCGAGCGCCGGGGTGGCTTCGTGGACTGCCAGGCCGGGAATCAGGATTTTCGCCTGTGCCAGGTCCATGCCGGGGTACAGCCCCGCAGCTTCTGCCGCTGAGTCCACCGCGGCGATGACCCGACGGCGACCATCATGCAGCGATGTGACCAGCGGCATGTCCAACGCCGGTGCGGCGTCCCGCTTCCTGATCTGGTCTGTCGGCCATGTCGGCAACCAGAGCGAGACCACCCGTCGCATCGCACGCCTCCACAATCCAGGACCCCGGCTGGCCGCCGCGGCACCGAACGAGATCAAGCTGCCAGCGCGCCCGTCCCAGCCCTGGCGTTTCCGGCGCATGCGGCAAGGGAGGCGGCGAGGGGAGCGGCGCTACCCGCCAGCGCGTGACGGCGGCGGTCGGTTCCCGCAAAACCGGGTCGTCGAACCTGGGACTGCGGCGAAGCGCCATGGCCAGTGTGCCTGTCGCCTCGGCGGCCAGTTGCAGGCGGCGTGAGGCGACCAGGGTCAGGCGGCCGGTGATCTCACCGACGACCGCGGCAAGCCCGGGATGACGCAGCCCTTCTTCCATGACTGACAGGACATGCCGGTCAGCCTCGACGAACACCACACGATCGGAATGCAGGCCGGCACCGGCGAGGCCCGGAGCGAACAGGTCGCCGTGCTCCATGGCCCAGAGCACGGACCCTTCCATGCGGGTCAGGATGCCGGCCACGAAAAGGGCGGCGGCCGAACCTTCGGCGGTGTCCGCGCCTCCGCTTGCCATTTCGTGCAACGCCCCGACTGCCAGGCCGGAATCGGGCAGGACGCTGTCGATGGCCGGAACGGCGAAGGGGATGGACCTGGCTCCGCCGACGCGCCGGCCGGCGCGTTCGATGCCGGCGATGCGATCCCGCAGATCGCGCAGCCTCACCTCGGCCTGCCCGGCTTTCGGCGAACCGGGCAATGGGGTTGCGGAAATTGAGAACATATATAGAACATAGAATCGACGGCGACGGGAGTCGAGTCGCGAATCGGGCTCCTCGAATGCAGGGAGCGCCGGCCAGGGGTCGCCAGGGGCAGTCGGGTCCAAGGCTTCAACCCGACATCGCCGAAATCGCCGTGCGAAGCCGGCAACAGGATTGACACCCTAGCCCCCCGCCGATTGGATCACGCCCCGCCTTCCGGACGCTCGGCCTTCCTATCGGGCGGGTCCCGGCATCGCGGGTCACGAGAGCTACCGGCGGACCCGGGCACACGTGACGTCAGGCGCCCGGAACAGGATACCCCCGCATGCCCTTATGGATTTTCGTCACCGTCGCGGCGGCCCTGTTCCAATGCTGGCGCACCGCCCTTCAGCAGAAGCTTCGGCACATTCTGTCGGTCAACGGCGCGGGCTTCGTCAGGTTCCTCTACGGCGCGCCGACTGCGCTCGTCTTACTGGGTGCCGCACTGGCGGTCACCGGCGTTCCCCTGCCACCGCCGACAACCGCCTTCGTGCTGCTCTGCATGGCCGGCGGACTTTGCCAGGTCCTCGCCACCAACCTGCTGATCATGGCATTCGGCTACCGCAACTTTGCCGTCGGCACCGCCTATTCGAAGACCGACACCGTGCAGAGCGCCGTCATCGCACTGGTCGTGCTGCACGAGGTGCTGCGTACCCTCGCCTGGATCGGCATCAGCCTGGGGCTGTGCGGCGTCATGACCTTGTCGCTGGCCGGACGGGGGTTGAAACCGCGCGAACTGCTCGCCGCCACGGTGCAACCGGCCGCGCTGTGCGGCCTGGGGGCTGGGTTTCTGTTCGCCCTGACCACGGTGTTCATCAAGATGGCGACCCAGGCGATCGTCAGCCCGAGCGTGTTCGTGCGCGCGCTGTTCGTGCTGTTCGTAACCAACACTTTGCAGACCCTGATGCAGGGCTCCTGGCTGCTCTGGCGGGAAAGAGCCGAACTGCGCAAATCGTTCACCACCTGGCGAAGCTCGATGTGGGCCGGCACCCTGTCCGCCTGCGGATCGGCCTGCTGGTTCACCGCGTTTGCCCTGACCGACGTCGCGCTGGTCCGCTCGGTCGGTCAGATCGAGATCGTGTTCACGCTGCTGTTCAGCCGCTTCTATTTGAAGGAGACGCTGAAGCGCGGCGACGTGGCCGGCCTCGTACTGGTGGTCGGCGGCGTGCTGCTGATCGTGCTGGGAAGCTGATCGTTTACCCAACCGCCGTCGTGATCAATCGTCCGGCGGCCCGCTGACCGCCCCGATATAGCGATCGACCGATCGCGCCAGCGCGACCTTGCCATCCGACGGAATCGTCCGATCCCAGAAAGCACCATAGATGCCGTCGAACGGCCACGGTGCCAGGACGTCGGCAATGCGCTGCACCGTGCCGGCATCGAGCGGAATCAGGTTCGGAAAGCTGCGCATGAAACTGACGTGCCGGTCGGCTCCGACATGAATCGTGTCACCCGTCAGCAGGGTGCCACTGCCACCGGACCCTTGTGCCCAGTGCAGCACAGCACTCCCGGCGAAATGGCCGCCGCAGCGCAGCAGCGTGATGCCGGGCGCGATTTCCTGCGCATCATCTTCCCAGAAGCTGATCACCGGGTCGAGCCTGGTGACGAACTTGCGGTCCGCCGCATGTAGATAGACCGGCGCGCTGTTGAAGGCGTGGCTCCATTCGATCACCGCGCCGTAGAAATGCGGGTGGGAAACGGCGATCGCTGCAACGCCGCCGAGCGCGCTCAGGATCGTCATGGTCGTGTCGTCGAGGAAGCTGACGCAGTCCCAGAGGATATTGCCCTGCGGTGTGCGCAGCAGCAGAGCACGCTGGCCGATGGCAAAATCCGGCGCGGTGCCGATGCCCATCAGACCGGGCTCCAGCCGGCGGAATGTGTTGAAATGGTTCCGCCGCATCGCCGGAAGGGTGGTCCAGGACTGATCCGACAAGGCTGCGGATTCGCGGGCGTCGTCACAGATGATGCATCGGCCGGGCGGGCTCTCCGTGGCGGCGTACTGCACGCCGCAATTCACGCAGATGAATGCAGGCATTCAGTCCTCCGCTCTGCTGTCCGGTTTTTTGAGCCCGTTCGGTGCAAATTAGAGGCACCGAATGGGATCTGAACCCTTTTCCGGCGATTCCGCCTGCGACGATCACGCTCAGCTTCGATCGCGTGATTCACGTCTCCGGCGATTCCGCCTGCGACGATCACGCTCCAAACGCCAGCGCGGCGACCGTTTCATCTGCCGGCAGCACGCATTCAGGCGAACATCCTGGCAATCACCGCGGGATCGACATCCTCGATGCGCGATGGTTGCCATTTCGGTTTGCGGTCTTTGTCGACGACCATGGCGCGCACGCCCTCCGCGAAGTCCGGATATGCCATGGTGGTCCGGGTCAGCCGGAACTCTGCATCCAAAGAATCGGGCAAAGTAAGGTCGGCACCGCGATGCAACGCCTCCAGCGTGAAGCTCAGCGCGGTCGGTGAGACGGTGCGCAATGCCTTGGTCGCCGCGACCGCCCATTCTGCGGTCTCGATCTCGAGTTGCCTGACGATCTCGGGGACGGACCTTGCCGCGAAGCACGCATCGATCGAGGCGGCATGGTCTGCCAGCGAGAACGGCGGTAGCGGCTCCACGATGCGTGCGAGTGCGGCGGCGCCGTATTTCGCCAGCGCCGCCGACAGGATCGGCAGCCGGGCGCGGGACACAAAGTGCGTGCCGAAACCGCAATGGACCGCATCGGCGCCGGTGACCCGCAATCCTGTCAAGCCGTAGTAGGTACCGAGCTGCCCGGGTAGCCGGGGTAGAAAGAAGGTCGCGCCGATATCCGGAAAGAAGCCGATTGCCGTCTCCGGCATCGCGAACACGGCGTGCTCGGTTGCCACGCGGTAGGGCGCATGCACCGACAGGCCGATCCCGCCCCCCATGCAGATACCGTCGATCAGGGCGATATACGGCTTCGGGTAGGACGAGATCATCAGGTTCAGGTCGTATTCCTGCCGGAAGAACGCCTCGACGCCGGTGCGGTCCCCCGACAACTGGCCATCGCGCAGCGCGCGGATATCGCCGCCCGCGCAGAACGCCCGGTCCCCGGCGCCCTCTATCACCACGGCGTGAACGTGCGGGTCGTCGCGCCAGGCGACCAGCGCGCGCGTGCAGGCACCGATCATGTCCAGATCGAGCGCATTGAGCGCCTTGGGACGGTTCAGCAAAATCCGGCCTACCCGGCCGTCGCGCCGGGTAATGACCGTATCTTCCGGGGTCATGCACGCCCTTTCCTGGTTTCGGCCGCTCTCTACCGCGGCGGCAGAGGGGGCGCCACCCTCGACAGGCGCCGGGGTGGCGGCGATGATCCCGCGACGAACGAACGGGAGGAGCGGGATGCGCGTCGCCATTATCGGCCAGCAGGATTTCGGCAAGGCGGTCCTGGAAGCGTTCCTGGCTCGGGGTGACACCGTCTCCGCGGTGTTCTGCGCACCCGAAAAGGGTCGTCCGGACCCGCTTCGCCTGGCTGGCGAAGCCAGGGGGGTGACGGTGCACCAGCTGCCGAAACTGACCGACCCTGCGGCGCAGGAGGCGCTGCGCGCCGCCGGTGCCGATATCGGAATCATGGCCTATGTCACGCAGTTCGCGCCCCACGATTTTTGCAGCATCCCGAAATTCGGCACGATCCAGTTCCACCCGAGCCTGCTGCCGCTGCATCGCGGCGCGTCGTCCATGAGTTGGTCGATCATCCTCGGCCGCAAGGAAACCGGGTTCAGCATCTTCCGGCCGACCGATGGGCTGGATGAGGGCCCCGTCATTCTCAGCCGCGTCGTACGGATCGAGGAGGAAGACACGCTGGGCTCGCTCTACTTCGGCAAGATATTCCCCCTGGGCGTGGCCGGTCTTCTGGAGGCCGCGGACATGGTGGTGGCCGGCAAGGGGCCGGCTGTCGCCCAATACGAGCCGGATGCCGGTTATGAGGGGATTATCCGCGAGGCCGAATCCCGCATCCACTGGGCCAGCCATGTCGATTTTACCTTCAACCTGATCCGAGGCTGCAATCCCGCGCCTGGCGCCTGGACGACGCATGAGGGGCGCAAGCTGTTCCTGTTCGAAAGCAGCAAGCGGATTGCCAGGACGTTCTCCGAAGTGAAGGGCAAGAAGATCGGCGAAATTGTCGCTCAACAGGACGGCAGCATCACCATCCATGGCCAGGGAGGGTTCATCGACGTGCACCGGGTCCGCTGGGACGGCGGCAAGAAGATAGCCGCCGCGGAAGCCGGTCTTGCCGTGGGCACGATCCTGGGCAGCTAGCCTCCGCAGGGAGTGCGAAACGCCGGGATTTTATGTCGAGGGGTCGTTGCCGAGCGGAGCGGTGGATTGTAGCGTCCGGGCCAACAGCAGGAAGCCGGATCAGATCATCTATGCCCGCCCGCACGCTCCTTGCCGTCGTGGCGCTCTTGGCCGCGTGGCCCGTCGTCGCCGTTGCGAACGAGTTGACCGTGGTAACGCGCAAGGATTCGATCCAGGCGGGGGTGCAGCACGCCTATGTGCAACCGTTTGTCGCAGCGACCGATATCCCGGTGCAACTGGAAGACTGGAAAGGCGGACTGGACGACCTGCGTGGCCGTGCCAAAGCAACCGAAAACAGGAACGACCTGATCGAGGTCAATCCCGAAGAACTGGCGACGGGGTGCAGCGAAGGCCTGTTCGAAAAGCTGGACTGGTCGGCGATTGGCGGTAAGGATCACTATCTGCCGCAGGGCGTCAGCGACTGCGGTGTGGGTGCATCCGTCACCACGACAGTACTGGCATGGGACAAGGATAAATTTCCGGCCACACCCACCTGGGTCGACTTCTGGGACGTGGCGAAATATCCCGGCAAGCGCGGATTGCGGAAGGGCGTGCGCGCCAACCTGGAAATCGCCTTGCTCGCCGATGGCGTCGCGCAGGCCGACGTCTACAAGACCCTGTCAACCAACGAAGGCGTGGACAGGGCCTTTCGCAAGCTCGATCAACTGAAACCGTATATCGTCTGGTGGCAGACCAAGGACGAGGCGGCGAAGATCTTGGGCTCCGGCGACGTGCTGATGACCAGCGCATCGAGCGGATATATTGCCGCGGCAAACTGGTCGGAGCACCGCAATTTCGGCATCCAGTGGGGTGCAAGTCTTTATGAGGTGCAGAGTTGGGCGATCTTCAAGGGCAGCCCGAATCTGCGGCAGGCACAGCAGTTCCTGTACTTCATCGGCACGCCGGCGATCGAGGCACGCCTGTTGCGCCTGAGCGGCGCCTCGGGTCTGGCGAAGGGGCTGAATGATGGGTTGCCGCCGGATATCCAGGCTGGGTCACCCACCAATCCCGCCAATCTGTCGCAGTCCCTGCGCATGGATGCCGGCTTCTGGCACGACAATCTGGCCAAGCTGCGTCAGCGGTTCACTGCCTGGATTGGCCACTGACGCTCAAGCGTGATCGTCGCAGGCGGTATCGCCGGAGACGTGAATCACGCGATCAAACAAAGAGTAGCGCGTGATCGTCGCAGGCGGCATCGCCGGAGACGTGAATCACGCGATCAAACAACGCGCCAAAGCATCTGCCGCAACAGGATGCAGGCGGGCTAATCCGCCGCCTGTGCCATCTGCGCGTGCGATAGCGCACGCCATATGCGTTCCGGCGTTGCCGGCATGTCGATATCAGTCAAGCCATCCGCACTCAGCGCATCGATGATCGCATTGACCACCGCCGGCGGGCTGCCGACCGCGCCGGCCTCGCCCGCGCCCTTCACGCCAAGCGGATTGGATGCGCAGGGGATTTCGAGCAGCTCGACCTCGATGTCGGGCATCTCATCGGCACGGGGCAGCGCGTAATCCATGAAGCTTCCCGACAGCAACTGGCCGGAGGAAGGATCATAGACCGTGTGCTCTCTCACCGCCTGTCCGAAGCCCTGAGCGACGCCGCCCGAAACCTGGCCGCGCACGATCAGCGGGTTCACCGTCTTGCCGAAATCGTCGCAGACACTGTAGCGGACGAGCGCGACGGTGCCCGTGTCGGGATCGACTTCGACCTCCGCCATGTGGCAGCCGTTCGGGAAGGTATGGTTGTCGATCGGTGCAACTTCCGCCGCATCGAGCGTGGTCACATTCTGGCCCTCGGCCGCACGCCGGCGCTGGGTTTCCGCCAGCGTCATGATGTCCACTCCGCGGTCCGTGCCGACTATGGAGAACCGGCCCTCGCTGAAACCGATATCGGCAACTGCGGCCTCCAGCACTTCTGCCGCGGCCTCCCGGCCCTTTTTGATGACAGTGTCCGCCGTCAGAAGGATCGCCTGGCCTTCGGAGTAAAGGCTGCGCGCACCGCCGGTGCCGCCACCGACAGGGATCGCATCCGTGTCGCCCTGCCGGATGCGGATCTTCTCGCCGTCGATGCCAAGCTGGTTAGCGGTCAATTGCACATACGCCGTCTCATGGCCCTGACCGGTCGATTGCGTGCCCACGTAGACGTCCACGAATCCATCAGCGGCAAACCGGATTTCCGCCCGTTCGGTAGGATCGCCGCCGGTCGCTTCAAGATAATAAGCGAGCCCGATGCCACGGCGCTTGCCTTCCCTGGCCGCGGCGTTCCGGCGTGACGCGAACCCGGCATAATCCATTTTCGTCAGCGCCGCGTTCAGCACCTTCTGAAAGTCGCCGCTGTCGTAGGTTTTGCCCACGGGCGTTGCGTGCGGCATCGCGGTCGGCGTCACCATGTTGCGGCGGCGCAGTTCCGCGCGGTCGATCCCCAGCTCCCTGGCCGCGGCATCGACCAGCCGTTCCACCAGATAGTTGCTCTCCGGCCGTCCGGCCCCCCGATACGCATCCACCGGAACGGTGTTGGTGAAGACGCCGAATACGTCGGCATAGATCGCCTTGAAGTCGTAGACGCTGGCGAGCACGCTGGTTCCCGCATAGGTCGGAATGTAGGGCGCGAAGGTGGAGAGGTAGGCGCCCATGTTGGAGATGTTGCGGGTCCGCAGCGCCAGGAACTTGCCGTTCGCGTCGATCGCCAGTTCGCCGAACGTAATGTTGTCGCGCCCCTGCGTGTCGCACAGGAATGCCTCGCTGCGATCGGCTGCCCACTTTACCGGACGCCCCAGCTTACGAGCCGCGTAGCAGGTCAGGACATGTTCGGCGTACAGGAACAGCTTCATGCCGAAGCCGCCGCCCACATCGGGAGTCACGACGCGGAACCGGTCCGGCTCCGTGCCGAACAGGGGGCCGATCAGGTTTTTCACCAGCCAGCCGCCCTGCGTGTTCGCGTAGAGCGTCCAGCGGCCGGAGGTGGCATCGAAATCGCCTATCGCGGCCCGCGCCTCCAGGGACGAAACGACGATCCTGTTGTTGACCACCCTCAGTTTCGTCACGTGGGCGGCCTCGGCGAAGGCCGCTTCGGTTGCGGCCTTGTCGCCGATCTCCCATTCGAACGCGATGTTGTTCCCGACATCGGGCCACACCGAAGGCGTACCGGCATCCATCGCCGTCGCAAGATCCGTCGCGGATGGCAGGTTGTCGTACTCGACGTCGATCGACTCGGCTGCATCGCGCGCCTGTTTCGCCGTGTCAGCGACGACGAAGGCCACCGGATCGCCGACATGCCGCACATGGCCATCGGCCAGAACCGGATGTGGCGGTGAGGCCATGTTGGTCCCGTCGATATTCTGCACTGGCGCGGCGCAGGGCAGGGTGCCGATGCCATCGGCATTGAGGTCGGAAGCGGCGTACACGCCCCGGACCCCCGCCATTCCGCGTGCCGTCGCAGTGTCGATACGCCGGATCGAAGCGGCCGCGTGAGGGCTGCGCAGAACCACGCCGAACAGCATGCCCGGCAGCACGATATCGTCCGTGTAGCGGCCGGCCCCCACCAGCAGGCGCGCGTCTTCCACGCGGCGGACGGGCTGCGCAAGGCCGAATTTCGTGGTCATGGGTCGTGTGTCTCCGGTCCTGAGGCCTGACTCTCACCCCAAGATGTACCGCGGTGCGGACAAAGGCCAAGGGGGGTGCCGGCTGCCGATGCACAGGCCCGCATGTGGTCTGTGTCGCTGTGCGCGAACCGGCACTCCCGGCCCGCGCTGCCCTGCCTTCAGTTCGGTGCCGACCGAAGTGTTCCGCATGGCGGTCTCGCCTCGGAGCGCGGAGACAGGCAGGGCAGCACCGAGACATTCCGAATGAGCGTATCCCGCAACGACAGCGAATTGCGCCGCGGCTGGCCGGTCATCCTGGCCTGCTTTTGCGTGGCGGTGTTCGCCTGGGGCTTCGGGTTCTACGGCCAGTCGGTCTACCTCGCGGAATTGCACCGGCTGAAGGGCTGGCCGACTTCAGTGATCGCCGCGGCGACCACCGCCTTCTACCTGATCGGTGCCTGCCTGATGCCGTTCGTCCACACCGTCATGCAGCGGACCGGCCCGCGCGTTGTCCTGCTGATCGGGGTCGCGCTTCTGGGTGTCGGCGCCTGCGGCTTCAGCGGATCGGCTCAGGTCTGGCAGCTTTTCGTGGCAGGCGCCGTAATGGCGGGCGGCTGGGTGCTGGCAACGGGAACGGCGATCGCCCTCACGCTCGCCCTCTGGTTCGACCGGCAGCGCGGTCTCGCGCTCAGCCTCGCGCTCAATGGCGCCAGTGCGAGCGGCTTCACCGTGGCGCCGATCCTGGTCCACATGAGCGAGTCCGTCGGCCTGGCCGATGCCATTCGGCGCACCGTCGTCGTCGGCCTGATTATTCTCGTGCCGATCATTCTGCTCTGCCTCCGCCACATCCCCACCGCGACAATTCCCCGGACCGGCTCCGCGTCCGCGCCCGGCGAAGGAGTGGCGCTGTCGAGCCGGTCGGAGGCATTGGTGAATCGCCGCTTCTGGTCCGTCGCGTTGCCGTTCGCGCTTGGGATCGCGGCCCAGGTTGGCTTCATCATCCATATGATAGCGTTCCTGCTGCCGCGTCTCGGCGCAGCGGGCACCAGCCTCGCCGTCAGCATGTCCAGCCTAGCGGCGATGGGTGGCCGGCTCAGCCTCGGCGTCGTCGTCGATCGGCTGCCGTTGCGCGGCACCAGCGCGGCGAGTTTCCTCAGTCAGGCCTGCGGTCTCTGCCTGATGCTCGCTATCCCGGATCGCAACGCCGTGCTCTACATCGGTGTCATTCTGTTTGGCCTGTCGGTCGGCAACGTGATCACCTTGCCGGCCATTCTGGTGCAACGGGAATTTGCACCGCGCTCATTCGGGCTGGTCGTCGCATTGAGTGCGGCGATCACCCAGTTCACGCTTGCGCTGGCCCCTGGCGCGTTCGGGGTACTGCACGATCTCGCCGGCGATTATCGCGCGGTGTTGGTCGCGTGCATGGCACTGCAACTGACCGCTGCTGTGCTGGTTTTGAACGGTCCCGACCGTCAGCGGCGGCGCAGAAACCGCCCGAACGCCGCCAGGGTCGCATCGGATACGTGATGCTCGATACCCTCCGCATCCTGCTCCGCCGCCTCGGCCGGAACACCGACGGCGATCAGCAGGTCAACGACCACCCGATGACGGGCCCGCACCCGGTCGGCGAGCCGCTCCCCCGCCTCCGTCAGGAACACGCCGCGATACGGTTTGGCGATCGCCAATCCTTCCCGCTTTAACCGCCCGATCGTCTTGATCGCGGTCGCATGGGACACACCCATCCGGCGGGCGATATCGGTGGGGCGAGCTTCGCCGCCGTTGTCCAGCAGGTCGGATATGAGCTCGACATAATCTTCCAGCAGCGCGCCGGACTGCGCGGTCCGCGCCTTGCCGAACCGTCGTGCCTGGGTCGGCTCGGTCGGCATCTCCACCCGTGCTGCGGGTAGAGCCGGGGTCGCTGCGGCGGCCACTGGGATGCCTGTCCTCCAGTCTGTCGAGTCGCGCGGTGTATGAGGCTGGCCCGCAGGGGGCGACAATTCAGTGAGCACGACCAGGATACTCGCTTGAACCCGGCTAGCCCAGGGGCAAGCCGCACGTCTGCAGAACCAGGAAGACGTTCAGCGCCAGCACGACGGATGCGCCCAGGATGGCGAGCACCTGGACCCGCGGTGACGGGGCAAGATGTCCCATCACATCGCGGCGGCGGATCAGCAGCAGCAGCGCGATCATCGGGACGGGCAGCACGAGGCTCAGCACGACCTGGCTCAGTACCAGCGCGTCCGTGACATTAACGCCGATTGCGACCGCCACGACCGCCGGCAGCATCGTTACGATCCGGCGAACGAACAGCGGGATCCGGAAATGCACGAAATCCTGCATGATGGTCTGGCCGGCCATCGTGCCAACCACCGAGCTCGACAGCCCGGAAGCGAGCAAAGCCGTCATGAATGCGCCCGCGGCGACGAAACCCATCAAAGGCACCAGCGTGTGATAGGCGGTCTCGATTTCGCCCACATCCGCGTGCCCGGCATGGAACATGGTCGCGGCCATGGTCACCATGGCGAGGTTGACCAGCCCAGCAAGGCCAAGCGCCAGGAGCACTTCGAGGTTGGAATAGGAAATGAGACGCCGCCGTTCCCCGTCGGTGCGCGCCGGCATGCGCGACTGCACCAGTGAGGAGTGCAGATAGATAACGTGCGGCATGACGGTCGCGCCGATGATGCCGACGGCGAGCATGGCGCTGTCCCCGCCGGCAAGCTGCGGCATGACCGCATGATAGGCGACCGCGCCCCAGTCAGGCGGCGCGATGATCAGTTCGATCAGGTAAGCCAGGCCGATCGTGGCGACGAAGCCGGCGATGACAAGCTCGAGCGGCCGGAAACCCCGCGACTGCAATGTCAGCAGCGCCAGGGTGATGCCGGCGGTGATCAAAAGGCTGACCAGCAGCGGCAGGCCGAACAGCAGGCTGAGACCGATGGCGGCGCCTAGCGTCTCCGCGAGGTCCGTCGCCATCGCCGCTATCTCGCTGACAATCCACATGCCGATGACGACAGGGCGCCGGAAATGCGCTCGGCAAAGCTGTGCGAGGCTTTGCCCGGTGACGATACCAATCCGCGCGGACAGCGCCTGGAACAGCATGGCAATCAAGTTCGCGACCACAACGACCCACAGCAGCGTGTAACCGTGTCGCGCGCCGGCCTGGATGTTGGTCGCGAAGTTGCCGGGATCCATATAGGCGATGGAGGCAATCACGGCTGGACCGGCGAACGGCAGGAATCCGCGAATGCCCCGGCGGCGGCCGGCCAGCGCCTCACGCCCCGCAAGGATGGTGCGCGCGGACAAATCTGGCCGGCGGACGACCGCTTGGCTCAAGCGCCGGCTCCGGCCGCGCCGCTCACCGCACCATCTTCCAGATTGCACCCTGGGCCATAGTTTGCACCTTCTACCACAGAATGTAGCCTAGGCTACACTTCCGGGTCAACAGATGGTGCCACTTCCGGGCCAGTCAAGCAGGCTCGGAGAACGGGTGAGTCGGGTGCGGCTATGACAGCCTTATGTCACTAACAAACCTGGCCTTTTGGGTGCAGGCCGCCGCCAGGAAGGCCAGGTCCGTGCCGGTCGAGACATAGCGAGCACCCATCTGCACGAACTGCGTCATCAGGTCGTCCCGTGCCGCGACACCGCCCACGCCGACATGCTTGCCGACATTCCTGGCCGCTTCGATGGTGCGGGCGAAGGCATCCCGCAGCCTGGGATGATCGTATTGGCCGGTGATGCCCATCTCCGCGCACAGATCGTTGCTGCCGACCAGCAGCATGTCCACGCCCTCGGTGCCGATGATCGTTTCGACATTCTCCAGCGCGGCAACCGTTTCCACCATGAGCACGAGCATCGTCGCGTCGTTCATCGCCGCATAGGTCTCGTTCATCGGAAAGCTGCGGTAATGGTACTGCGACAGTGCGCCACCGGCGGACCGCCCGCCGAGCGGGGGGAATTTCACCAGTTGCACAAGCTCCTGTGCTTCGGCGGCGGAACGGACATGCGGCGCTATGATGCCCATCGCCCCGCCATCGAGGACGCGGCAGATATAATCCGGCGTGTTGGCGGGCACGCGCACAAGCGGCGTGATGCCGATCTGCTGTGCGGCGATGCAGATCTGGCATGTCGTGTCGATGGACAGCGTATTGTGCTCCATATCGACATACAGCGTGTCAAATCCTGCGGTTTTCGCGATCTGCGCGATTTCGATCGAGCGGGAGAGGCGCACGGTCATCGATGCCGCGACCTCATTTCGCGCGAGTTTTTCCTTCAGGTGATTGCGCAGGATCGCGCGAAGTTCCAACATCGGTGTTTCCTCCGGTGGCATAGGTGTCTCGGGCAGCGTCCCACCCGTCCCGGGCGGGGGCAAGACGGCCGCGTGGACCCTCCTGTATCATCCGGGCACCGGATGGCCCCCCGGGCTGTTTGCCGATGGGAGAAAAGTGGAGACGATGACGACCCTGCAAACCAGATCGGTCCGACGGCGGGAAGACCAGCACCTGCTGACCGGCCAGGGCAATTACGTCGGCGATGCGCATCCGCCCGGCATGCTGGTCGCCGTCATGGTGCGTTCCCCCCACGCGCACGCCCGTATCGCGCGGATCGACACCTCGCAGGCGGTCGGGATGCCTGGCGTCGTGGCGGTGTTCACCGGCGCGGATCTGACCGACGTGTGGCCCATCCCTGGCGGGATCGGCTTTCCGCGACCGGATGGCGGCCCTGCGCCGAAGACGGATCGGGCGCTTCTCGCGCAGGATCGGGTGCGCTTTGTCGGCGAAGCGGTGGCGATGGTGGTGGCGGACTCGCGCGCCGCCGGATTGGAAGCCGGAGAAGCGGTCATCGTTGACTACGAGAGCATGCCGCTGGTCACCGATCCGCTTGCCGCACTGCAGCCTGGTGCGCCCTCGGTATGGGATGATGTGCCTGACAATGTCGGCTTCCTGTGGAAGCGCGGCGACGTGGCGGCGACGGAAGCGGCGCTGCGCGGGGCGGCGCATGTCACGGCGCTGGATTTTGCGGTCTCACGCGTCACCGCCAACTCCATGGAGCCACGCGGCGCGTGGTCGGAGATCGGCGGCGACGGCCGCATTGTCGTGCACGCCTCGCACCAGTCGCCATTCAACCTGCGGAACGGCATGGCGAACGGCAATTTCGGGGTGAAGCCGACCGATATTCGCGTGCTGGCCCACGATGTCGGCGGCTCCTTCGGCATGAAATCCGGCGTGCATCCCGAGGTCGTGCTGACCGCGTGGGTCGCGCGCCGGCTGGGTCGCCCGGTTCGCTGGGTGGCGGACAGGACCGAAGGTTTTCTGACCGATGAGCAGGCGCGGGAGATGCGGATCACCGCGTCTCTCGGCCTAGACAAGGACGGCAGGTTCACGGCCCTGAAATTGCGTTGGAACGTCAACCTGGGCGCCTATGTCTCCGGCCGCTCCGGCTGGGGTGTCGGCAATATCGGCGGGATCGCCGGCGTCTACGACATTCCGGCAATATCCGCCGAGGTGTGCGGCGTGCTCACCCACACGGTGCCGACTGCCGCCTATCGAGGTGCGGGCCGGCCGGAAGCCACATACGCGATCGAGCGTCTGATTGACCTTGCCGCCCGCGAACTGGGTGTGACGCCTTATGAACTCCGCCGCCGCAACCTGATTCGGCCCGAGGCGATGCCGTACAAGACGGCGTTGACCTTCACGTATGATTGCGGCGAGTTCGAAGGGAACATGCAACTGGCAGCGGACCTGTCGGAGCTGGACGGTTTCGCTGCCCGCCGGACCGAAGCGGAGGCGCGCGGCAAGCTGCGCGGCATCGGGCTGTGCAACTGCATAGAGGTTGCCGGTGGGCCATTCCTGAGGCCGGCGAAGGACACATCGACCCTCCGCCTTGCGGAGGATGGCACCTTGATCCTCCGCTCCGGCTCCATGTCGGTGGGGCAGGGACTGGAGACCGCGTTCTGCCAGCTTGTTGCCGACCGGTTCGGTGTGCCGCTCGATCAGGTGCGCTTTGAGGGCGGTGACACCGACCTGCTGTCGCACGGCAAAGGCAATGGCGGCTCCGGCGCGTTGTGCATCGGCGGTTCGGCAGTCACGCTGGCTGTGGACAAGGTGATCGAGAGGGCAACGCGCATTGCCGCGGAGGTGCTGGAAGCCGCGGTCGTCGACGTGGAACTGGTCGATGGGCGATTCCGCATCGCCGGGACGGACCGCTCGATCGACCTTGCGACGGTCGCGCGTGCCGCGCACGATCCGAACCATATCGCGCCAGGGGAGGAAGGCGGCCTTGTGGAGTCCGGCGAGTTCACGCCGACGGCGGTGACCTTTCCGAATGGTACGCATATCTGCGAAGTCGAGATCGATCCGGAAACCGGCGTCACCGAGATCGTTCGCTACAGTGCCGTGGAGGAACTGGGCCGCGTGCTGAATCCGCTGCTGGTCGCCGGCCAGATTCACGGCGGCGTGGTGCAGGGCGTCGGCCAGGCACTCGGCGAGGTCATCGTCCATGAGCCTGAGTCGGGCCAGATGCTCACCGCGTCGTTCATGGATTATCAGATGCCGCGCGCGGACGAATATCCAGCCTTCCGCCTGGCCACCCGGGAGGTGCCCACCAAGGTCAATCCACTCGGCGCCAAAGGGGTCGGAGAGGCCGGAACGGTCGGTGCCCTCGGTGCGGCCATGAATGCCATCAATGACGCTCTGGCGCCGCTGGGGATCCGCCACTTCGATATGCCGGCGACCCCAGGCCGCGTCTGGGCGGCGATCAGCGCGGCCAAGGAAAAGCAGGCCTGATCCGATCGGCGCGGGGAAAGCCGATAGCCGCCGAAACGCGGTTCGGTGGACCCGGAAGCCACGGGACTTCGGGTATGCCCGCACTGGGTTGGCGCGCCGACCGCGCGCGGCGCCACGACTGACCGCACTTCCGATGGAAGTCGGGTGTATAAACCGGGTTTCCGGTTGGCAGGAGCAGCGGATGCGCGCGATCTTTGTGATGATCAAGTGCGACATGGGCCGAGCGTATGAGGTCGCACGGGTCGCTGCCGATTCGATCCCTGAAATGTCCGAGCTGTTTTCAACGTCCGGTCAGTACGACCTGCTTGGCAAGTTCTACCTGGATACCGAGCAGGATATCGGCCTGTTCGTCACCGAGAGAATTCAAGCCCTGCCCGGGGTCAAGGACACCTATACACTGATCACCTTCAACGCGTTCGGCAGCGGCCAGGCATAACGTCGTCGGCACTGTTCGGCGCTGCAGGACCTGTTCGGTCTATTGCGCGTCGACGCGCGCTTCCGCCAGGTGCGCCAGCCTTGATGTGGCAACGCCGAGGCGGATCAGCATCTCCGGCAGAGCCGGCCGCGTGGGCAGTGCACCATCTGCCACAAATTCCGTCCAGGCATTCCACTCCTCACCCGACAACGCGAGCGCATGACGGCGATCCCGCACTGTCATGCTGATCGAATCGCCAAGCTCGCTGAATGTCCGAAACTGGCCCCGGGCCACGCTGTCCACGTCGTACCAGGCTGCGTCCTGCGACATCGAAGAACCTCTCGCACGTTGCTGGTGACAAGACCCTGCAACGCGAGCTGGGGCAGGAATCGGCGCAAGATATGGTTGCTTTGTGTCCGGCCGCCACCGTTTCGCCATTTCGGTGCGTGTGCGGTGGTGACGGAACAACCGTGCTCTGCGTATTCTCCGCCGCGGCAACTCGCGGGGGATCGGGGTATGGATCTGGCACGGGCGCGCAAGTCGCGCACGACGGCGCGCCATGGAGGGCGCGTGCTGGCTGACGCGCTGGTCGCGCAAGGGATCGACCACGTCTTCGAAGTGCCGGGTGAGAGCTTCCTCGATACGCTCGACGGACTCTATGACCAGCGGCACAAATTGAAGCTCGTCACCTGCCGGTTCGAGGCTGGTGCGGTCAACATGGCCGAAGCCTATGGCAAGCTGGCAGGGCGCCCGGCCGCGGCCATGGTCACGCGCGGACCGGGTGCGTGTCACGGCGCGATCGGTGTGCACGTGGCGATGCAGGACAGTACGCCGATGCTGCTGTTCGTCGGCCAGATTCCGCATGAGGATGCCGGGCGCGATGCGTTCCAGGAAGTCGATTACCGCCGGATGTTCAGCCCGCTCGCCAAGTGGGTGACGCAGATCGACCACGCGAAGCGCATCCCCGAAATCGTCGCCCACGCCGTTGACGTTGCGACCTCGGGACGGCCTGGTCCGGTGGTGGTAGCGCTGTCCGAGGAGATGCAGAAGGACGTGGTGGAGGTGCCGGACCTGCCGCGCGTGCCGGTCAGCGTGGCGTTTCCCGACCCGGCATCACTGGAGCAACTCGCCCACCTGCTCTCCCGATCCAAGAAGCCCGTCGCCGTGCTCGGCGGTTCCTGCTGGAATGCGCAGGGCCGCGCGGCGATCCGGCAGTTCCTCGCATCGAACAATGTTCCGGTCACGGTCGGGTTCCGCCGCCAGGCGACTTATGACGGCACGCTCGACAATTTCGCAGGTGATCTTGGAGTGGGTTCCGACCCCGGCCTGATTGCCAGAATCAAGGAAGCTGACCTGATCCTCGCGCTTGGCAGCCGCCTCGGCGATGCCGTCACACAAGGCTATACGCTGCTCGACATGGTGGGCAGCGTGCCGATCGTGCAGGTCCTGCCGGACGGTGCGGAGATCGGCCGGGTGTTCCGCCCCGCGCTTGGCATCGTCGCTGATCTCAATGCCTTTGCCGTGGCCGCTGCCGCGATGCCTCCGGTCAAAGGGAGCTGGGGTGCGTGGACGCAGGAACTGCGTTCGCTGCGGGAGGCACAGCGGGCCGTGCCGAACTATCAGGGGCCGCTCAATCTCGCGGCAGTCATGCGGGAGCTGGAGGGAATGCTCGCCCCGGATGCGATCGTCACCACCGATGCCGGCAACTTCGCGGGTTGGGCAACGCGCTTCCTCAATTTCAGTGAAGGACAGCGCTATATCGGCCCCACCAATGGCGCGATGGGCTACAGCGTTCCGGCCGCGGTCGGCGCGAAGATCGCTTTCCCGGATCGCATGGTCGTCAGCATGGTCGGCGATGGCGGGTTCATGATGACCGGGCAGGAAATCGCTACCGCCTTCCATCACGGCATCGCCCCGATCGTGCTGGTCTTCAACAACCAGATGTACGGCACGATCCGCATGCACCAGGAACGCGCCTACCCGTGGCGTGTATCAGGCACCGCGCTCACCAATCCGGATTTCGCCAAACTCATCGAGGCGTTCGGTGGCCATGGCGAGGTCGTGAATGAGACGGCGGCTTTCGCACCGGCCTTCATCCGTGCGGTCGAGAGTGGCCGGCCCGCCGTGATCGAACTGCGCATGAACCCCGAGCAAATCACCACGCGGGCGACGATTGCCGATCTGCGTTCCGGGAAGGCGCCGCCCAAGCCGGCGCCGAAGCCCAAGCGGGCCGCGGCCGCACAGCACCCGAAGCCGGTACGAGCCGGCGGCGGAGCCGGGAAGAAGCGCGTGTGACGGTTCAGCCCGCCGCCGATATCGGCCAGGCGGCGCGGCTTTACGCGGCGCGCGACTGGAAGGCGGCGGAGGCTTGCTGCCGGCAGATCGTACACGCCGATCCACACCACGCCGACGCACTGCATCTTCTGGGCGTGCTGTGCGTCAATCGCGGCATGCTTGCCGACGCAGTCGGCTACCTGGTCCGCGCTGAACAGGAAAACCCGGCCAACGGTCAGGTGATCCATAACCTGAGCAACGCCTATCTGCGCCTGAAGCTTTATCCGCAGGCCGAGGCCGCCTGTCTGCGCGCCCTCGCGGTCCAGCCACACAATCCGGATGTTCTCAACAACCTCGGCAACGCGCTGTTTGGTCGTGAAGTGTTTGGTGAGGCAATCGGCCGGTTTCGCTCGGCCCTTGCGGTGAACCCCACGCATGTCCCGTCCCTGTATAATCTGGGCCGAGCACTGGCCGCGTCAGGACGATCGCAGGAGGCAGCCGACGTGTATCGGGCGGCACTCGCCCATGCGGCCCCAACGACATCGGCCTCACGCCTTGCCGATATCGCCAATGCGCTGGGGCGTTGCCTGATCGATCTCGGCCGGCCGGAAGAGGCGCTGCTGCGCTATGAATTCTTGCTGGAACGGCAGCCGAATATCCTGTCGGCCAGGTGGAACCGCAGTCTGGCACTGCTGATGCTGGGCCGCTACGCCGACGGGTGGGCGGCGTATGAAAGCCGCTGGTCCGTCGCGGCGCATGGCGTGCCGCGCCCCGGGTCCGCGGTGCTCAATCTGGGCGAGGTCAGCGGCAAGCGTGTATTAATCACCAGCGAGCAGGGGCGGGGCGACATTCTGCAATTCGTCCGCTATGCGCCACTCCTGACACGCCTGGGCGCTCGGGTCAGCCTCAGTGTCTACGACGATTTGGTCGCACTGTTGCGAGCCGTTCCGGGACTGGAGTCTGTCGTCGGCCCTGAGGACGAGGAACCGGACCATGACCTGCTGACCTCGATCGGCAGCCTGCCCGCGGCATTCTGCACCGATCTGGCGACGATCCCATCCACGGTCCCATACCTGATCGTGCCGCACGATCGGGTTCTGCATGGCTTTACGCGATCGGATCGGCCGCGTGTCGGCCTGGCCTGGTCCGGTTCGGCGCCAAGCTATGCACGTGCCGGTGTGCCGGCCCGGGCACTGCAGCCGCTCCTGGCGCGCTCGGACATCGAGTTCCACTGTCTGCAAAAAGAGATTCGCCCGGAGGACCGCGTCTGGCTGGCAGAGAATGGCAGAATCCTGCTGCATGACGCCGCGATCGGCGATTTCGCTGACACGGCAGCGCTGATCGCTGCGATGGATCTGGTAATCTCCGTGGATACCGCCGTCGCGCATCTTGCCGGCGCGCTGGGCCTGCCCATCTGGCTCATGCTGGGGTTCAGCCCAGACTGGCGCTGGATGCTTGGGCGGGATGATTCACCCTGGTATCCAACCATGCGTCTTTTTCGCCAGACGAAAATCGGCGCGTGGAATGACGTCGTGAACCGGATCGCCGCTCATCTCGCCGCCCATGAGTTTGGGAGGTACCGGAGCGCTACCGGTTGAAGGCCGGCCGGCCGCGTTTCGGCTTCGCCTCCAGCCGACGTCCGAGCCCGCTCTGCTTTGCCAGCGATGACCGGAGCTTCGCGTACTCCGCGGCCACCATCGGGTAGTCCGGCGGCAACCCCCACTTCTCCCGATACTGGTCTGGGGTCAGGCCGTGCACCGTAATAAGGTGGCGCTTCAGCATTTTCATTGTCAGGCCATCTTCCAGGCACACCAAGTGGTCCGAAAAGACGGTCTGCCTGCCTGTCCCGTTGGCTTTCGTCGAAATATGCCGGTCCGGCTCGATCCCCGACAATGTCTCGTAAACCTGACGGATCAGTGCCGGCAATGCTTCGGCGGATGTCGGATTGTTGCCAACGTGAGCGCTCACGATCTGAGCGGCCAGGGCTAGAATCTGCTCACGCGTCTGTCGCATAGGCGTGGCGTCCCCCAGTGAATGGAACTTTGACGTTTTTTTCACGTTGTATTAGCATTTCGTTCGTCGTCAACATTGCTGAGAGCCATTGAGGCCCTCAGCCGCATTTTCTTTCGGGGCCGCTCATGAGCGATCGCATTTTCCAGGAGGCTTACGCCCGGGTTCGCGCGCGGTATTCTGAAAACGGCTGGCTGGCTTTGAGCCCGCGAGAGATCACCAACGCGATCTACGAAGAGATTCGCCATATCGACGCCGAACTGGTACAGGCGCACCGGGCCGCGGCAAACCAGACCGAGATCGCCCACTCCTGACCTCGGCGGCCGACCTTCCGACAGGCTGAGCACGGCGTCCAACTCCCGCCGCCCGTGGACCTGAGCGCAGCGTGGACGCGCCGGCGGGCAATTCCGATCATTTCGCCGACGAAGACCGTTCCGGAAGGAACCGCCTGGCACCGGCCAGCGTTTTCAGCCAATGAGCGACGCAGGGGGATCGCCGGGCCGTCAGCGAATCGGGAGCCTTGTTCTTCGTGTGCGGCTCCGGCCACGGCCTGCTCACCAATTCAGCGCAGCCTGACCGCCCGGATGGTACCCTCCATCTATCATCTGCATCCCCTGGTGGCGGGTCGCCTGGAAAACTGGTCCCCACACCTGGAGCGTATCGCCCGGATGGGCTTCAATCATGTCTGCTTGGCGCCGCCGTTCGCGCCGTGTGGCGACGGCGATCTGTTCCTCCCGGGGGATCTGGAAGCGCTTCACCCCGCCCTCGGCGCGACCGGAAGCGTCGATGCGGCCATCGCGCAGGCGGCCAAGTCGGCGGAGCGGGCTGGGCTGCACCTCATCCTCGATATTGTGCTGGACCGCGTCTCGGTCGACTCGCCCCTGCTCGCCGCGCATCCCGACTGGTTCGTTGCCGCCGACGGCGACGTGCTGCCGGACCCCCGGCGAAATCCGAAGGCGATGCGCGCCGCCCGCGCGAGCTTCGATGCGCCCGAGGTGTCCGACGATCTGGCACTGTGGTGGCTCGCCTGGCTCACCCGCCTGCTCGACGCCGGCGTGAGCGGATTCCGCTGCCTGCGGCCCCACCGCGTGCCAGATTCCGTCTGGCGTCCACTGATCGGCACAATTGTCCGGAGTCACCCCGACTGCCTGTTTCTGGCCTGGATCGACGGGCTCCAGCCAACCGAGCTGGCCGGGCTCGAAGGCGTGGGCTTTACCGCGACCGGCCTCTCTATCGCCCACGGACTCATCGACGCGCCGCGTCTGGCCGACGAACTGGAGGCAGCCCGCCTTATCGGCTCGCCCGTGCTGGCACCCGAACCTTCGTTCTCCGACCGGCTGGTCGCAACCCTGTCGGCGGATACCGATGCCGCCGCGGCGTACCGGCAGGCATTGATGGCCGCCGCATCCCTCGGCCAGGGTTTGTTTCTGCCTATGGGATTCGAATTCATCAGCCGCCGCCGGTTCGATCCGGCCCGCGCCGACCCCGACGACCTGCGATATGCGCGGTCAGAGGCGATAGCGGACCTGTCGGCCGATGTCGCTGCGGCGAACGCGATGGCCGAACAGGTCGGAGCGTGTGGGATCAATGGCACGATCCGCGCTTTGACACCGCCCGGTGCCGCTGTCGCGGCCTGGCTGCGCGTCGATGCAGATGACACGAGCCTTGCGCGCCGGGGTCTGCTGACACTCGTCAACCCGGACCTGTTGCATTCAGCCGTCATGCCGTTTTCCGCCGATTGCCTGCCGCCCGGGGCGGGTGCGCCGTTCGGCGATCCGTCGCCCATCCTGGCGCAGAACGGCATGGCGACGCCCATGGCCCCCCGCGAAGTCCGGGTTCTGGCATGCAAGCGGCTTCCCGACATCGTAAGCGAGGCACCCCCGACAACGGACTGGCGAAAAACGATCGCTGGCCGGATTGCCATCGAGGCAATGACCCCCGCGGTTCCCGACAGGGCGTTTCCTGCAAAGGCTGTGGTGGGCGCGGCGGTCGCCATCGCCGCCGATATCGTTGCGGATGGTCACGACCAACTCGCCGCCAGCCTGCTTTGGCGAGCGGAGGGTGAAACCGCATGGCAGCGCTGTCCGATGCGGAAGACGGACAACGACCGCTGGGAAGCCGCGTTCATCCCCGACCGGATTGGCCTTTATCAGTTCACCGTCGAGGCGTGGTGGGATCGCTGGTCGAGTTTCGTACACGATCTGCATGCGAAGCACGAGGCCGGTCAGCCTTTGTCGCTGGAGGCCGAGGAGGGACGAAACCTGATTCAGCAAGCCGCCGAGCGGGCACAGCCTAGCACGCGGCAGGACCTGACGCGCCTGCTGGAAGCGCTGTGCCGGCAGGATGTGCCGGCACGGGTTGCGCTGCTGCTGTCGGAAGAGGCCGCTCAGGTGATGCGCGCGGCGGATGACCAGCCGTTTTGCGCGCGCCACGACCCGCCGCTGCCGCTTCGCGCGGATCGGCCCAAAGCGGTCTTCTCCAACTGGTACGAGTTGTTCCCCCGCTCCGTCACCGCGGATCCAGCGAGGCACGGCACGCTGCGCGATGTCATCGGCCAGTTGCCGCGTATTCGCGCGATGGGGTTCGATGTCATCTACTTTCCGCCGATCCATCCGATCGGCCGCGTCAACCGGAAGGGCCGGAACAACCGCGTGCTGGCCGAACCGAACGACGTCGGCAGCCCCTGGGCGATCGGCAGTGCCGAGGGCGGCCATGATGCAGTCAATCCGTTACTTGGCTCGGTGGACGATCTGCGTCAGGTGATTGCCGCCGCTCACCGGTATGGGATCGAGATCGCATTGGACTTTGCGATCCAGTGCGCGCCGGATCATCCGTGGCTCAGGCAGCATCCCGACTGGTTTCGCTGGCGACCCGATGGTTCGCTCCGGTACGCGGAGAATCCACCGAAGAAATACGAGGACATCGTCAACCCGGATTTCTACGCCGAGGCCGCCGTCCCCGCGTTATGGCTGGCGTTGCGTGACGTGATCCAATTCTGGGTCGATCAGGGTATCCGCATCTTTCGGGTGGATAATCCGCATACGAAACCTTTCCCGTTCTGGCGATGGATGATCGCCGACATCCAGGCGCGTCATCCGGACGTGCTTTTCCTGTCGGAGGCATTCACCCGGCCCAAGGTGATGTACCGCCTGGCGAAGCTCGGGTTCTCCCAGTCCTATACGTACTTCACGTGGCGCAATACCAAGCAGGAGATGACGGAGTACCTGACCGAACTGACCCGCGAGCCTGTCCGGGATTTCTTCCGTCCCAATTTCTTCGTCAACACACCGGACATAAATCCGTTCTTCCTGCAGACCTCCGGCCGAGCGGGATTTCTGACGCGCGCTGCGCTGGCCGCGACCTTGTCGGGGTCTTGGGGGATGTATTCAGGATTCGAGATATGTGAAGCCGCGCCGCTGCCGGGGCGGGAGGAGTACCTGGACTCGGAGAAATATCAGATCCGTCCGCGCGCCTTCGGTAAGCCGGGCAACATCGTCGCGGAAATAACCGCACTGAATCGCATCAGGCGGGCACATCCGGCCTTGCAGACGCACCTGGGCCTCACATTCTATCAGGCATCCAACGAGCGAATCCTGCTATACGGGAAGCGTGCTCCGGCAACACAGGGAATCGTTCTGGTTGCGGTGAGTTTGGATCCGCATGACGCGCAGGAGGCGACGATCGAAAGTCCTTTGTGGGAATTTGGTCTGCCAGACCACGGGGCGCTGTCCGTCACGGATCTGATGTGCGGGACGCGGTTTGTCTGGCACGGTAAGTATCAGCATATTCGCCTTGATCCGCACGACCTGCCGTTCGGCATCTGGCAACTTTCACCGTCCGGCGCCGGGTGATGGACGCAACGGAGCCTTCTGCGTCATCGCCGCGCGCGGCCGGCGAGCAGGACCGCTTCTGGTACAAGGATGCGGTCATCTATCAACTGCACATCAAGTCGTTTTATGATGCCAACAATGACGGCATCGGCGACTTTGCCGGCCTGACGTCACGGCTGGATTATATCGCCGAACTCGGTGTGAACACGATATGGCTGCTGCCATTCTATCCGTCGCCTCGGCTGGATGACGGCTACGATATCGCTGATTACCGAGGCGTGCATCCGGACTATGGCACGCTCGGTGACGCCAAGCGCTTCATCGCCGCCGCGCATGAACGCGGCATGCGCGTGATCGCCGAATTGGTGATCAATCATACATCGGACCAGCATCCGTGGTTCCAGCGTGCCCGCCATGCCAAGCCGGGCTCGACCTATCGCGATTTCTATGTCTGGTCCGACAATGACCAGAAATATGCCGGGACGCGCGTCATCTTCGTGGACACCGAGCGATCTAACTGGACCTGGGATCCGGTCGCCGGGGCCTATTACTGGCACCGGTTCTATTCTCACCAGCCGGATCTGAATTTCGACAATCCCCGGGTCATCAAGGAAATACTCTCCGTCCTCCGCTATTGGGTGGAGCTTGGTGTCGACGGACTACGCCTTGATGCGGTGCCGTACCTGGTGGAGCGCGAAGGCACCAGCAACGAGAATCTGCCCGAAACCCACACCGTGCTGAAGCGCATCCGGTCGGAGCTCGATCTTCACTATCCGGACCGGATGCTGCTGGCGGAGGCGAACCAGTGGCCTGAGGACACCAAGGACTATTTCGGCGATGGCGATGAATGCCACATGGCATTCCACTTCCCGCTGATGCCGCGGATGTACATGGCGATCGCGCGGGAGGACCGGTTCCCGATCACCGACATCCTGCGCCAGACACCGGATATCCCTGCCTCCTGCCAATGGGCGATCTTCCTGCGAAACCATGATGAGCTCACGCTGGAAATGGTCACGCAGTCGGAGCGCGACTTCCTGTGGGAGACCTATGCGGCCGACCGACGGGCACGGCTGAATCTGGGGATCAGGCGCCGCCTGGCGCCGCTTCTGGAGCGCGACCGCCGGCGCATCGAGCTGATGAACCATCTGCTGCTGTCGATGCCGGGCACGCCGGTCATCTACTACGGCGATGAGATCGGCATGGGCGACAACATCCACCTCGGCGATCGCAACGGCGTCCGCACGCCGATGCAGTGGTCACCGGACCGGAATGGGGGCTTCTCCAGGGTTGCCGATCCTTATCGCCTGGTGCTGCCGCTCGTCACCGATCCGCTTTATGCCTACGAGTCGGTGAACGTCGAATCGCAGGCGGTGGACCCGCATTCCTTGCTGATGTGGATGCGGCGGACGATCGCCATTCGGCAGCAGTACAAGGTGTTCGGCCGCGGCACATATCGGTTGCTCTATCCGAAAAACCGCAAGGTCCTGGCGTATCTGCGTGAGGACGACGAGACCAGCCTTCTGTGCGTCGCCAACCTGTCGCGCACGCCGCAGGCGGTCGAACTGGATCTATCGGAATTCAACGAGCGAGTGCCGATCGAGCTGGACGGCCATTCCCTGTTTCCGCCGATCGGCCAGCTTCCCTACCTGCTGACCCTGCCGCCCTACGGGTTTTACTGGTTCCAGCTTGCGCGGGAGTCGGAGTGGCCCAGTTCGCATACGCCTGCGCCTGAGTCGATGCCCGAATACCAGACAATCGTGTTGCGCCGCGATCTGTCCGAAGCGCTGATGGCGTGCCGCGGGCTTATCGAACGTGAGGTGCTGCCGCCGTATCTCGCGAAGCGCCGCTGGTTCGCGATGAAGGATCAGGTGATGAGCAGCGTGCGCCTCGGCATGCTGATCGTGCTGCCTGCCCCAGACCTGCTGCTGGCTGTGGTGGAGACCGAAACCGCCGATACCGTCGCACGATGGCTTCTGCCGCTTGGCGTCGCCTGGGAAGATCGTCCGTCCGGTCCGCTGCCGGCCCAACTCGCGCTGGCCAGGGTCCGCCGGGGCTCGCATGTCGGTTTGCTGACGGACGCGTTCGCCCTGCCGGATTTTGCCCGCGCGGCGATCGCCGGCCTGGCGCGCGGCGCCGTGATTGAGACGAGCCGGGGCACAATTCAGTTCCGGCCGACAGCCCGCATGAAAGAAATCACGTTACCTGTCGATGCCGAAATGAACTGGCTCGGCGTCGAACAGTCCAACTCCTCCGTGATCGTCAGCGATGTCGCTATGTTCAAGCTGTTCCGCCGTGTGACCGATGGGCCTCATCCGGAAGCCGAAATGGGTCGCTACCTGACCGACCAGGGCTACGCAAACACCCCGGCACTGCTGGGCGAGATCGTTCATGTCGAGCCCGACGGGACACGCCACGCCCTTGCCATCGCGCAAGCCTTCGTCCGCAACCAGGGTGATGCCTGGACCTGGACACAGGACCTGCTGATGCGGGGTCTGTCGGACCTGGCGGGCAGTGAGGAGGCGGCGTCCGTGGACACTGAACAGCATGCGGATTACCGCCATTTTGCCACCTTGCTCGGTCAGCGGCTCGCAGAGATGCATCTTGTGCTTGGCCGAGCGTCGGATGATTCGGCCTTCGCGCCGGAAACGGCAACCGACCAGCTTGTGGCGGAATGGGTGACGCAGGCAGTACAGCAGGTGGACGCCGCTATCGCCGCACTGGACGCACAGCCCGACCTCGCGGAAGAAGTGGCACTGGACGCAAGCTCTGTCCGCGACGGACGAGATCGCCTGGCCGCCAGGCTGGAGACTCTGGCGGATGCCGGACACGGCGCACGCATCACGCGGATTCATGGCGACCTGCACCTCGGGCAGGTACTGGTGGTCAGTGGCGATGTCAGCATCATCGATTTCGAGGGAGAGCCCGCCAAGCCGCTCGCGCAGCGGCGCGCAAAGAATCACCCATTGCGTGACGTGGCGGGCGTCCTCCGTTCATTCGATTATGCCGCCGCCGTCATTCGGCGCCGCAGTGCGTCCAGCCATCCGCACTTGGCTGAGTCCCGCGTGGCCGTCTTCCTGGAAGACTTCGCCGCCCAGGCGATCGACAGCTTCCTCGCCGGCTATCGCGAGGGAATGACCAATGGCGGGTCGGCGATCGAGGCAGGCCTCCTGGACCTGTTCGTCCTTGAGAAGGCCGCCTATGAGATCGCCTATGAAGCCGCGAACCGGCCGGCCTGGATTGATGTGCCTTTGCGCGGACTGGCGAGGCTGACAAAAGCTCTGACATACGAAACAGAGCCTGCATGAACGAACAAGCGATTCTGCCCGGCCTTCCTTCCTCCTTCGCATGGCAGCTTGCCAACGGCGCGTTGCCCGATCCCTTTGCCGTTCTCGGGCCGCGCGACACCGCCGCGGGCCGAATTATCCGAGCCTTCCTCCCGGGCGCCATGGAGGTCGAGGCCGTGCGGCGTGCGGATGGGTCACCGATCGGCCGGCTGGAACCGGGCGAACCCGCCGGCCTGTTCCATGGAACGGTGACGAGCGGCGATCCGTACCGCCTGCGGATTACCTGGCCCGATGCGGTGCAGGAAACCGAGGATCCCTATGCCTTCGGTCTGCTGCTGAGTGAAACCGACCTGCATCTGTTCAATGAGGGCCGGCTGTTCGAGCTTGCCTTCACCCTCGGCGCCAACCCGATGATCATCGACGGCGCGCGCGGGATCCGCTTCGCCGTGTGGGCGCCGAACGCCAGGGCAGTTTCGGTGGTTGGCGATTTCGACACCTGGGACCCAAGGCGCCACCCCATGCGCCTGCGCCATCCCGCCGGGGTCTGGGAACTATTTGTTCCGCGGGTCGAGCCCGGCGCGCGCTACAAGTTCGCGATCCTCGGCCCGGACGGCAATCGCCTGCCGTTCAAGGCCGACCCCCTCGCACGCGCCACGGAAGCACCGCCGGCAACGGCTTCGGTTGTCGCGGACAGGCTGCCGTTCACCTGGCACGATGACGCCTGGATGGGTGGTCGGCAGGCCCGCCATGCGCCCGATGCGCCATTGGCGATCTACGAGGTGCATGCCGCGTCCTGGTTCCGCGCCGAGGATGGCCGGACCCTGGACTGGGATCGGATCGCGGAACGCCTCGTTCCCTATGTGGCCGGCATGGGCTTCACCCATGTCGAACTGATGCCCGTCGCCGAACATCCGTTCGGCGGCTCATGGGGCTATCAGCCCTTGGGTTTGTTCGCGCCGTCAGGCCGGTTCGGCCCTGCGGGCGGTTTCGCCCGTTTCGTCGATGCGTGCCATTGCGCCGGCATCGGCGTGATCATCGACTGGGTGCCCGCCCATTTCCCCACGGACGCGCACGGCCTGGCTCGCTTCGACGGCACCCCGCTGTTCGAGCATGCGGATCCGAAGGAAGGCTTCCATCAGGACTGGAACACCTACATCTACAATTTCGGACGGCGGGAAGTGCAGGGGTTCCTGATCGCCAGTGGCATCCACTGGCTGGAACATTTCCATGTTGACGGTCTGCGCGTCGACGCCGTGGCATCCATGCTCTACCGCGACTACAGCCGTAAAGCCGGAGAGTGGATCCCCAATATTTATGGTGGCCGGGAGAACCTGGAAGCGATCGGCTTCCTGCGGCATTTCAACGCTGTCGTCCGCGAGCGTTGCCCCGGCGCCATCACGCTTGCCGAGGAATCGACCGCATGGCCCGGCGTGTCGCATCCCATCGAGGAAGGAGGGCTCGGCTTTTCCTACAAATGGAACATGGGCTGGATGCACGACACGCTCCGCTACATGGAAGCCGATCCGATCCATCGCCGCTGGCACCACAACGACATGACGTTCGGCCTGCTCTATGCGTTCTCCGAGCACTTCGTTCTGCCTCTTTCGCATGATGAGGTCGTCTACGGCAAAGGATCGCTGATCCGCAAAATGCCCGGCGATGAGTGGCAGCGCTTTGCCAATCTGCGCGCCTATTTCGGCTTCATGTGGGGCCATCCCGGGAAGAAGCTGATTTTCATGGGAGACGAGATCGCGCAGTGGGACGAATGGAACCACGACTCCGTGGTCGACTGGCAGGCGCTCGACAATCCACGTCACCTGGGCGTTCAGCGCCTCGTGCGCGATCTGAACCGGCTCTACGTCCAGCATCCCGCGCTGTACCGGCGCGATTCGCTTCCCACAGGCTTCAGGTGGGTGGTGGGCGACGATACGCAGAACTCGGTCTTTGCCTTCCTCCGGTTCGCCAATGAGGCGCTGCCGCCTGTGCTGGTGGTCTGCAACATGACCCCAATGCCCCGCTACGGCTACGGGATCGGCGTTCCCCGTCCCGGCCACTGGCGGGAGCTGCTGAATACCGACAGCGCGGTCTATTGCGGATCGAACATCGGCAACGGCGGCGGGGCCGATACGCATCCTGACAGGCGGCACGGCGAGGCGCAGTGCCTCTATCTCACGCTGCCGCCACTGGCGACGCTTTACTTTGTCCTCGACTGAAAAAGCCTCACCTCCGAACACACCCCGGCCTGGTTGCGTCGTTCCCGGTTTCCCCGCAGCAAACCAGTGTCGAGGCCTGGAACGAACCGGGACACCAAGCGTTGAAGCCTCTCTTGCGGGACGCGCGGGTGGGGGAGGCAGGGTTGTGTCAGTCCAAGGGCGGTCGGTCCGGGGGCTGAGAGCACCACGGATGGCGCAAGGGCGGTGGCGGTCGGCCCGGCCAGACCGATCGTGTCACCAACCGCCTGAGCGCATCTCAGACCGGAGCCGGATCGACTCGTCTCCGCCCCCGTCCTGCGAATCTTTGGCTCATGAAGTGGGTCACGGCTGCGGCGCTGCTGCCGGGGACCGCGCACAGGTGGACACGTTTGCATGATCGACCGCTTTGCCGAAGCTCTGCCTTTCGGTGCCGCGATAAGCCCGGAAGGGCAGGTCAGCTTTCGCCTGTGGGCACCGGACCAGGACGCCGTCGCGGTGGCGATCGAGAGCGGGCCGGATCTGCCGATGCAACGCCGGCCAGATGGCTGGTTCGAGGCGATGCGACCTGGGGCCGTCGGTCTGTTTTACCGCTTTCGCCTGGGTGAGGGGACTCTGGTGCCCGATCCAGCGTCGCGGGGGCAGGCGGATGATGTCCATGGGCCTAGCGTCGTTATCGACCCCCGCGCTTATCGCTGGCGCAATCCGGCTTGGCGGGGCCGTCCCTGGCAGGAAACCGTCATTTATGAGCTTCACGCCGGCGTGTTCGGGGGCTTCCAGGGTGTCAGGCAACAATTGCCGCGCTTGCGGGAGCTTGGCGTCACCGCGGTCGAGCTGATGCCGGTGAGTGATTTTCCCGGCGGCCGGAACTGGGGTTACGACGGTGTCCTGCCGTTTGCGCCCGATGCCGCGTACGGCACACCCGATGACCTGAAGGCGCTGATCGACGCCGCGCACGGTCTTGGCCTGATGATGTTCCTGGATGTCGTGTACAATCATTTCGGTCCCGATGGGAACTACCTCGGGTGTTACGCCTCCCCGTTCTTCCGGCAGGACGCGGCCACGCCGTGGGGTGCCGCTATCGACTTCCGCTGTCCGCAGGTTCGCGCCTATTTCACGGCCAATGTGCTCTACTGGCTGAACGAGTATCGCTTCGACGGACTTCGCTTCGATGCGGTCCACGCGATCCTGGAACAGGACTGGGTGACCGAGATGGCCGAGACCGTCCGCAAATCGGTCGATCCCTCCCGCCATGTCCACCTGATGATGGAGCATCACAACGATCCATCCCACTTGCGCGGGAACATCGATGCGCAGTGGAACGACGATGCCCATAATGCCCTGCATGTGCTGCTGACCGGAGAGACTGGCGGCTATTACGCGGACTACGCCGACTGGCCGGCCGAGGCACTTGCCCGCTGCCTGGCGGAGGGCTGGGCATTCCAGGGGCAGCACTGCCGCTACCTGGGCACGAAGCGCGGCGCACCATCGGCCGATCTGCCACCGACAGCACACATCCTGTTCCTGCAGAACCACGATCAGGTCGGCAACCGGGCGTTCGGGGAGCGTTTGACGGTGCTCGCCGACCCTGCCGCGCTGGAAGCCGCCATCGCCCTGCAGATGCTCTGTCCACAGATTCCTCTGCTGTTCATGGGGGAAGAGACCGCCAGTCGCTCGCCGTTCCTGTTCTTCACAGATCACAATGCCGACCTGGCCAGGATCGTCTGCGAAGGCCGCCGTCAGGAGTTCGTGGGCTTCGCCGCATTCGCCGATCAGGCTCAGCGCGAGAAGATTCCGGATCCGAACGCAAAGGCCACGTTCGAGGCCTCGGCGCCGTCGCCAGACCCGGCGCTCGCCCAGGAGCGGCAGGCACTGTACCGGCATCTCATCGCGCTGCGGCAGACGGAGATCGTTCCCCGACTGGCAGGCGCCCGATCGATCGGTTCCGCGGTGATCGGGCCGAAGGCCGTGCGGGCGGCATGGACGCTGGGTGACGGCTCCGTCCTGACAATTGCGTGCAACCTTGATCGTGCGGCCATTCCCTTCCCGCCCCCGTCCGGCCGCCAAATCTTCGTGTCCAGTACCCTGCGGGACGAACTCCCGGGCTATTGCACTGCGGTGTTCTTGGGATTCGAGCAATGACCGACGATGCTCTGCGGGACCTTGCGCGGCGTGCCGGCGTTTCGGTCGAATGGCAGGATCAGGCCGGCAAGACCCACACAGTTGCACCCGACGTGCTGCGTCGCATACTCGCGGCGCTTGGTTTTCGCGCCGATAGCAGCAGGGATCTGTCGGCCAGCAGGCGCACGCTCGCACGGCGAAGCACGCTCGCCGACCTTCCGCCGCTGATTACGGCGATTGCCGGACGCCCCACGCGTCTCGACGTCGGCGGCAATGAGGCGGTGGCAGCCCGCCTGACCCTGGAACGCGGCGGCCAGCGGGATATTTCCTTGCTGCCGGCGCGCGGCCGGCTTCGTGTCCCCGCTATCGCCGAATCGGGCTACCACCGGATGCAAATCGAGGATCGGGAAATCGTGCTGGCGGTCGCGCCGGCGCATTGCCGAGCGATTGAGGACGTTGTGCCTGACGCGCGCCTGTGGGGTTTGACGGCGCAGGTCTATGCGCTGAAGACCGACGGCGACTACGGCATCGGCGACGCGGCCGGCGTTGTCGCCCTGGCAGAGTCCGCGGCTCGCCAGGGTGCCGACGCGTTGGCGCTCAGTCCGGTTCATGCCGTATTCGGGACAGACCCTGCCCGCTATGGACCCTACGCGCCTTCAAGCCGGCTGTTTTACAATCCTCTGCATGCTGCACCTGCCCTCGTGTTCGGTGCGGATTTCGTAGCGGAGGCGATGGCCAGCGCGGGACTTGAGGCAGCCAATGGTGCGGCGGCACCTGGCGACCTTATCGACTGGCCTGCATCCGCGTCGGCCAAGCAGGCAGTGCTTCACGCTCTGTTCGACGCTTTCCTGGATGGTCCCGCCTGGGACGGGGCATTGGGTGCCGATTTCGCCCGCTATCGCGCCGATGGCGGTGAAGCACTTTTCCAGCACGCTTGTTTCGAAGCGCTGCATGCCGCACATAGTACGGTCGGGGATTGGCGCCGCTGGCCATCCGATCTGCGCAATCCTCGCAGCGCCGCGGTGGCGGCGTTCGCCGCCTCCCGAGAGGACGTGTTGCTGTTTCACACCTTTGTCCAATGGGTGACCGTTCGCTCCCTTTCTGCTGCTCAGCTACGCGCGCGCCAGGCGGGGATGCGCATCGGCCTGATCGGTGACCTTGCTGTCGGCATCGACCCCACAGGAAGCCAGGCCTGGAGCCAGCAGGACGATCTGCTGCTCGGCCTTACCATCGGCGCACCGCCCGATCTGATGAACCGACGCGGACAGGCATGGGGACTGGCAAGCTTTTCGCCTCATGCATTGGAAGCCCGCGGCTATGCGCCGTTCATTGCCACGCTTCGTGCCGCCATGCGCAATGTCGGCGGCATCCGTATAGACCACGCGATGGGCCTCGCGCGGCTGTGGCTGGTGCCGGAAGGCGCGACCCCCGCGGAAGGCGCCTATCTTTCGTATCCGCTCCAGGATCTGCTGCGCCTGCTGGCGCTCGAGTCCGTTCGTCACGGCGCTATCGTGCTGGGTGAGGATCTGGGGACCGTACCCGCTGGCTACCATGACGTGCTGGAGCAGGCTGGGGTACACGGCATGCGCGTTCTGTGGTTCGAGCGGAACAGCAACGGCGGTTTCAATCCGCCGCGCGGCTGGGACCGTTCGGCGGTGGCGATGACCTCCACGCATGATCTTCCCACCGTGGCAGGATGGTGGAGCGGCACTGATATCGTGGCGCGCACGGAGCACGGCCAGCTTGGCCTGGGTATGACGCCGGAGGCCATGCAACAGCAACGAAGCGCGGATCGGCCCGCGTTGTGGAATGCGCTTGTCAGCGAGCACGTCGCTGAAGGTCTGCCGCCGCCGACCGATGATCCGAAACCGGTCGTCGACGCTGCCCTGCGCTTTGTCGCGCGTACCGAGTCACCGCTCTGCCTGATCCCGCTCGAGGATCTGCTTGCCCAACAGGAGCAGCCGAATCTACCGGGATCCGTCGATGATTACCCGAATTGGCGGCGCCGCCTGCCTGTTCCTGCTGAAGTGGCCCTGGAGCAGGCTGACGTCGTGTCCAGGGTTGCCGCGGTCGCGGCGGAGCGGCCAAGGCAGTGACACCGCCGCTCGGCCGTCGCCGGCCCAGCGTGCGGGCAACGATGCGGCTACAGCTCCATAGGGGCTTCACCTTCGCCGATGCAGCCGGCGTGGTTCCGTATCTCGCCGCCCTCGGGGTGAGCCATCTCTATGCTTCGCCGATCCTCACGGCGCGTCCAGGTTCTATGCACGGATACGACGTCATCGATCCGACAACCGTCAGCGTTGAGCTGGGCGGGGAACCAGGACTTCGGCGTCTTATCGCTGCGCTCCGCGGAGCGGGTCTGGGCCTGATTGTCGATATCGTGCCGAACCACATGGCGGTGGACGGGGGTGACAACCCTTGGTGGACCGATGTTCTCCGGCACGGCCGCGCCAGCCGCTTCGCGTCGTTCTTCGATATCGACTGGGATTGCCCCGATCCCGACTTGCGCGGCAAGGTGCTGGCGCCGTTTCTCAGCAAGCCGTACGGTGCGGCGCTCGCCGATGGCGAGATGAAGCTGACGATTGATCCGAGCGGTGTTCCGTCAATCCGTTGCGGTCAGGTGGCTTATCCGATTGATAGCCATGATTTCGCCGAGGTCACGGCCGCGGGAGCCGGCGCCTACGATACGGCGAGTGCCGCCGGACTGGCGCGCTTGCACCGTCTTCTCGAACGGCAGCATTACCGCCTGGCGTGGTGGCGCGTCGCAGGCGACGAGATCAACTGGCGCCGGTTCTTCGACATTAACGGCCTGGCCGCGCTGCGCATGGAAGATCCCGCGGTGTTCACGGCAACGCACGCGACGCTGTTTCGTCTGTATGCCGAGGGACTGATCGACGGCGTGCGTGTTGACCATGTCGATGGACTCGCGGACCCGCCGGGCTACTGCCGCCAGCTTCGGGAATCCCTGGCAGCTTTGGAGGATGCGCGCCCCGCCGGTACTCCGCCGGGACCGGCCTATCTGGTGGTCGAGAAGATCCTAGGTGCCGGCGAATCCTTACCGGACGACTGGCCGGTGGACGGCACCAGCGGCTACGACTTCATGGACTGCGTCAGCGCGGTGCAGCATGACCCTGACGCGGAGGGGGTGCTTGCGGCGGCATGGGCGGTGTTGAGTGGCAGGCCGGCGGCATTTGTTGAGGAGGAGGTGACTGCCCGCCGGGAGATCCTGGAAGCCGGTTTCGCCGCACAACTTGCCGCCGCGTCGATGTCCCTGCGTCGGCTCGCCGCCGTCGATCCGGCGACGCGCGATCTGTCGGCTCCGTCAATCCGTCGGGCGCTGGTTGCGCTGCTCTCGCACTTTGCCGTCTATCGCACCTACCATGTCGGCGGGGACTGCAGCGCCGGCGATGAGACGGCGATCGAGCGTGCGGTGGCAGGCGCAAAGGCGGACAGCCGCCCTTCTTTGCACGACGCGATCGAGGCGCTGGGCCGATGGCTGGTCAGCAAACTGACCGCGGCGTCGGGCTGCCAGATTCGGCGTGTTGCCGCGACACAGGTCCAGCAGCTCAGCGCACCGCTCGCCGCCAAGGCAGTGGAGGACACGGCGTTCTATCGGTATGGCCGGCTGGTATCGCGGAACGATGTCGGGTTCGATGCTTCCGTCTTGGGGATCGGGCCCGAGGACTTCCATAAGGCTTGTGCCGAACGCCTGTTGCGTTTCCCCGACGCCATGCTGGCCACGGCAACGCACGACCACAAGCGGGGCGAGGACGTTCGTGCCCGGTTGGCGGTGCTGAGCGAGATGCCGGAAGCGTGGGAAGCCACGCTCTGCCGGTGGATGGAGCGCAACGCCCGCCACCGGCGAGAGAGTGACCGGTTGGCACCGTCGCACGGCGATGAGGTGATGCTCTACCAGATGATCGTCGGCGCCTGGCCGCTGGCATTGCGGCCTGACGATGTGCCTGCGCGCAATGCCTTCGTTGAGCGTCTGGCGGCGTGGCAGAGGAAGGGGATGCGTGAAGCCAAGCTGGAAACGGACTGGCTGACGCCGAACCTGGAGTACGAAGAAGCGGCGCATCGCTTCCTGTCCGGGGTCATGGCCGATGAAGCCGGCTTTCTGCATGAGGCGTGGGAACTGGTGCAGCGCATCGCACCGTCCGGCGCGGTGAACGGTCTGGCGCAGACTGTGTTGAAGCTTACCACTCCCGGCGTGCCGGATATTTTTCAAGGGACGGAATTCTGGGATTTAAGCCTTGTCGATCCCGACAACCGCCGTCCCGTTGACTTCGCTGCTCGGATCGATGCCTTGCAAGCGGGCGATGATCCCGCCGCCCTGGCTGCGCATTGGCGCGACGGACGGGTGAAGCAGGCGATCATTGCGCGCGTTCTGGCACTGCGCGCATCGAATCCCGTGCTGTTCGCACAGGGCGATTACCGTCCGGTGATGGTGCAAGGAAAATGCCCGAACAGAATACTAAGTTTTATTCGGTGCTATGAGAACACGCTTCTGTTGACCGTTGTACCTCGCCTTGTAAGAAAATTCTTGTATGGCAACGAAATCCTGACGATCGATCCGGCATTCTGGAATGGATCGTCACTTAGTCTGCCTCCCGAATTGTCCGGCCGCGTGTTGCGAGAACTTTTCACCGGCTGCTTGCACAAGCCAAGCGGCAATTCGCTCGCCGTTTCCGATGTCCTTGCAACGATGCCGGTGGCCGTCCTGCACTCGTTCGAATCCGCGTGAATCGTCGAGAATTGCGCAAACCGTTCAGCGCTTGAGGCGCGTTACCGCCACATCGTCGTGCGACTGACCGCACGAACGGTGGAAAGGAACACATTCATGTCCAGTAGAATGCAGGCCATCATCGTGGCGGCATCTCTCATCGCCACACCGGCGGCCGTGGTGCTTGCCGCCGGCAAGACGTCCGATACGACACACGGCACAAGCCAGCAAACGGAAACAACGATGCCATCGACCAGCGGTTCGACGGCCCGGACGGACACCAGCGTGACCCACGCGGATCGCTCTGCAACCAAGCCCACGACCGAAGGCAGCACAGCGGACCAGAGCACCGGCTCGTCCAATGCGGTTCCGCCCTCGCCGCCGCAAACCAAGCCCGGGGCATCGGCAGGAGCCAAATAGCCACAGGCTCAACTCCCGGCGGACACTGCTCGACAACAGGCACTGTCTTTCCTGCAGCGTGCAGCGACCGCTCCTTTGCGACGGTGGGCCAGGCAAATGGCGTGGCGGCGATCAACCAGATGGGGGGCGGGGATTGGCATCCCCGCCCTTCTTATTGCGATCATCATAGGGCTTTGGAACTGGGACTGGTTCATTCCGGTGGTGGAATCGCGCGCGTCGGCCGCGGTTGGCCGGCCGGTCACTGTTGATCATTTGCACGTCCGCCTGGGCCGCACGGTTCGCATCACCGCCGATGGTGTCGCGATCGCCAACCCGACGGGATGGCACGGCCCGTCGCTGGCCAATGTCGCCAAACTGGCGGTTGCCGCGGATCTATGGGACTATATTCGGCACGGCACTCTTGTGTTGCCGGAAATCGACTTAAAGGATCCTGTCCTACGGCTCGTTCAGATGCCGAACGGGGACGAGAACTACAAGTTGGACCTGGCATCGGAATCATCAGGTTCCACAATGAAAATTGGCGATCTTAGGATCGAGGGCGGGAACATCCGCACCCAGCTTGCAAAACTCAAAGCGGACTTCGTGATCAACGTTGAAACGCGGCAAACCGGCGACGCAGCCAACCCGGCGCAGGTAGTCGCCGATTTGCACGGGACCTATGGCGGCGCGCCCGTCAGCGGAAAAGCGACTGGGGGTGCATTGCTGTCGTTGCGTGACCCCTCACGTCCGTGGCCCATTGACCTCCAGCTCGCCAACGGCCCGACCCATCTCGCTTTGTCGGGCACTCTGAACGACCCGCTGCACCTGATCGGCGCCGCCCTGAAATTTCGCGTTGCCGGCAATGACGTTGGTCAGCTCGAAAAGCTGGTGGGATTTCCCATTCCGAAGACGCCGCCGTTCCGGCTGACCGGCGCGCTTGATTTCGGCGACAAGCAGATTCGGTTGCACGATTTTGCGGGCAAGCTTGGCAGCAGCGACCTTGAAGGCACGATCACGGTGGATGTGCACAAGGAAAAGCCCGAAATTATGGCTGAGCTTCAGTCGCGTTCAGTCGATCTTGCGGATCTTGGCGGCTTCATTGGTGCGGCACCTGGGCGGATTACGACGCCAGGCCAAACCGAGCAACAGCGCAAGGAAATCGCGCAGGCAGAGGCCAAGCCAAACCTCCTGCCGGAAAAGCCGATTAGGATTCCGAGGTTGCAATGGGCGGATCTCCATATCCGCTACCGCGGCCATAGCATCCAGGGTCGCTCTGTTCCACTCGATAATATGGTTGCCGTGCTTGATGTGGTGAACGGCCAGGGCAGGCTGCATCCGCTCAGCTTTGGTGTCGGGTCGGGCCAGATCAAAGCCACCGTCCTGCTGGCGCCCCGCGACAACCTGCTTCATGCGAAAGGGGACATCGATTTTCAGCGCATCTCTGTCTCTCGTCTGATGGCGGCAACGCATCTGTTCCACGGTGCGGGAACCATAAGCGGATCGGCGGAAATCGACGCCGTGGGTAACTCCGTCGGCGCCATGCTCGGCAACGGCAATGGCGGCGTGCGGCTTGGCATGGTGGGTGGCGATCTCAGCTCGTTGCTGGTGGATTTGTCGGGTCTGCAATTCGGCAACGCCCTGCTTTCGGCGCTTGGTGTGCCGAGCAGAACACAAGTGGAGTGTTTTATCGGCGATGCTGCTCTGAGGCAGGGTAAACTCCAGTTGCAGGCGCTGGTGGTGGACACCGGATCATCAATCGTCAACGGATCGGGCATGATCGACCTGAAGGACGAAAAACTCGATCTGCAGCTTCGCACCGATGCAAAGCATTTCTCGATCGGATCTTTGCCCGCGCCAATCAATGTTTCCGGGACGTTCAAGAAGCCGGCCATTGTGCCCGGCGCGGAAGCCGCGGCGCGGGGCGGACTGGCGGCCGGCCTGGGTGTCGTGTTCCCGCCGCTGGCGATCCTGCCGACGATCCAGTTCGGCGTGGGTGAGGACCATCGTTGCGACCGGATACTGGCTCAGGCGAAGCGAGAACCCGGCGGCCAGCGGCTCCCGCCACCGAAGCCCCGCGAGTCGGCCCGTTGAACGAACCGGCTTTAGCGTGCCTTGACCGGCCGGTTCGCGTGGCTTGCCTGCGGCACACCCCGATTAAGCGACATGTGCGAATGCACCCCGATCCATCCATCGCCGCTGCGATGAAAGATCATTGTTGCTCGTCCCGGACGGTCGAACGGCTTCCCGTCGGGATGGAAGCCGGTGCTGGTCCATGGCGCGATCACGACGGCCATGCTCCGGTCATCCGACACCAGGATGTGCGTGGCATCGAGGTCGAAGCGGAAATCGGCGGTTCGCGGCCAGACGTTGTCCCACTGGGTGTTGATCCACGCATCCAGGCCTGGCAGCACGTCGCGATGGGTGCCGAATGCCAGGACATCGGGGTGGAACAACGGACGAGCTGCGGCATAGTCCACCTCCCGCACATGGCTGGAGAAGCGTTCCAGCCAGTCGCGAAAGAACGCGCGGGTTTCTTCATCCGCTGTGGGCAGGGGTTGCATCGCTGCGTTCCTTAACCGGTTGCGCCGGCCAGCGTGTCACGCCGGCGCGACCGCCATTCGCTGGCAAGTCCCATTGCCGCGGTCAGTGCCATGAACACGACCGACGAGAAGAACACCCAGCGCGGCACGTTGTGGTCCATGATCCAGCCGCCGATCAGCGGGCCCACCGTGCCGCCGATATTGAAGCCGGTGGTGACGATGCCGAACACCCGTCCGAACGCGCCGGGCGGGGAGGCCGCGCGGACCAGCATATCCCGCGACGGCGCGATCATGCCGGACAGGAATCCGGCCGTGGCCATCGCGGCCGCCAGCAGGAATGGCCCCGGATTGACCATGCCGATCAGCAGGATCAGCACCGCCGCGCCACCGAAACCGCCGGCGGCGACATCGCCGTGGCGCTTGGTCGCATCGGCGATGAAGCCGCCCGCCAGCACGCCGATCGCGGTCGCGAACAGGAAACAGGACAGCGAAATGTTCGCCGCGGAGAGCGTGATGCCATACATGTGCACCAGCGCCACCGCCGAATAATTGTTCAGCCCGCTCGTGCTCAGGCTGAGCAGGGCGAAGAACCCGACTAGGCTCAGCACGGCCGGCGTCAGCAGGCGTTTCAGCGGGATATGCTGCGCATCCCGCCCCGTCGGCGCCTTGGCCGCCACCGAGCGATCCAGCCACCCCGCAGCCAGCAAAGGCACGGCCACGATCAAGGCGATGACACCGGATACGACGATCGACGTGTTCATGCCCCACATGTTCGCCATCCACAGCACCAGCACGGGCGCGATCGCGCTGCCCAGGTAGCCGGCGAAGGTGTGGAAGGAGAACGCGCGCCCGA
>DATNEJ010000014.1:0-7266 GCA_035606775.1 Acetobacteraceae bacterium | reverse complement strand
TTTCGCGCCTTCGGCCCGCAGCCTCGCCGCGACCTCCTCGATGACCGCGAATTTTCGTACGTCGTCGCAGTCGAAGCGGACTTCTGGCGTGTTGATCACCTGCGGCAAGGCGTCACGCACCTCGGACAGCTTGCCCTCCATTCGCGCGATGATGCCCAGCGTTCGCACCGCCGCGTACAGGGCATCGTCGAAACCGTACCATCGATCGGCGAAGAAGATATGTCCGGACATTTCGCCGGCGAGCGGCGCGCCGGTCTCCGCCATCTTCGCCTTGATCAGGGAGTGGCCCGTCTTCCACATCAGCGGATTGCCGCCGGCGCGCGCGATCTCATCGAACAGCACCTGGCTGGCTTTTACGTCCGCGATGATCGTCGCACCCGGACGCTCCTTCAGCACGTCTCGGCCAAGCAGCACGAGAAGCTGATCGCCGAACAGGATATTGCCGGCGTCATCGATCAGTCCGATCCGGTCCGCGTCACCGTCGAAAGCGATCCCAACATCCGCCTTGCGCCGCCGCACTTCGGAGATCAGTTGCTCAAGGTTCTTCGGCACCGTCGGGTCTGGATGATGGGCCGGGAAGGTACCATCAATCGTGCCGTTCAACACGACATGCTCGCCAGGCAGGGACGCAACCAGCTTCGCCAGCACATCGCCCGCCGCGCCGTTGCCGTTGTCCCAGACGACCTTCAGCATGCGGTCCCCGCCGTCCCAATCGCTGAGCAGGCGGGCGACGTAATCATCGGCGATTTCCACGCTGCGCGAGTCGGCGGCCGATTCCGGCACCACGTCGCCGGCGGCGGCCATCTCGCCCAGTTCGTGGATCTGCCTGCCGTAGAATGGCTTGCGGCCGAGCATCATCTTGAAGCCGTTGTAGTCCGCGGGATTGTGGCTGCCCGTCACCATCACCGCGCCGTCGGTCTGCAGCTTGGTCGCGGCGTAGTACAGCATCGGCGTCGGACCACGGCCGATCCGCAATGCCTCCATGCCGCTCGCGGCCAGGCCTCGCACCAGCGCGGCCTCCAACGACGGGCTCGACAGCCGCCCGTCGTAGCCGACGCAAACAGTCTTGCCATCGGACCGCGCGACCACGGACCCGAAGCATCGGCCTATCGCGAACGCGTCATCCTCCGACAAGGTGCGGCCGACTACCCCGCGAATATCGTATTCGCGCAGCGATGTTGGGTCGAAGCGATGGCTGAACGTCATCGGCGGTTTCATCCCATCAAACGTAGGTCTTGAGGAAGCTGCGCACCGCGTCCGAGAGGTCCGGCCGCTTCAACGCGTAGGCGATTTGCGCTTCCAGGAAGCCTACCTTGTCGCCGCAGTCAAATCGCCTGCCTTCGTAGCGCAGGCCGTGAAACGGCTGGCTGCCGATCAGCCTTGCCATGCCGTCGGTCAACTGCACCTCATTGCCCGCGCCGCGTTCCATGCGCGCGAGATGGCCAATCACCTCCGGCATCAGCACATAGCGACCAATGATGGACAGGTTGGACGGCGCATCCGCGGGTGCCGGTTTCTCGACCAGGCCGAGCACCTCCACCAGCCGCCCGTCGTCCTTGCCGATATCGAGGATGCCGTAGCGATCGGTCTGCTCGCGTGGCACTTCGACCACGGCAACGACATTGCCGCCGGTGTCAAGGTAGGCGTCGGCAAGCTGACGCAGGCACGGCGTATCGGCCAGCACCAGATCGTCCGGCAGGATGATCGCAAACGGATCATCCCCGATGAACGCACGGGCGCACCAGATGGCGTGTCCAAGGCCAAGCGGCACCTGCTGGCGAACGGTAACCATCGATCCAGGCTCAACCTGTGTGGCATTGAGCGCGGCAAGTGCCTCGGTCTTGTCCCGGTCACGCAACGTCGCCTGCAATTCGAATGCGATGTCGAAATGCTCTACCAGCGCGGTTTTTCCGCGTCCGGTCACCATGCAGAATTGCTCGATCCCGGCGGCGCGCGCTTCTTCGATCGCATACTGAATCAACGGCTTGTCAACGACCGGAAGCATTTCCTTCGCCACCGCCTTGGTAGCGGGCAGAAAGCGCGTCCCCAGTCCGGCAACGGGCAAAACTGCCTTTCGCAGCGGCTTGATCAAAGAAAATCTCCTGTTTGCGATGCCCGCTTCAAACATGCGGAACGGGCACAAATGTGACACTCGGAAATGCCGTGAACGCACATGTGGCCGACAATAGCGCCCTCCGCGCCACACTTGGCCGCGAGGACGATCACGAGGCCGCGTCTCATGCTTTTCCCTTGCCACCCAGCAGGATGTCGCGCGCCTGGTTCACCCGCGCCGCCACCCAATCCGAACCGCCCCCGTCCGGATGCGCGGCACGCATCAGGCGACGATGCGCCGCTCGGATATCGGCTTCGGAGGCGCCGGGCCGCAAGCCAAGCACCTGAAACGCCTCGTCCCTGGTCATCGGCCCGGTGCCGGGGCGGGGCGTCGCGCCGGGCTGCCGCTTTGGCTGCTGCCATGCCTGCCATTTCTGCCACAGCAACGGTCCGAACATCACCAGCGCGCCCAGCGCGATGCCTTCCCGCCCGGTCAGAACAAGCAGCAGCGCCAGACTGAGACCGCCCAGGGCGGCAATCCAGGCCACCAGGGATTTGATCGAGGACACCGACGCCCGCTCGAAGGCCCGCAGGCCGCCAAGGAAGATGAACAGTATCGCCGCGCCAATTAGCAGCCACAGCATGCCAGTTTGTCACTTTCCGCCGATTTCCTCGTCCAGTGCCTGCGCCTCGGTCACCGCCAGAGCACTCAGGTTGACGATGCCTCTTGCCGTCACACTGGGAACCACGACATGGATCGGCTTTGACATTCCAAGCAGGATCGGCCCGACCTGCAATCCGTCAGCCGCTGCTTTCAGCAGATTAAATGAGATATTGGCGGAATCGAGATTCGGCATGACCAGCAGGTTGGCGCTGCCGCTCAGGCGGCTGTCCGGCACCGCGCGCTCCCGGATCGCCTCCACCAGCGCCGCATCGGCATGCATTTCACCATCGATTTCCAGATCAGGGGCACGGGCGCGAATCAGCGCAAGGGCCCGCCGCATCTTGCGTGCCGATTCGCTGTCGCTGGCGCCGAAGCTGGAATGTGACAGCAGCGCCGCCTTCGGCACCAGGCCGAAACCTCTCACCGCCTCCGCCGCGAGTAATGTCATCTCGGTGATCTGCTCGGCCGTCGGATCGACGATCATGTACGTGTCACAGATGAACAGCACGCCAGTCGGCAGGATCAGGCAGGCAAGCGCATAGACACGCTCGACACCCTTGCGCCGCGGGATGATAGGCAGGATGTACTGGATCTGGCGCCACCAGGTGCCGGTCCCGCCACAGATCGCCGCATCCGCGATACCTGCGTGCAGCAGCATCGCGGCAGCCACGGAAACCCGCGTTGCTACTCGGCGGGCCGCCGCTTCCGGCGGTGCGCCGCGCCGTCCCGCGAGGCGCTGATAGGCAGGGATCAACGGATCGAACACGTCTCGATCCACGACAGGATCGAGCACACGGATCTCGCCCGCCTCTTCCTCTCGCGACACCGCGAGACGCAGCCCCATCTCCCGTACCTTGGCCTCGATCACATCCCGCCGGCCGAGCAGGATCGGCCGCGCGATGCCGTCGTCGATCAGGGTCTGCGCCGCGCGCAGGATGCGTTCGTCCTCCCCTTCGGCGAACACGATGCGTTTCGGATCATGGGCGGCAGCCTCGAACACCGGGCGCATCAGGTAGCCGGAGCGGAAGACAAATCGCTCCAGGTCATGCTGGTACGCAGCGAAATCCTGGATCGGCCGGCGGGCGACGCCGGTTTCCATCGCCGCACGCGCAACCGCCGGCGCGATCTCCAGGATCAGGCGCGGATCGAACGGCTTCGGAATGATGTAATCGGGGCCAAATACCGGCGCCGCGCCGCCATACGCGGCTGCGACCACTTCGCTCGCCTCCGCACGCGCCAGCTTGGCGATCGCCTCCACCGCCGCGATCTTCATCGCCTCATTGATCGTGGTCGCCGAAACATCCAGCGCACCACGGAAAATGAACGGAAAGCACAGGACGTTGTTCACCTGGTTCGCGTAGTCGCTGCGCCCGGTGGCAACGATGGCATCCGGACGATGCGCCCGCACCAATGCCGGATCGATCTCGGGATCCGGATTGGCAAGCGCCAGAATCAGCGGCTTCTCCCCCAGCAGGGAGAGCCATTCGGGATGCAGAACCCGCGGTGCCGAGAGCCCCAGGAACACGTCCGCACCCGGCAATGCCTCCTGCAAGGTCGTCGCATTCGTTTCCCTCGCATAGCGAGCCATGTTCGCCAGCATGTCGTCCCTGTCGGCACGGACGACACCCTTGATGTCCGTCAGCGTCACATTCTCCGGGCGCAGTCCCATCGAGACCAGGAGGTCGATACAGGCCAGCGCGGCGGCACCCGCGCCCGACGTGACCAGCTTGACGTCCGATAGTTGCTTGCCCTGCAACAGCAGCCCGTTCCGCACCGCGGCAGCCACCGTGATCGCCGTGCCGTGCTGATCGTCGTGAAACACCGGAATTCGCATGCGCGCGCGCAGTTCGGCTTCCACGGCGAAACATTCCGGCGCCTTGATATCTTCCAGGTTGATCGCGCCGAAGGTTGGCTCCAGCGCCGCGACAACATCGCAGAAGCGCTGCGGGTCCTGGGCGTCCACTTCGATGTCGAACACGTCGATCCCGGCGAATTTCTTGAACAGGACCGCCTTGCCCTCCATCACCGGCTTGCCGGCCAGGGCACCGATGTTCCCAAGCCCCAGCACCGCCGTGCCATTGGAGATGACTGCCACCAGATTCCCGCGTGAGGTGTAGTCGTATGCCGTATGAGGATCAGCCTGGATCGCCTCGCACGCGGCGGCCACGCCCGGCGAGTAGGCCAAGGACAGGTCGCGCTGGGTCGCCATGCGCTTGGTCGGCTGGATCGCCAATTTCCCGGGATGGGGAAGCCGATGGTAGTCGAGCGCCGCCCTGCGAAAATCCTCGTCCATGTTAGCCCCCACCCCGTTCGTCCCGGCGCATGGTCGTCGCAGGGGAGGCCGCCGGAGACGTGGGTCAGACCCCTGAACCATCGCACGCAGGATGGGAGCGGGCGCGCGCGCTGGCAATGGACGAGGCGGGTTTCTCCCAATTCTTCCCGCTAGGCCAAGAAATTCCCATTTTTTCGGCCTTATGCGTATTATCTTCTAATCGACACGGCTCATCTTGCGCTTGACGAAAAAATATCCTCTTACAGTAAGCCACGCCGCCACCCGGCTAGTTTTGAGGTCTCCATTTATGCCGTCCAGGCTGATCGCCCCGCCGTTCGAACCAGGGAGTGTCTGGCTGGTCGGTGCCGGTCCCGGAGACCCAGGCCTGCTGACGTTGCACGCGGCGCATGCGCTGGAGCAGGCCGATATCGTCGTGCACGACTCCCTCGTCTCCCACGACGTGCTTGCCCTGGCCCCCCACGCCCGGCTTGAAGCCGCCGGCAAACGCGCCGGCGGGCCGCAGACTTCGCAGCTTCGCATCAACCAACGCCTGATCCACCTCGCGCGCCAGGGGAACCGTGTCGTCCGACTGAAAGGCGGCGATCCCCTGGTGTTCGGACGCGGCGGAGAGGAAGCGCTCGCCCTCGCCGCAGCCGGCATCCCGTTCCGCATCGTCCCGGGGATCAGCGCCGGCATTGGCGCCACGGCGGCTGCCGGCATTCCCCTCACGCATCGCCAGGTCGCCCGCGGGATGACCTTCGCCACCGGGCATGATTCGAGCGGCGGCATGGCCGCCATCGATTGGGAGTCGCTGGCACGCGGCGCCGAGGTGCTCGTGCTCTACATGGCGTTGCGGCAAATCGGCCGCATCGCCCAGAGGCTGCTCGCGGCAGGGCGCCGGCCCGACGAGGCCGTCGCGCTGATCAGCCGCGCCACGACGCCCGAACAGCAGGTGATTCGCACCACGTTGGCGGAGGCCGAATCGGCCGTGCGGCTGGTCGCGCCCGGATCGCCCACGCTGATCGTCATCGGCCCCGTGGTGGCGCTCTCGCCGCTGCTGTCCGCTTGGCAGCAGACGGCACCAATGGCGGTCAGCACCGACGCCGAACCTGCCCGGGCAAAAGGCTGAAGGAGACCGCATGCAAAGCTCGCCCGTCCTGCCCAGCACCGCACCATTCGCGGAAGACCAGATCGCCGCCCTGAATGGCGTGATCGCCGTGACCAGCGTCGAACAGCGGGCCTGGCTTTCCGGATTTCTCGCCGGCGTTCAGGCGGCCAATGCACCGGTCGCCGTGCCTGCGGCGCCACCCGCGCGGCGAATCCCACTCACCATCCTGTTCGCCACGGAATCGGGCAACGCCGAGGCCCTCGCCGCCCAAGCCCGCAAGTCCGCATCGAAGCTCGGCTTTGCGGCCAAAGTGGTGGACATGGCGGATGTCACCCCGGCCGAGGCCGCGGAGACGCAGAACCTGCTGGTCATCGCCAGCACCTGGGGCGAAGGGGATCCGCCACAGCGCGCCGCCGATTTCCAGGAAGCGCTGTTTGCCGAAACCGCCCCGCGTTTCGACAAGATCCAGTACGCCGTGCTGGCGCTGGGCGACCGCGCCTATGCTCAGTTCTGCGAAACCGGCCGTCGCTTCGATGAGCGTCTCGCAGCGCTGGGCGGAACCCGTATCGCCGAACGGATCGAGTGCGATCTGGATTATGAAGCGCCGGCGGGCGACTGGATCGGCCGAACGCTGGACCAGCTCAGCATCAAGGTCGGCGGAAGCGAAGCGGGCGCCTCGGTCATTCATGTTGATTTTGCCCGCCCAACCTCGGAGGCCCCGAGCCGCCTGCGGCCCTTTGACGCCGAGGTCACCGCGCATGTGCGTCTGAGCGGCAGCCGCTCGACCTCCGACACGCATCATCTAGAGGTGTCACTGGAAGGGGCGGGCCTTGCGTATGAGCCGGGTGATTCCCTTGGCGTGATTCCGTCGAATGACCCGGTGCTGGCGGATGCGGTGCTCGCGGCCTCCGGCCTGGCGGGCGATGCCACCCTGCGCACCGCGCTGATCGACCGGCTGGACATCACCACCCTGACCGGCAAGCAGATCGAGAACTACGGCCACATCACGGGGTGGACACCACCGACCGACGACTGGGCAACCGGCCGACAGGTGATCGACCTGCTGGAAGCAACGCCGCACAAGCTGACCATGGAGCAGTTGACCGCGCTGCTGCGCCCATTGCCGCCGCGGTATTACTCGATCGCCTCCAGCCGCAAGGCCGTTGGCGA
>DATNEJ010000391.1:0-4770 GCA_035606775.1 Acetobacteraceae bacterium | reverse complement strand
AGATGAGGTCAGGGAGACAGAGAATGCCTTGCGGCAATTCCTGTTGACCCATCCGGAACTCGGCGCGCAGGCACGGAGACCGGCTGGCTGAACCGCAAGGCTGCCTAAACCGACTTGGTATTCCACGCGCGGCCCCAGGCTCTCATAGGCTTTGGCTGTTAAATCTGCGGCGAAAGATTTGGAACCGCCGATGAACGCCGATGAACGCCGATCAAAGCCATCGTGGTGGAGTGCCCCCCTAAACTGAGACACGATAATTAGACACACTGTTATGGCAGGAGAACAGATGTGTCGAAGCGACGAAGGCGGCGGAGTTTCACGCGAGACTTCAAGCTGTCGGTGCTGAAGCGAATGGTGGAGACGGACAACATCTACGCTCTGGCGGCGGAGCTCGGGATCGAGCGCAAGCTGCTGTATTTCTGACACGCTGGAGACGGCCCTGACGATGCACGGGCCAGTGTCCGGCATGCTGGTGCATCACCCGGACTGCGGCGTGCAGGGTAGATTCAATTGATCGTCGCAACATCCTGACACGGGAGATTGCGATGCGGAGTGGCAGGCGGCGATCGGATCGTGCACTACGCGCGATGTCCGAGAGCTTCTTCGCAACGCTCGAATGCGAGCTGCTCGACGGCCGCCGGTTCGCATCTCAGGCCGAAGCCCGGATGGCCTGCTTCAGCTTCATCGAAGGATGGTACAACCCTTTACGGCTGCACTCCGCCCTCAGCCACCGATCGCCCATGGCCTACGAAGCAACAATGGAGATGCAGCCAGCGGAGCCCTAGCGGGCCAAGCATGCAAACACTCCACGAAATCGGGGCAGCTTCAGGCCCTGTGTACGACTATTGCGGATAGCCGCACGCGGCGAGTAGTCTCCCGTCAAGGTGGTTCCAGAGACTGCCGACGGATACCGAAGCGTGGTGATGCCGCCGGGACTACAAGGGGTCAATGCGCGGTCTGAACCGGCGGCCGCGAAGTCGAAGGAGGAAGCGCCCGATGACGACAGCGATCGAGCGGGACTCCTTCATCGAAAAGTCGGCCATGCGCAAGATCTATTGGCGCCTGCTGCCATTTGCGATTTTCAGCTACTTTCTTGCGTACATCGACCGGATCAACGTAAGCTTCGCTGCGCTGACGATGCGCGACGACCTGGGCCTGTCGGCCACGGCCTTCGGTTTTGCCGCCGGAACCTTCTATTGGGCCTACTTCCTGTTCGAGGTGCCCAGCAACATCGCAATGGAGAAGGTCGGAGCGCGGCTCTGGATCGCCCGGATCATGATCACCTGGGGGATCGTCGCAGGGTTGACCGCCGTGGTGACCGGCCCCACGACCTTCAGCATCATCCGTTTCCTGTTGGGCGCGGCCGAGGCCGGATTTTTCCCGGGAATCGTGCTGTACTTCACTTATTGGTTTCCCAGTCACCACCACGCCCGAATCGTTTCGGGATTTCTGATCGGATTGCCAATCGCGGTGGCTGTCGGGGCGCCGATCTCGACAGCGCTTCTTGGCCTCGATGGCTTGTTCGGGCTGCACGGTTGGCAGATCATGTACATCGTGCAGGCCATACCGACCGTCCTGATCGGTATCGCCACTCTGTTCGTGCTGACAGACCGGCCGGAGCAGGCGAAATTCCTGACGGCGGAAGAACGGACTTGGCTGACGGCGAAGCTGGCGGCCGAGCGCAAGGCCAAGGAATCCGTGCGGACGTTCAGTATCCTACAGGGGATGTTCGACCCGAAGGTGCTGCTGATATCGCTAAACTATCTTGGTATCGTCACCGCCAGCCTCGGGATGCTGATCTTCATTCCGCAGATCATCAAGTCACTTGGCCAGTTCAGCCACATGACGGTCGGATGGCTCACCATGATACCGTATATCTGCGGCGGGATCGGTCTGGTGGTATGGGGCCGCGTGTCCGACCGGATGAACGAACGGCGCTGGAACCTGTTCTTCGCCTGTGTGGTCTCCACCGTCGGGCTGGTCATCGCCGGCTGGACGATGGGGACATGGTGGGCGCTGGTCGGCATGTCCATCGCGGCGGTCGGGTTCTACGGTTCCAAGGGTCCGTTGTGGGCGATGCCGCCCATGTTCCTGACCGGCACGGCCGCGGCGGCCGTCATCGCGTGGATCAACTCGATCGGCAATCTTGGCGGCTTCTTCGGCCCTTGGTATGTAGGTGTCATGAAGGATGCGACCGGCGGCTTTGCTGGTGGCCTGTACGGGTTGGCTTTGCTCGCGTTCATCTCGTCTGCAATCTGCGCGCTCTTCCTGAACGTCCCGCACCCGGAACCCGCGGCGGGGACGCCATCGCTGGCGACCGGGGCAGGCTCCTGACCGGCACGCGAGCGCAGCCTACGCCGGCACTACCGTCAGCCCCATGAATACGACCGAGTTGTAGAACACCCAGCGTGGCGCGTGCAGGTCCATGATCCAGCCCGCGAGTATGGGCCCAATCGTGCCGCCAATGTTGAACCCGGTGGTCACGATCCCGAACGCCCGCCGAGGTCCTTGACGAGGTGCCACGATCGGCCCATGCGCGCGTAGCGACGATCCGTTGAACTCAAGCAGTTTACATGCACGGTCTACATTGCGCGTCTGGAGGTGGCCGGGATCCAGCCCAGCATGGGCCGCGCCGCCGGCGTGGCCAACTGTCACGTGATTGCCGTCACATCACACGCCGTCATTATACAAATTGTGCCTGGTTTTCCTGTCTCACATATGGGGGCAGTCCAATCCGCCGCGCGATCCATCGGCGTTCATCCTCGGCGGTTTTCTTATTCCTGCGGACTGGCATATCGGCATCCATATGGGCTCGGCGATGACGCGCGCAGGGGCAGCCGACCGCACGGTGGTGGTGGTGATCGACACCGACCCGCGCGCCGGCCGCGAAGCTGTCAGCACCGCACATGCCGCGTGGCTGTCGCAGCGGGCCGGACAGCGCCTGGGCGACTGGTATACCCGGCTTCCGCAGAAAGCCCAGTGAGCCTTGGTTTCGCGTGCAGCCGCCACCCCAACCCTGCGCGCGGTATACCCGGGATCCTGCGGATTCCGGGTATACCGCGCGCAAGCCGCTTGCGCTTATACTCGGTTGCCGTAGCCTCTGCGGCAACAGCAACCGGGGGGAAATGCGATGCCGATGCAACGCGTTTTGCACAGCATGGCCGGAATGACGGCGCTGCTGGCAGCTTTGGGAGCCACCGCCGCCCACGCGGCACCGTTCATGATCGTCGGCAACGACGAAAAGCTCACCTGGGACGATCACGGCAAGGGCGTACTGCACCCGACCGGCAAGGACACGGTGCTCATCGTCGATCTCGCCAACCCCGAGGAGCCAAAGGTCGTTGCGACCCTGGGTCTCGAGAATTCGGTCGTCGGCCCGCCCGTCAACGTCGCCATCACGCCGAACGGCGCGCTCGCGCTGGTCGCGGACTCGGTGACCGTTACCGGCAGCGAGGGCGCGCTGAAGCAGGTTCCGACCGACAAGCTGTTCGTGATCGACCTGAAGGCCAGCCCACCGAAGCTGATCGACACGCTCACGCTCGGCAAGCAGCCGTCGGGGCTTTCGATCAACGCCGTGGGCACGCTCGCGCTGGTCGCCAATCGTGTCGACGGGACCGTTTCCGTGCTGAAAATAGACGGCAACAGCGTCAAGCCGATCGGCACCGTTCCCATGGGCGGCAGCGTCTCGACGGTTGAGTTCACCCCGGACGGCAAGCGCGCGCTCGCGGTGATGTCGCCGGCGAACAAGATCACCGTGCTGGACGTGAACGGCGACACCGTCACCGACACCAAGCTGGATCTGCCCACCTATCAGTTCCCGTACAACGTGGTGGTGACGCCGGACGGCAAGACCGCGTTGACCGCCGACAACGGTTTCGGCGGCAGCGGGGATGGCAATATCGACGCCGTCAGCGTGATCAATCTCGATCACCAACCGCCCTATGTGTCCGACCGGTTTGCCGTCGCCGATGCGCCGGAGGGTCTGGCGGTCAGCCCGACGGGCGACGTTGCGGTGGTTGCCGACGTTTATGGTTCGTTCAGCAAGGGAAGCTGGTTCTACCACCCGCATGGGCTGATCACGGTGATGGCCATCGACAACGGCCGCGTGCATCCGGTGAAGCAGATCGAGGTCGGCGCCGTGCCGGAAGCAGCGGTATTCACTCCCGATGGAAAGTATCTCTACGTCGGCAACTACCTTGACGAGGACTTTTCCATCCTGCGGGTGAACGGCACCGACGTGACCGACACGGGCAAGCGCTTCAAGGTGCCGGGCCACCCGGCGTCGGCGCGGATGGGTCCCAGGTGATATAGCCGGGATATGGTGCGCAGGGTTGGCGTGGCAGCTGCGCGAAACCACGACTCCGCAGCTTCCGGCTGATGTTGTAGCACTCGCTGCGCTGTGCCTGTTCCGGCTCGACCTCACGGTGACGTGTCGGTGCCCGGTAGAAAAGTCACGACTTCTCCCCGATAGAAATGTCACCCCGGGTGTGATGCGAGCCACGCCTTTACTGAGCTCCAGCCCTTTTGTTCGACCCGCCGGAGGCGCGGTCGAAACAGTCGGAACGCCCTTCGTCCCGACAGGCATACCCGGAATCCATAGGATTACGGGTATGCCGCGCGCAGGGTTGGCGTGGCGGCTGCGCGCCAAACCAAGACTCACCCGACTTCCTTCGGAAGTCGGGTATATCAGCGGCCACGGCGCGCAGGAGCGGTCAAGGATGCGATCGACTGGAACTGGTAGGCGAAGGCGCAACGGGAGAGGAACAGCAC
>DATNEJ010000499.1:0-9363 GCA_035606775.1 Acetobacteraceae bacterium | reverse complement strand
CCGCGGACGCATCGTTGAATCCGGCACGCACGCGCAGCTTCTGGCGTTGGGCGGCGTCTATGCGCGCCTGTGGCGCCGGCAATCGGGCGGGTTCGACGACACGCTGCTGACGGCAGCCAAATAGCGCGTGATCGTCGGAGCGGCATGCCGGAGGCGTAAATCACGCGATCAAACTTGAGCGTGATCGTCGGAGGCGGCACGTCGGAGACGTGAATCACGCGATCAAACAGAAAAACGCAGCCTACATGGTGAACAGCCGGCCGAACCCCGGGACGTGGTCGCGTATCCCGCAGGTCCGCAATGCGTGCCATGCCATCGCCTGGTTGCTGGTGACGACCGGCATTCCAAGGTCGCGCTCCAGCATGGCAATCACCGGCGTGGCCCGGATGGTCGTGCAACTCAGGAAACACGCGTCGGCGTCCTCGCGCCGGTTCGCCATGGCCAGGCGATACCAGGATGCGGGATCGACATCGGCGTAGGCGCCACCGCCTCCCTGGATGTCGAGGCCGACGTCATGCAGCACCGCGATCTGGTGATGGCGAAAGAAGGCGATCTCCCGCTCATTGATCTCGCCGGGGTAGGGTGACAGCAGCACGATGCGCCTTGCCTCCAGCGCCCGGAAGGCCGCCACCAGCGCCTCGGAGGTGGTGATTGCCGGCTTGCCGGTGGCGTCGGTGATCCGCCGCTTGAGGCTTGCCTCCATGTGCACGTCGAACGTCGAAACGGCCGTGCAGTGAAAGACAATCAGGTCGGCACCGGCGTCGGCGAGCAGTTCGGCGGCTTCCTCCACCTTTTCGGTCATTGCCAGCAATTCGTCCGGTTCCACACCGACGAGCTTCAGCCGGGTGGTGTGGACCGCGACACCCTCCGGCAGCATCGCGGGTAGTTCAGGCTCGACCACGCGATTGACGGACGGCACCATCATGCCGAGCCGCAGGCGCCAACCGAAGCGGATGGGACCGGGATGTGGGTCGATCATGGCACCTCCACTCGTGGTCAGTCGTGGAACACGATATCCTGGGCACCGGACCAGAGCACAAGGCGTCCCAGGGCGGGGAGATGCTCCGTGCCGTCCACGATGGTCAGGAAGTGGTTGCCGGCAAGCTGGCCGACTTTGCTGGCGAAGCGCACCCCGCCATACGGGAACAGGATCTCGGTCTCGCTCAGCCCGCCCGGATACAGCAGGATCTGCCCGGGCGCGGGGTAGCTTGTGTGGTTTTCGTGCGTCAGGCCGGTATCGAAGTCTCCCAGCGGAATCCAGCAGGCTTCGCCGCTCCAGCGGGCGTGGATGATGCGCTGGCGGTACGGCATCAGTGTGCGGAAGCGCGCGCAGGTTTTTGGCGCATCCGCTTCTTCGAACCGCGCGGTGAAGCTGAACGGGCCGGCGTCGATCCGGATGGCACCCATGGGCTGGCTCCTGTGCCGGGGCTATCTCGCCAGTAGGCAGACTGTCTGTCCAGCCGAAAAAAAGCCACGCGCCTTTACCGCCCGTTAACCTCGATGCGGCAGAAAGGAGCGGATCAAGCAGGCTCGCCTGTCTCGCGTCGCATCCGCAACCGGTCAACGATCGAGGGATACCGATGAACACCGCCGCCCAAGCCGCGCAAGCCTACGGCAATGCGTCCGCACACCGGTCCCAGCGCAGCCAGGAAGCGGAGGTCTTTCGTCGTGTCATCGGCACGCTCAAAGCGGCACGTCAGGCGGGCGAGATGGCGCAGGTCAAGGCGCTCTCGGATAACCGCCGGCTCTGGATGACGGTTGCCGATGTGCTGCGCGATCCCGCGAACACACTTCCCGTTGCCCTGCGGTCCTCGATCCTCTCGCTGGGCATCTGCGTGCACCGGGAAATGAACCAGCCCACACCGGATTTCGATTTCCTGATTTCAGTGAACGAGAACATCGCGGAGGGCCTGTCCGCATCCACCTGACCCGCGCGGCCGCTTCGTCACCACCGACCGGATACAAAAGGAATCCGTCATGAGCGCATCCGTCTCGAATGCGTCCACCACGAATGCACAGGCGACCTCCGTGGATGCTGAGGCATTGTTGCAGCGCATCGCCGGGCTGATCGACGCCGGACGCGGCGGCGTGGCACGCCCGCTTCTGGCCGCGGCACGCCGGCTCTCGCCGCCTTCAGCCCGCCTGTCGCACCTGGCGGCTCGGCTGGCGCTGCGGGAGGGCGCGCTGGATGAAGCGACGGCCGAACTGAATGAGGCGGTGACGCTCGATCCGCTGCATGCCGGTCTGCGCATATGCCGCGCGGACCTTCGGGAGCGGTGCGGTGACCTGGATGGCGCCACGCGGGACGCGGCCGAGGCGGTGATCCTCGATCGGCACGATCCGGTGGCAAAGGCGGCGCTGGGCGGACTGATGATCCGGCTGGGCCGCTTCGGCGATGCCGCATCGTGCCTTGGCGAAGCGGTGACGGCGGCACCGCGTGACGCACCGTTCCGCGAAGCTCTGGCAACCGCGCAGGAAGCCGGTGGCGATCCCGACACGGCGCTCGCCACCCTGGTTGAGGGGATCGCCCTGACCCCAACGGTTGTCGCGCTGCGCAATGCGGCGATCCTGCTGTGCGTGCGCGGCCGGCGCTTCGACCAAGCGGTTCAACTGGCCGAACAGGCTCGGCAAGTGGGCATCGCCGATGCCTGCACTTTCGGGCTGTGCGGGCACGCCTTGTCGGCGATGGGCCGGCATGACGAGGCCACCGGTGCCTACGTGGAAGCCCTGAAACTCGGCCCCGAGGATGACTACGTGCGCCATCTGGTGATGGCGTCGCGCGCAACACCGAGCGCGCTGCGCGCGCCGGCGGATTATGTGCGAACCGTGTTCGATGGGTATGCGGACCGGTTCGAGAGTCATCTGGTGGCGCTGGGCTATCGCATCCCCGGCCTGATCCGGTCGGCGCTGCGGGAGCATCCCGCCATCATGGGCGGCCGCTCGCTTGGCCCGGTGCTGGATCTGGGCTGCGGCACGGGCTTCGCCGCACTGGCGATCAGCGATTTGCCCCTGGGCCCGATCACCGGCGTTGACCTGTCCGCCCGCATGCTGGCGCACGCCGCCGCCAAGCAGATTTATGCGGAGCTGATCGAAGGCGATCTCGTTTCGCTGCTGGCCGCCGAACGCCGAAACTGGCCGCTTATCCTGGCAGCCGACGTGTTCTGCTACTTCGGTGCGCTCGATACGCTGCTTGGGGCGATCCATCCGCGGATGGAGCCGGGAGGCTGGCTGATCTTCTCGGTCGAAGCGCTGCTGGCCGATCATAACGGAACGGTTCCAGGCAACGGCGCATGGGCGCTGCACCGCCAGGGACGCTATGCCCATGCCCATGGCTACGTGAGGGAAGCCGCTGCCGCCGCGGGATTTCGTGAAATCCGTTACGAAGAACAGACCGTTCGCAACGAGGCCAACGCGCCCGTGCCGGGGCTGTTCGTCGTTTTGGAACGGCCTCGTCTCGACGCCTGACGGTCGAAGGCTGCATCGTCAAAGACGTGATTTGCTTTGCGGTAACGCCACATCCGCGAGACCTCGGGTTTGCCGCGTGCTGCTTGGCAGACGGCGGCTCTCGCCCATGGACGCCCTACTGCATTCATTACGGCTGGTGGCATGAAACAACCGCATCCGATTGGCAGAACCGGCCGGCTGCCGCTATCCTGACGCCGCGATCGGTGACTGGGAACAAGATCAAACGTGATGCAGCAGGCGTTGGCCCGGTCTCCGTATCGCTTACGTCTTGACCGCCGCGCTTTTGTCGGGATGGGCTCGCTGGCGCTGATCGCATCGCTCCCCGCACATGCGCAATCGCGAAAGCCGGATTGGGCACATGCCACGGTGCTCCAGGTCCTGATGAAGGACTATGCGTTCGACCCCGCCGAGATCATGTTGCACCGCGGGGTCGCCTACGCGCTTCGGCTGGATAATGTCGGCAAGGAATTGCACGAATTCACTGCTGCGGAATTTTTCAAAAGCGCACTGGTCCGGGACCGCCACGTGCTGGCGAACGGCGGCATCGAGGTCTCCCTGCAGCCGGGAAAATCGGCCGTTGTCTTTCTGGTGCCGCTGAAAGCAGGACGCTACCCGCTGACCTGCGCGGATCACGACTGGCTGGGCATGACCGGAACGATCGTCGTGCATTAGGGCCTGTTCGGCGCTGATAGAAGCACCGAACAGGCCCTATCTCCTTGTTTGATCGCGTGATTCACATCTCCGGTGTGCCGCCCTGCGGCGATCACGCTCTCTCGTTGTTTGATCGCGTGATTCACGTCTCCGGCGTGCTGCCCTGCGGCGATCACGCTCTCTCGTTGTTTGATCGCGTGATTCACGTCTCCGGCGTGCCGCCTGCGATGATCACGCTCTCGCAGCACAGTGGCACAAACCCCGATGTACCGTCACAGCCCGGCACAGGAACGGTCTAAACCGCAGAGAGCGCGGCCGGGGAACGGCGCCAGCCGGCGATTGGGCGGCTCTCGCCCGAGCGACGAGGCAACCCGCGGCAGCCGCTCGCGTTTTTGAGAGCGCCTCAAGCTGTGAGATTTAACCCGTATGGCCTGCTCACGCCTTCCCAGGTAAGATCGCAGCTTGTACCGGTGGCCAGCAGGCCCTGGCAGCCGGATTGCCATAAAAAGAACAAGGGACGCGACAACGTGCAAATGCAAAACCGTGCAGGCGGCCCGTGGTGACAGAAGGTTCGTGAGCGATCCATCGGTGTCAGCCGGTGGCCCTGGACGGCGCCATCAGGCGCTGGAGAACATGCCGCGCGATGACGGGGCGCCCGGCTTCGATTCCACGCAACGGGAACATTGAGCGGAACCGATGGATCAATCCGATTTTTGCGCCGCTGACGCGGAGAATCGAACCGGCTCGGGCTACACGTCCCCGGCGCAGAAGCGGTACCTGACGGATGTGCTCGAAGCGCTGCCTGTGGCCGTCTACACCACCGACGCCACCGGGACGCTCACCTACTGCAATCAGGCTGCCATGCATCTCGCGGGCCGCCGCCCGACGCTGGGCAGCGACGAATGGTGCGTCAGTTGGCGCCTTTACTGGCCGGACGGGACGCCCATGCGTCACGACGAATGTCCGATGGCCGTGGCGCTCAAGGAAGGACGGCCGGTGCGCGGCCAGCGCATCATCGTCGAACGCCCGGATGGCTCCCGGTTCCCCGTTCTGCCACACCCGACGCCGCTGTTTGATGTCTCGGGTGCCCTCATCGGGGCGGTGAACATGCTGATAGACGTGAGCGATCGCGTCGGGGACGAGACGGCTTCCGCGCGCGTGACGGCGGCGCTGGAAAGACAGGTGGTGCAGGGCGCCAGGACGCTGGCGGCGGCGGTGGACAGGCTGACCGACAGCGAGCGCACCTTCCGCCTGTTCATGCAGCATGTGGCCGACTACGCGATCTTCATGCTCACCGCCGATGGTTGCGTTGCTACCTGGAATCTCGGCGCCGAACGGATCAAGGGGTACACGCGCGACGAAATCGTCGGGCAGCACTTCTCCCGGTTCTATACGGAAGAAGCCCGGCGAGCAGGCGTGCCGGCCCGGGCGCTGGAGACCGCCAGGACGACCGGCCGGTTCGAGGAAGAGAACTGGCGCGTCCGCAAGGACGGAACACGGTTCTGGGCCAGCGTGGTCATCAATGCGCTCCGCGATGAGAGCGGCATCGTGGTCGGGTTCGCCAAGGTCACGCGCGACATGACCGAACGCCGGCTGATTGAGGAGAAACTGCGTCAATCGCAGAAGATGGAGTCGATCGGCCAGCTGACCGGCGGGGTCGCACACGATTTCAATAACCTGCTCACCGTCATCCTGGGGAACCTGGAATATCTCCACCGGTCGCTGCCGACGATCGCAGAGGTAAAGCCGCGGATGACTCGATCGGTCACCTCCGCGATGGACGCGGCCAGGCGGGCGGCGGATTTGACCCATCGGCTGCTCGCATTCTCCCGCCAGCAGGCACTGCAGCCCAAATCGGTGGACGCGAATCAGCTTGTGCAACAGACAATCCTGCTGCTGCGCCGAACCTTGGGGGCAGAGATCCAGATCAAATCAAGCCTGGCTTCCGACCTCTGCCGCGTGTTCGTCGATCCGCACGAGCTGGAAAATGCCCTGCTCAACCTTTCCGTCAACGCGCGCGACGCCATGCTCGATGGTGGCACGCTCACGATTGAAACAGCCGATGCGGATGGCGGGACCATCGTCTCCCGCGCCGATGGACCGGCGAATGGCCGTTACGTCATGATAACCATCACCGACACCGGCACGGGAATGGATCAAGAAACCATCACGCGGGCATTCGACCCGTTTTTCACCACCAAGGAGATCGGACACGGCACCGGCCTGGGTCTGAGCCAGGTCTATGGATTCGTCACGCAGTCCGGCGGCCACATCGCCATTGAAAGCCAGTTGGGGTGCGGCACGGCCATAAAGATCTGGCTGCCCGTATCGGACAAGGAGTCGGATGAGGTGGCCGCGCGGGAGGCTGCAGGCGAAAACGCCGACGTGGGGGGAGGTTCGGAAACCGTGCTGGTCGTCGAGGACGATGACGCTGTCCGCACCTTCACCACGGATATGCTGCGCGACCTGGGCTATCGGGTCCTGGAAGCACCCAACGGCGGAGCCGCACTGGAGATATTGGATCGCCAGCCTCAGGTGCACCTGCTGCTGACGGACATGAGGCTTCCGGGCCAGGTCGATGGGCACGAATTGTCCGTTCAGGCGCGCAGGGACCGCCCCGACCTGAGGGTGCTGTTCATCACAGGCTACGCGCAGGATGCTTCCATTCGCGCGGGACGGCTGGATCGGGGTGTTTCCCTGCTGTCAAAGCCATTCACGCTTGGCGAACTCGCCGCGAAGGTTCGCGAAATCCTGGAATCGTATCCCAGCGCCCTACCTGAGGCGACCGGCGATCCTTTCGGGCGGAGACCGCCGGGCGCCGCTGCTGGGTCATCGGAGTTGGAAGTTTATGCACATCGACGCCATCAGGATCGGCAACAACCCGCCGCACGACGTCAACGTGATCATTGAAGTCGGCATCGGCGGCGAACCGATCAAGTACGAGATGAACAAGCAGGCAGGTACTCTCGTCGTGGATCGGTTCCTACACACGGCGATGCGCTATCCGGGGAATTACGGCTTCATTCCCCACACATTGTCCGACGACGGCGATCCGATCGACGTCCTGGTTGCCAACACACGCCCGATCGTGCCGGGCGCTGTCATCAATGTCCGCCCGGTCGGCGTGCTGAAAATGGTCGACGATGGCGGCGGCGACGAGAAGATCCTTGCGGTGCCGTCACCGCACCTGACGAAGCGCTATCTTGGCATCCACAACTACACGGACCTGCCGCAGATCACGCTCGACCAGATCCGCCACTTCTTCCAGCACTACAAGGACCTGGAGGAGGGCAAATGGGTCAAGGTCGCCGACTGGGGCGACGCCGGGGAGGCCCGCCGGCTGATCAGCGAAGCCATCGAGCGGTTCGAGCGGCCAGACGCCGCAGGAGCCTAAGTCCGTCTCGCGTACCAACGGTCATGAAGGATGGCCGTTGGTACGCATCTTTGATTGGCGCGCCGCCGCAACGCTCATCCCCGCTGGCAACCCGGCGCGCGATACCAACAGGCGCAAGCAGGCGTTGGAAGAGTCACCGCTTGCGCCAATCGGTGTCACTTAGGAGTCGATGGCGCTGTCTCGGGCTGCGGCGTCTGCGGCGGACGCTGGCCTCCGTCACTCGCCGGCGGGGACGGGGCAGCCGCAACCTCTCCGCTATTGCCGCCGCCGTTCGCTTTCGGCTCCCCTTTGGCTGCCGCAGATGCACCATCGGCTGGCTGCGCGGCCGGCTGCTCCGGTGCGGCCGCGGCCGGCAAGGGTTCGGCTTTGACCGGCGCGGCTGGCTTGGCTGCCGGCGGCGGGTCGGCCGCCATCGTGTAGTCCGGCACGATCCGCGCCTGGTTGCCGGCGATCACCAGGACCTTCTGGCCCACCGCGAGCGGCGTCTTGTCCTTCTGCGTCACGCTGACAAGGTCGCCGTTCACCTTGCGGACGATGTACTCAAAAGCCGTCGTATCATCGACCGTATGCTCTGCTGCGACGCCTGCGACGCCACCGACCAATGATCCGCCCAAGGCTGCCAGCGCGCTGATGGGCCCAGCCCCGGCCTGGGCGCCTGCAATCCCGCCGGCCGCGGCACCGGACACCGCGCCGGTTGTGCCGGACGCACTTACGTCGACCTGTCGTACGCCGACGATCTCGCCCCGGTCGACCTTGTTCGCCTGTTGCACCGCGTTGGTTGCATAGGTGTCGGGCGAATAACTTGGCCCACAACCGGCCAGTGCACCGGTCAGCACGCCCGCAAATACCCACACCGAGGTAGTCGATCCCGCAGCCCGTAGCCTCACACGAACGATCCTTCGACGAGAGAGAACAGGGGCTTGGTAATCGACCTTGCTATTCGATGCCAGTCGGAACGGACCGCGGAAAATGGAAAACGGGCTGGCAAAACGGCGACGCCATGGTTAAGGGTCTGCACTGGAGCCGCAGCTGGCCAATACTTCAATCAATCGTGGGTGATGGCGATATCCAGGGAATGCAGGCCCCGCGTGAGTGGCGCTAGTGGGGGCGTTACTGGGGGCACGAGGTCGGAATCCTCCATGGCCGGATCGGCGGGGCACCCGCAACGCGTTGGCGGGGCAGCAGCCGAACCGCTCGCCGAGGAAGCGCTCCGGGTCACGGGCTCGCTGAAAACCGCTGCCGGGGTTGGATTTGCACCAGCCTGACCACCGCGAGACGACCGAGCGGGCCGCCGAACCGGCGGCGTCCCTTAAAGCGACCGGGGCGAGCGGTGTCCGCCGGTCGGTGCGCTTCCTCGGCGTTCTTGCTGCCCTGACACTGGTTGCCCTGAGCTGGATCGGCGCCCGCGACGCGGTCCGGGTTCACCGGGCGGAGACCCTCGCACGCGTACAGGCGGAGCTCGCCAACCAGGCCCTGGCGCTTGAAGAGCAGCTCCGCCAGCAATTCCTGGCCGTCGACCAGACCCTTCGCCTCCTGGAAGCGAGCTGGGAGGCTGATCCGACGAGATTCGATCTCGAAGCCTGGCGCCGGCAGGCCGTGATGCTCAGCGACATCTCGCTGATGATCTTTCTGGCCGATGAACATGGCCGGGTTCGGGCCAGCACCCGGTCCAACGTGGTCGGGGCCAATGTCAGCGACCGCGATTACTTCCGTCACGAGGCCGCTGCCAGGCACGACGAAGGGCGGATGTTCGTGGGGTCCGTCACCCAGGGTCACGTGACGAAGCTCTGGCAGATCAACATGGCCCGCCGGCTGGATCGCCCGGACGGTTCCTTTGCCGGGCTGATCGCCGT
>DATNEJ010000484.1:0-8330 GCA_035606775.1 Acetobacteraceae bacterium | reverse complement strand
CATGTTGCCCTCGTCATCGGGCAGGTGGATGACCCAGGGCGTCTCCGGACCGATCCGCCCGGCGTAGCGGCCGATCAGCATGGCCGCATCGTCGGGCTGCATGCCCTGCAGCGTCGTGTAGATCGCCACCTTCCGCCCGAGATCGAAGGCGTGCGCGACCATGTCCGTCGCCCGTTCGTTGAGCCACGGCTCCGCCATGCCGGAGAAGTCCAGGCGCACATGCGGCGGTACCTTGGCCACCACGCGCCGGAAATCGCCGAACGAAAGTTCCCTGCTGTCGCCGCGCGGATAGGACTTCATCAGCCGGTCCTGCGGGCAGAACCGACAGGCAAGCGAACACCCCAGCTTCGTGGTGATTTCCAGCGTCGGCATCCGCCGGCCTCCGCGCCATTCGGAAGGCCAGAGATTGGCAGCAACAGGCTGAGAAAACGTTAACCCCGCGCCCGCATCAGGCGCGCCTTGTCGCGCTTCCAGTCGCGGTCGGCGATCACCGCGCGCTTGTCCTGCTTCTTGCGCCCCTCACCGACGCCCAGCAGGACCTTGGCGCGTCCGCGCTCATTGAAATGAATCTGCAGGGGAACCAGCGTGGCGCCCTGGCGGGTGATGGCGCCCAGCAGGCTGTCGATCTGCTTCTTCTTCAGCAGCAACTTCCTTGGCGCCCGCGGCTCGAACCGCGACAGCACGCCGCCCTGGTATTCGGGGATATAGGCATTGAACAGCCACATCTCCCCTTCCCGCTCGCCGGCCCAGGCCTCCGATAGCGTCGCCCGCCCGTGGCGGAGCGACTTCACCTCCGGCCCTTTCAGGACCAGGCCGGCCTCCACGGTATCCTTGATCGCATAGTCGAACCGCGCCTTGCGGTTCTGCGCGGCGACACCGTGCGCGATCAGACCCTTCTTGCTCTTTGCCTCAGCCATGGTGGAACCCGGCGGCCGCCGTTGGAAACCGAGCGGCCGGTACGGTGCTAGTTCAGCAGCCCGACATCGGTCATCGCAGCGCGGACGCGCGCCCGTGTCGGCTCCATGAGAGGCGCCAGGGGCAGGCGGCAGCGCTCGGAAGTTTTGCCCAGCAGGGAGGCGGCGAACTTGACCGGACCCGGGCTGGTCTCCGCGAACAGCGCATCGTGCAGCGGCACGAGGCGGTTCTGGATCGTCATCGCCTCCGCCACGCGCCCTTCCATCCAGGCGGTCTGCATGTCGCTGCAAAGCCGCGGCGCAACATTGGCGGTGACGCTGATGCAGCCAACGCCGCCGGCGGCGTTGAAGGCGATCGCGGTGTGATCCTCTCCCGACAACTGGCAGAAATCCTCACCGCAGGCGCGGCGCGTGTGCAGCGGACGCACGAGGTTCGCGGTCGCGTCCTTCAAGCCGACGATGTTCTTGTGCTTCGCCAGGCGCGCCATGGTCTCCACCGACATGTCCACCACGCTGCGCGGGGGGATATTGTAGATGATGATCGGCAGGTCCACAGAATCGGCGATGGCCTTGAAGTGCAGGTACATGCCCTCCTGCGTCGGCTTGTTGTAATAGGGCGTCACAATCAGCGCGGCGTCCGCGCCGGCTTCTTTGGCATGCCGAGTCAGGTCGATCGCCTCTTCCGTGCTGTTCGATCCGGCGCCGGCAATCACCGGGACGCGCCCTTTCGCGACGCTGATGGCGATCTCCACCACCCGCTTGTGCTCATCATGGGACAGGGTCGGGCTTTCGCCGGTCGTGCCGACCGGAACGACGCCGTGTGTGCCCTCTTTAATCTGCCAGTCCACAAACTCGGCGTAGGCTTTCTCGTCGACCGACCCGTCTTCCCGCATCGGGGTGATCAACGCGACGAGCGATCCCTTGAACATATCCCTCTCCTGAATCGACGGTTTGGCCGGGCATCCGGTGGGTGAATCCGGGGGAGGCTAGGCGCGAGAAAGATGCACCGCAAGGCCACATGTTGCTAGGTATGTGCATGCGCCTTGCGATTCGCACCGTCCTTGCCGCCGCGGCACTGCTCGCATCGACACGTTGCCTGCCGGCGCATGATATGCGGCAACCCGCGCGCAAGCCGGTCCGCGCGGCGTTCCAGGTGCCGCCGCAGAACCCGATGCCGGCCATCCATGCTGATAACTGGGCCGAGGCCGAGGACATCGCGACACGGTTCGCCGATCCGGTGACAAGGAAGCTGGTGCTGTATTTCCGCCTGCTGGCACCCGGTGCGGCGACCCCCGGCGAGATCGCCGCCTTCATGCAGAACAGTCCCGACTGGCCGGCCCAGGCCCTGCTGGAACAGCGGCGGCAGGAGGCGATTGCCGTCGATCCCGACGACGCGGATGTACTCGCGCAGTGCCACCACGCGATGCCGACCCTGGGATCGGCGCTGTTGCGTTGCGCGCAGGCGATGGCCAACGCGGGGGATGACGCGGGCGCCGCCGCGGCCGCGCGGCACGCCTGGATCGACGCCATTTCGGATCCCGGCACGGAGGCCGCCTTCCAGCAGCGCTGGGCCGGCACGGTGACGCCGGCCGACCAATGGCAGCGCTTCCAGCGGCTGGCCTGGCGCGACACCGCCGCGGCGTCCCGCCAGATCCCCCGCCTCGATCCGGCCAATCGGGCGGCGGCAACGGCGCGGCTGGCACTCAAGCGCGACGACCCGACGGCCGATGGCCTGTTCCTCGCCCTGCCGGGCGCGGACCAGCGGGAGCCTGGCATGGTGCTGGATCGCGCCCGTTTCCTGCGGCACGCGAACCGCGACAGCGACGCGGTGGCGGAATGGACCGGGCCCGGCGTTGCGGCCCAGCGTGCGGCCCCCGAACACCAGGCGACGTTCTGGAATGAGCGCAACCTGCTGGTTCGCCAGTTGCTGCGGGACGGGGACAAGGACGGCGCCTATGCCGTGGCAGCCGAACCTGGCGTGACGAAAGGGGAAGCCGCGCTCGATGCCGATTTCCTGGCTGGCTATATCGCACTCAGGGTGCTGAACGATCCCGCTAGGGCCACCGGACATTTCAAGGCCCTGGCTGCCGCCTCCAAGGCCGCGATCACCCAGGGGCGGGCGCATTACTGGCTTGGGCGGGCCGCCGCCGCGGCCGGCCGGGACCCGCGCGCGGAATATGCCGAGGCAGCGCGCTGGACGACGACATTCTACGGCCAACTCGCCGCCGTCGCGATGGGCGAGGATGTCGCCACGCTGAACCGGCGCATCGAGGCGGAACGTGACCCGGCCTGGACCAGGGAAGCCGCGCTGGCCTTTACCCAGCACGAGGTGGTGCGCGCGGCGGCCTGGCTGGTCGCCTGGGGCGAACCACGGCGTGCCCGCGCGTTCCTGCTGCGGATGGATGAGCTTGCTCCAATCCCGGCCGAACGCGTGCTGACCGCCGTACTCGGCGCAAGGGTCGGCCTGCCGGATATCGCGGTGTTCGTGGCCCGCCGGATCGGCCGCGACGGCAGCGCGCTGCCGAAGGCCGGCTGGCCCGTCCCGTTCGATCCGCCCGCCGGCGTGGACGATGCGGTCGCGCTGGGGATCATGCGGCAGGAAAGCAGCTTCGATGTCGGTGCGGTCAGCCCGTCCGGCGCGCGCGGCCTGATGCAGCTCATGCCGCCCACCGCGACAGAGGTGGCGAAGCAGCTCGGGGTATCGCCCTCCATCCCGGCGCTCACCACCGACCCCAGCTACAACATGCGGCTTGGCAGTCGTTACATAGAAGATATGCTGGCGCATTTCGGGGAAGCCTTGCCGCTGGCCGTGGCCGCCTACAATGCCGGCCCGCGCCGGGTGGATGAGTGGCTGGCACAGAACGGCGACCCGCGCACCGATGAGGCCACTGGCGCCCCGCCGATCGGCATGATCGACTGGATCGAGCGCATTCCCGTCAACCAGACCCGCAACTATGTGCAGCGCGTGCTGGAGAATATCGTCATCTATCGCGCCCTGCGCGGCGAGACCACGCCCACCCTGCTGCCGCAATGGACTCAGTAATGGGTTTAATCGCGTGATTCACGTCTCCGGCGAGTCCGCCTCCGACGATCACGCTTGGGGTTTGATCGCGTGATTCACGTCTCCGGCGATTCCGCCTCCGGCGATCACGCTCTGGAGCATCGAATCGGCGCATGGGATGGCCTGCCCTTGTTCGCTCGTGAATGGCACGCGGGCGACCGGCATACACCTGTGCTTGCCCTACCCGGGCTGGTCCGCACAAGCGGCGACTTCGCGGCAGTGGCGCAGGCGATCGGCGACGGCAGGCGCATGGTGGCCATCGACTATCCCGGCCGCGGGGCATCGGGCCGCGCCCGCGATGTCGCACGCTATGCACCGGAAGCCTGTCTTCGCGACATCATGGATATCTGCGCGGCGCTGCATCTGCCGCGGGTCGTGGTCATCGGCACCAGTTTCGGCGGGCTGCTGACCATGGGCCTCGCCGCCGCCCGCCCCGGCCTGCTGCACGCGGTGGTGCTGAACGATGTAGGCCCGGAAATCGGCCGAGCGGGTGGGGATTTCGTGCGGGGGTTCGTGGCAGAGGATCCGGCGCTGGAGAGCCTCGACGCCTGCGTGGCCTTTCTGCGCGCGCGCCTGCCGCCGCTGTCCATCGCCTCGGAGGAGGGGTGGCGGAGCATGGCCGCGTTGACCTACGAGCGCGGCGCCGACGGGCGGTATCACCCCTGCTGGGACACGCGGATCGCCACCCTGCTGGACGGCCCCGCGCGTGACCTCTGGCCTCTGTTCGGCGCGCTGGCGCATGTGCCGTTGCTGCTGGTTCGCGGCGAATGCAGCAATATCCTTCTGCCCGATACCGTCGCGCGCATGCAGGAGGTGAGGCCCGACATGGATATAGTCTCGGTGCCGGATGTCGGCCACGCGCCAATTCTGACGGAACCGGCGGTCGTCGCCGCGTTGCGCGCTTTCCTGCTGCGGGTCGGATGATACCACCGGGCGGGAGCATTCACTCCGCCATCGCTGCCGCCGGTTGCTGTCGCGCGCCGGGCGAAAGGGTGATGGCGTGCCGGGCGCAGACTCACACCGACGGTCACGCTCTATGACGTTTGCTCGGACGTTTGCTCGCCTGGTCGCGGCCGGGTTCGGCGTCGGTTTCGTGCCGGCAGCGGCTGGGACCGTGGCGTCGCTGGTCGCCGTGCTGACGGGTGCGGCCATGATGATGATTTGGCCCCCTGCCCTGCCGGCCGCCTCGCTCCTCGCCATATTCGGCGGCTTCCTGTGCGTCAGGGCGGCACGCATCGAGGGCGATCCCGGCTGGGTGGTCATCGATGAATTCGCCGGCCAGTGGCTGGCGCTTCTGGCGCTGGCACAACCATCGCCCAAGGCATTACTGGCAGCGTTCGTGCTGTTTCGCCTTCTTGACATCGCCAAGCCTGGACCCGTCGGCTGGGCAGATCGCCACCACGGCGCGTTGGGCATCATGGCCGACGACGTGATTGCGGGGATCATCAGCGCGATTCTGCTGCTGGCGATGCAATGGGCCTGGCCGCAACTTCTGGTTTAGCGCTCTCCAGCGCTGGCGCTATTGCGTTGAGATTTATCGGCATAGCGGATTAAGTGCCGCTTGAAACTATCGCGTATCTGATGCGGCATTCGACGTGTCGGCATTGCGTGCTTTGATCGTAAAGTTATCAGCATTCACTCGTATTCAGGTTTATCCTTGCACGCCATGATGGCTTAATTTTGGCTTAAATGAATGCGTACTCCTGCTCCCAGCGTTTAATCCCCGCTGCGATGCGAGTGGCGTTGTCGGTGATGAATCGGTACTTAGTGCGTGGTTGAACCAGGCCATCATCCAGCAGAGGGCTGCGGCGGTTTCAGCGAACGCTGATGTTTCGCGATGTGTCGCTGTCACCCAAGGTCAGTGATTGACAGAAGTTGATCCGCATGATCGGCCGGTCCGTCGAGATTTTTGTGGATAAGTGAATGTGGCATTGGGGCGCCTGCTTGCTGCGCGTGCACGGTTGCGGTCTGATTAGCGAAATGCCTGCCGGAAAGCGTTGATGCCCCTCGAGCATGATCAGCCCGAGACCGTCCTGCCGATATCGGAACGGCGGCAGGCCGGCCGGACTATTCGCAAACTGGTACCGCGCGGTCAGCACGCCGTCTGGAAGACGCCGCCACATCGGCGCGACCCGGTCGATGCATTGATCGAAGGCGGCCGCCACCGGATCAGCAGCCTTCTGCCGATCCGCTATGCACGCATGCGCACGTCGCCATTCGCTTTCCTGCGCGGCGCCGCGGGGATCATGGCTGCGGATCTGGCGGAGACGCCAGCCAGCGGCCTGTGGGTGCAGGCATGCGGCGACTGCCATCTGGCAAATTTCGGCACCTTCGCATCCCCCGAAGGACAGCCGGTGTTCGACGTCAACGATTTCGACGAAACCTTGCCCGCGCCTTTCGAATGGGATGTCAAACGCCTGGCAACGAGTTTTGCCGTGGCCGCGCTCTCCCGCCGGATGTCGGTCAAAGCCGCGCGCGACCTGGCGTGCGCCACCACCCGCTCCTACCGCCTGCACATGCGGGCGCTGACCAACCTCGATCCCCTGTCGGCCTGGCGATCGCACCCGGACGTGGCAAGAGTGCTGCGCAGGATCGACGACCCGCGTCTGCGCGAACAGGAAGTATCTCGCCTCCGCGCAGGAGTGGACGCGGGTCATCGCGGCTATCCCAAGCTGATCGAACGCCGGAAAGGCGAGTGGCGAATCAAGGCAAAGCCCCCGCTGCTTCTGCCGTTGTCGAGACAAACCGATGACACGCACGAGCAGGCGGCGCGAACGGCCTTCAGCTCCTATCGGGAGTCATTGCCGGAGGAACGGCGCATTCTGCTCGAGCGCTACCGCCTTGCGGACGTGGCCATGAAGGTGGTGGGCGTCGGCAGTGTCGGAACGTTCTGCGCCATCGGTTTGTTCGTCACGCGCGACGGCGCCACCTTGCTGCTGCAACTGAAGGAAGCGCGGGAGTCCGCTTTGGCACCCTACGTTGGACCCAGCACCTACCGGAACCAGGGCCAGCGCGTGGTGGTGGGCCAAAGGGTGATGCAGACGCTGCCCGACATGTTTCTGGGCTGGACCGGAGACGAGAAGGACGATCAGCATTGCTACGTGCGCCGGCTCAAGGACAGCCGGTTGGCTTTGATCGGCACCGAGCTGGCGGACGGCGCGCTGCTTGCACACGCGACGTTGTGTGGGGCGACGCTGGCCCAAGCGCACGCACGATCGGGTGATGCGGCGCGCATCGCCGGTTATTTGGGATCAGGTGACGCATTCGACACGGCGATCGCCGAATTCTCCATCGCCTATTCGGACCAGGCCGAACGGGACTGGCGGTTGTTTCTGGATGCCATCAAGTCCGGACAGGTGGATGCGCACGAAGGGTAGAGCCTGTTTGATCGCGTGATTCACGTCTCCGGCGAGTCCGCCTCCAACGATCACGCTCAGGTTTGATCGCGCGATTCACGTCTCCGGCGGTGCCCCCATCGACGATCACGCTCAGGCCAGTAATTCCAACGCTCTATTGACCTCCGCACAAGGAGTGGAGAAGATTCGACCATAACCTGGGTGGAGTGCATCCGGATGAGCGATGTTGTGAAGCCTGGCAGCGCGCTGCCAGATCGGCATCCAAACGCCAGGTGGGGCTGGTACGTAGCCCTCGGCATCCTGCAAATCCTGCTCGGCATTTTCGCCTGGTTCGACGTCATCGGCGTCAGTCTGGCGGGCGCGATCTTCATCGGTGCCGCATTGCTGGTCGGGGGCGTCTTTCAGATCATCCACTCTTTTATGGACCGCGGCTGGGGCGGCTTCCTGCTGCAATTGCTGGCCGGCATCCTTTACGTCATCGGCGGATTCCTGATCATGAGCGAGCCGGTGCAGGGCGCTGTTGTGATCACACTGGTCGTCTGCATTCTGATGGTCGTCGCCGGCTGCTTCCGTGTGGCACTCGCAACCCGTCATTGGCATCTGGCAGGCGCGGGTCTGCTGCTGTTCGGCGGATTGGTCAGCATCGGTGTCGGTATCGCGCTCTACGTGACGCTGCCCTGGTCGGGGCTGTGGGTGCTGGGCACACTGATTGCTGTCGAACTCATCGTGCACGGTGCCGCATGGCTGGAATTCGGCCTTGGCCTGCGCCGGCTGAAGCACCTGCGGGTCGGACCGTCGGCGACGTGATCGTCGCTGGCTGGCGACAGGCAGCCGATCCGCATCTGGCCTTGCTGACCTGACTGTGATCTGAACCGCCCAGATCACAACGGTGACCGTGCATGGCGACAGACAGCGCACCCAAGGTCTTCGTGCCCGCGCCCTGTCACGCGGACGTGATCCACGCGCATGGTCCTCCCGTGCAGCGATTTCCTGAGGCCC
>DATNEJ010000463.1:0-4446 GCA_035606775.1 Acetobacteraceae bacterium | reverse complement strand
TGCTGCGCCTGCCGGACGAAACGCTGGTCTTCCCGGCGCACGACTACAAAGGCGATACCGTGAGCACGATTGGTGAAGAGCGCCGCTGCAATCCGCGCCTGCAGGTGAAGAACGTCGACGAATACGCAGCACTGATGAATGGACTCAATCTCTCCAATCCGAAGATGATGGATGTCGCGGTGCCGGCCAATATGCGCCAGGGGCTGCATCAGGAGGAAGTCGCGCAGCGCGGCTGGGCCGTCGTCGCGTCCGACGCGATCGGCCTTGTGGGCAAGAGCGACGTCGTTCTTATCGATCTGCGCGAAACCGGCGAACGGAAGAAATCCGGCACCATCCCCGGCGCGCTGCATGCGCCCTACACCGATCTGCGGGAAAACATAGAACCGGGCGGCATGCTGCATGAGCTCGCACGCGCCACCGGCAAACGCCTGTTGTTCTACTGCGCGTTCGGGGAGCGTTCGGCCATGGCGGTGCAGGCCGCCCAGGACGCGGGGCTATCGACGGCCTGCCATATTCATGGTGGCATCGCGGCGTGGAAGCAGGCTGACGGTCCGATCGCTCACTGACCGAAAGGCGCGGCGGCCGATCCTGGGAGGACAGCAATGACCAACGCCGCCGAAGGCCGCGAATTGACCCAGGTTGGACCGGGAACCGTCATGGGCAGCCTGATGCGCCAGTACTGGCTGCCGGCGCTGCGCTCCTCGGAACTGGTCGCCGGCGGCGATCCGATGCGCCTGATGCTGCTGGGCGAGAGACTCGTCGCTTTCCGGGACAAGGCGGGCCAGGTGGGTGTGATGGATCATCGGTGTCCACACCGCGGCGCCTCCCTGTTCTTTGGCCGCAATGAGGAAGGCGGCATCGCCTGCGTCTATCATGGCTGGAAGTTCGCCGCCGGCGGGCAGTGCCTGGCAATGCCCAACCTGCCGCCGCAGCAGGATTTCAGCCAAAAGGTGCGGGCGCGCGCCTACAAGGTGACCGAACGCGCCGGCCTGATCTGGGTGTATATGGGCGATCGCGCGGAGGCGCCGCCGTTCCCGGCGATCGAGGCGACCCTGCTGCCGGAAGCCGAGATCAACATCCTGTTCGTGCAGCGCGAATGCAACTGGCTGCAGGCGCTGGAAGGTGACATCGACACGTCGCATTTCGGTTTCCTGCATGTCGGCAGCGTGAAGCCCGAACAGGTGCCGGCGGACAACTGGATCAAGTACCAGGTGAACAACCGCGCGCCGGACTATCAGGTGGCCGATACCGACTGGGGCACGATGTACTGCGCGTACCGCCCGGCGGAGGAGGAGGCGACGTACTGGCGCTTCGCGCATTTCGGCTTTCCGTTCTGGACCTTCATCCCGCAAGGTGAATTCAGCCGCCTGGTCTTCGCGCGCGCCTGGGTGCCGATGGACGATACCCATACGATGTTCGTCTCGCTGGTGTGGAAGGGTGCCGCACGCACCAGGTCGCTCGCCGACGGCAAACCGATCCCCGGCGCCACGCCGACACTGGAGTTTCTGCCGAATACGACCGATTGGCACGGACGGTGGCGCCCGCGGCAGAATGCGGCGAACGACTACCTGATCGATCGGGACGCACAGCGCCGCGACGAAATCTACAGCGGCATCTCCTACATCCACATGCAGGACCAAGCGGTAACCGAGAGCATGGGTCCCATCGTGGACCACACGCTGGAACACCTTGCGCCATCTGACCAGATGATCACGCGCACACGCCGCCGCCTGTTGCTGGCCGCCCGTGCGCTGCGCGATCAAGGCACCGTGCCGCCGGGCGTGGACGATCCCACGCTGTATCTGCGGATTCGCAGCGGTGAGCGGGTGGTCAAGGCGACGAACTGGCAGGACGCCTACGATGATGGTATCCGCCAGGCGGTGCGACCGGTCGGGGAGCGTCTGGCCGCCGAATAAGGACAGCGCCGTCCCGCAAAAACAACCACGGGAGACCGCGATGAAACTTGGCATATTCGACCATATGGATCGCGGCCTCGCCCCGCTCGACCGCTTCTTCGAGGAACGGCTGCGCCTGCTGGAAGCCTATGACCGGGCCGGCTTCTACGGCTACCATGTCGCCGAACACCATGCGACGCCGCTGGGCGTGGCGCCTTCGCCCGGGGTGTGGCTGGCGGCGATCGCGCAGCGGACGCGGCAACTGCGCTTCGGTCCGCTGGTCTACCTTCTGCCGCTGTATCATCCGATCAAGCTGCTGGAAGAGATCTGCATGCTGGATCAGATGAGCGGCGGCCGGCTGCTGCTGGGTGTCGGCCGTGGCATCTCCCCGATCGAACTGCGCTATTACGGCCTGGACCCCGCCGCCGCACCTGCCATGTACGCCGAGGCGCTGGAAGTGATCCTGCGCGGCATGACCAACCGGGAACTGACATTCGAAGGCAAATACTACCAGTATCGCGACGTGCCGATGGAGATGACGCCGTTCCAGACGCCGCATCCGCCGCTGTGGTACGGCCTCGGGCGGCCGGAAGCGATACCCTGGGCCGTGAAGCACAACGTCAACATCGTCGGCAACCTTGCCGGTGCGAAGATGCGCGCGCTGACCGATGCCTACCGCGCCGAGTGGGAGGCGCAAGGCAAAGCACCAGACGCACTGCCCTGCATGGGGGTGGGCCGCCATGTCGTCGTGGGCGAGACCGACAAGGAAGCGCTGGAAGTGGCGCGACGTGGCTACGGCAAATGGCGCGACAGCTTCCTGGTGTTGTGGCGCAAGCACAACATGAACCTGCCCAATCCGAACGCGCTGTTCCCGGAAACCTTCGAGGAAGCCGAGGCGGAAGGCCGCGCGGTCGCGGGCACGCCGGAAAAGGTGCGCGCATTCCTGCAACGGACCATCGACGATGGTGGCCTGAACTATCTGCTGTGCCGCTTCGCCTTCGGCGACATCACCGGCGACGAAGCCCTGCACTCGATCGACCTGTTCACCCGCCACGTCATGGCGGATCTGACTGATGCCAGACAAGAACAAGGAAGCCGCCGCGCATGACCGCCGAATACGAACTGTTCGCCCTTCGCTACGCCACCAGGCAGGCACGCCGGCATGAGCATTTCATCGGCGGCGATCCGCATGACGGGCCGATGCCGATGGACTACTTCGTGTGGGTCGCGAAGAATGCCGACCGTGCCGTGGTGATCGATATCGGCTTCACCGCGGAAAGCGGCGGCAAGCGCGGCCGTACTCTGGAACGCTGCCCGATCGATTCGCTGCCGCTGTTGGGTGTGGATCCCGCCACCGTGCGGGACGTGATCCTGACACACATGCATTACGATCACGTCGGCAATTTCCACAAATTCCCGGTGGCGCGGTTTCATCTGCAGGAGCCGGAGATTCACTATGCGGTCGGCCGCTATATGCGGCATCGGCAACTGGCGAAGAGCTTCGAACCCGATGATGTCTGCGGCATCGTGCGGCTGAATTTCGACGGCCGCGTGGTTTACTACAACGGGCCGGCCGACGTGCTGCCCGGCATTTCAATCCATCCGACCGGCGGGCATTCCGCCGGGCTGCAATTCGTCAAGGTGAACACGCGCCGGGGCGTGGTGGTGCTGGCGTCGGACGTGACGCATTTCTACGAAAACATGGAAACCTACCGCCCGTTCACCACGGCACTGCACATCGGTGAGATGCTGGACGCATTCGACACCTTGCACGCGCATGCCGCGTCGCCGTCCTTGATCGTTCCGGGGCACGATCCGCTGGTGATGCAGCGCTATCCGGCGCCACGTCCGGACCTGGAGGGTATCGCCGTGCGGCTGGACGTGGAGCCGAACCAATAGGGCGTTCGGCCGTCGGTCAGACCCGGCGCACCGGCGCCGGATCGCGCGCCACCATCGGGTCGGCGGTCAAAAGCATGATCCCTTCCACGAGTGGCTGCGCGACGAGGATGCGATCGAACGGGTCCTCGTGGAGCGGCGGCAGGCTTTCGATCGCTACGGCATGCTGGCCGGTGACAGGAATCTCGCCATAGCCGTGGTCAAGCAGGCCGCGTATCGAGTGGCGTTTGCGCGCTCCACCAAGCCCTTCGCGGGCGGCAATTCCGGATTTGGTGTATAATCCCTTCCGGCCTGCAAGCCGGTCGATAGGTGCATGCCGGACGTGACAGAGATCACCAAGCCGGAGGCAACAATGCGCAAAGATATCGCGTTCAAGGCCGAAGACGGTACGACGCTGCGTGGTTGGCACTACCTGCCGGACCAGCACTCCGGGCAACTGCCAACGATTGTCATGGCCCATGGCTTCTCGGGCGTGAAAGAGATGTTCATCGACAGGTTCGCGGAGGCGTTCGCGGCAGCGGGATTCGCATGCCTCGCCTATGACAACCGGAATTTCGGTGCGAGCGACGGCGAACCGCGACAGGAGATCGATCCCTGGCAACAGGTCCGCGATTACCGCGACGCCATCACATTCGCGGAGACGCTGAGCCAGACG
>DATNEJ010000456.1:0-6605 GCA_035606775.1 Acetobacteraceae bacterium | reverse complement strand
TCAGGCACGGTGCAAAGACAAGGTTGCACATCGATTGGTTGCCGGACAGATGCAGGCTTGTCAGCCTGTCATTCTCGAAGACCGCATCGCCAGAACAGGACTCGGCTGGCATTGCCACAGGACTTGCAATCCCGATCGCCTGGCCGCGCTTCAAGTTTGTCATAAACGAGATACGATCCAGGCCCGCCCCCTGGGCGAGTTCCAGGCTGGGCGGCCCTGAGCAGGTCAGGAACCGCGCCTTCTCGATCCCCTGTAAAGCGGTGTTGAGGTTCGTCGCGGGCTGTGGAGCGCAGGCCTGCATTCCGGTAGCGAGCACGGCCACGGACAGAATTGCGCTGCGCATACCGCTTTCCCTCCCGTCAGACGGTGGCCGCACCGGCTGCGCCGCGAAGTCTCGTCGGGGATTCCATCTTGCCGTTCAGGTACGGAGGGGTCGCGTCGCGAGCATCCCGGTGACGAATTACAGCCGGGTTTGGAACATGCCGTTGCCGCCACTGGCTATGCAGTTTCGGCATGCACACCAATATCGCGAAGCGTGACCGCCATGCGATGAGGGACTATAGTATAGTGCCGCGAATGCCCGACTATCCCTGTATCATTCCCGGACGAAGCCTTGTGGCGGTCAGATCATGACCCCGCGCCAGGTGGGACGGAGACCCGACAAAATGCAGCCTTTCCCTCCAGCTTTGTATAGCAGGCGATGTGCGGGCCGGAAGACGGCAACCCACGACGGCACGCCCGGACCGTCTCATCTGTTGATGGGACTTATGGCCATGTGCCTGCTGATTCCCGGTTGCTCGGGAAACGGGTCGTTGCAGGTGCCCTCGGTGATCCTTGATACGCCGTCCGGCGCTACGCCGATCTATACACCCTCACCGGTGATGCCAAATGGCGCTGCTCCGGCTCCGCCCGGCCTGGGGCCTGGGCCGTCGACGGCTTCTCAGGTTGTCGATCGTTCCGGAAGCTATGCGGGGTCGGCGGAACCGTTGGTAACGGGTGGCGGTCTCTGCATCCAGACCCAAAAGGTCTCCGGCTTTCACGTACATGGCCGGTCTGTTCGGTTCGGCGGATTCAGGGGCACCATCGAACGCGATAACGGCCTGCAAATGGTCTACGGACAACAGTGGATCATCGGCCATTTCGAAGGGGCCACCTTCCATGGCCAGTACGACGTTCCTGCTCGCTTCGGCGGTCCGGGTTGCACGTTCGTGCTCAACCTGCAGCGTATTGGACCTTGACCGATCGCATTGCGCCAGGCGTACGGAACCTTCCCAAGTGACGGCGGCTCACATCCGGTTGCCGGCGAAAGTGTAGCCGCAGGCGGACCCGACGATACGGCCTTCGATATGATTCGCCTGCACGTTACCTGAAATCGTGCCGTTGATGGTCTGGCCGGAGAACGACCCGTCCGGGCTGATTGAGGCAGGGAATGAGACCGGTGCGTTGCCCGGAACATTCGGGTGCGGCAAAACGAGATTGAACTGGCCATTTGTCACGGAAATGACGGCCTGGGTAGGCGTGTCACACCACTGGGTTCCCTTGGCGATACTGGCCGAACTCGCCTGCTGAATTGTGGTCGCGTAGGAACCGTCAAATGTCGTCCCCGTCTGCGCAGCCTGTTTGGTTTCACTCGGCGGGGCCGGCTTGCTGCAACTGGCGGCCGAAAGAGTCAGGATAACCAAGGGCAGAAATACGTAGCGCATCTTATGAACACTCATCTCTGCAGAGTTTGAACCGTACGGCTACGACGCTTTCCTGAAGGCTTTCTATTCGAGCGTCGGTTTTCGTCAGTCGGTCGGGCCTATTGCTGCATCGAGATGACGACTGCATCCCCACCCAGGCTCAGCATCAGACCCGTGCGCTTGGCCTTCAGGTGCATGATGACCCCCGCTTCGTTCTCCAGCCACAAATCACCGGCACTCGCCTGGCCTACAGCGAAGCCGTAACGACCTTGCGCATAGGCGCCAGGAAATTCGGACAGTTGATGCATTTTGTAGACCTCGCCCGAGGCGTCGATGGTCGATGCGCCAATGCCGCCAACGCCGAGCCCGGCGACGCTGAAGGGATAGGATCTGCCATGGTAAAACAGTGTGCCGCTGCCGCCGCCGGCGCTGCCGATAAAGGCTGCCTGCACCTGGTTCATATCCACCGTTGCGTCCGGCGTCAGCCCCGCGACGGCTTCCGGTCCGACCTTGACCGACCCGGAGCACGCCGCGAGCGACAGTAGGCCCGCAATCAGAAGGCCCAAGGCTGGCCTGACGGCCTGTGCGGACAGTTTATCTGTCCGCCCCGCCTGTGCCAGCGAGCCGTCGACGGCGTCCTTCATGGTCATATCCTTTTCCATCCAAACAAGCACTCATTGGTCCACAGTGAGGCGGCCGCCTGAGCGGCTATCGCCAGCGGGTCATGTCGCCGGACGCTAGAATCGGAACCCCACGCCGAGCAGAGGGCCGTATGCCACGAGATCGAACGATCGCTTGCCGCTGCCAAGCGGCCCGACGTTGTCCTCTATGCGCTCGGTCTTCAACGCACGAATGCCGCCGGTAACCACCATCCAGTTGGTCACGGCATAGGAGACCAGGAACGACGCCCCCCATCCCCAGGAGCCCCCCGATACGCCAAATCCTTGCACCAGTGCGCCTAATTCCACGCGCCATCGCGATGACGGAAAAAATGTAGCCCTTGTCCCAAGCCAGGGTTGCACGAAGCTGGCACTGTCGCTGCCGCCGCCGAGAGGTTCTTCCAGGCTTCCTATGCTCGAACTCGAATGGAGCCAGGAGAATCCGGCCCGGGCGTCCAGGGTTGCCGGGATGCCCGCGATCGCCCCACGCGCAACCTCGTAGCCGAAACCGGGTGCGACGCGCACCAGGGATGCGCTCGTGCTCAGATGCAGCGCATTCCCGCGCGGGCCGATCGCGGTCTTGCCGGTACTGGCGTCGACCCAATCGATGTCCAGCTCGCCGGACCAGGGGCCATAGCGAACAAGGCCGAAACCCATGAACGCACCGTGCAACGAGTTCCGGAGTTGCGCTGCCGTCGGCACGCCGGTGTTGACGTTGCCGCTGATGCCGCCCTGCGGGCCGAGCGAGAAGTTCGTGTTCGTGGCGGGCAGCCACAGATACGGCGTCAGCTCAAACTGCAGGTGATACGAACCGTCGGCGGCGTAGCCGTCATTGGCAGAAAGCTGAGCGCGCGCTGGCGCGTTTGTCAGCGTCAGGAATGCGAGGACGGCTCCTGCCGCGCTGGCCAGTTGAATGCCCGCCCGACCGGCCGTTTCGCGATCCTGGATTCCTGCCCCCATTACCGGCCTTTCCTTGTTCCGGTAGCCGCGGCCATTCTTGTAGGTCTCCCCGGGGGCATCGCTATGCAGTTTCGGCAACAGGCGGCATAGACCGAACGAGACTACCGGCGCTCGCGGCGCCAAGCCGATAACATCTTGCTGAATGATGGATTTGCCACTTTTGCATAGCGGGCGCTGTTCATGCGGACTATCGCAAGCTGAGGCGGAGCATGAGTACAACCATGCCTGCCGACTTGCATGCAGCGGGGAAGCATCGATGACCGCAATCCGAGCAGCGTATGTCATCGCCGTTGCCGTGTGTGTGACGGCAATAACGTGCGAACAGACAGCGCACGCCCAACCAGTCGAAGGTCTCTACCTCGGCGCCGGGCTCGGCGTGAACTTCATGGGCAGCGAGAAGATTCAAGCCACGCGACTGGCTCAAACATCTTCCGCCACGCTCCAGAATCTCGGCTTCGGGCCGAATGGCGGCACCAGCAACGTGTTTTTCCACCCAGGTTTCGTCGGGCTGGGCAGCCTTGGCTGGGGATTCGGCAACGGCGTGCGCGTCGAATTTGAACCCAGCTACCGGATCAACGCGGTCAGCAGCATCTCCGGTCTGTTCCAGTCTCCACAGCTCAGTTCAGGCGGCAGCGAGCAGAAGTTCGGGCTTATGGTCAACGCAGCTTACGATTTCTACGATGTCGTGCCATGGGCTGTGCCTTATGTCGGCATTGGTGTCGGTTATGCATGGGCGAATTGGAACGGCGTGAACGTCACCGCCATTAACGGAGACAAGGCCAATATCAGCAATACAAAAGGGGCATTCGCCTATCAGGCAATCGTTGGCGCGGCCTTTCCGCTGGAAACAGCCGGATTGTCGCTGACAACCGAATTCCGGTTCATGGGCATGTCGGGCACCAGGGAGTACAGCGGTGCCATCGTATTGCCGTCACAGAACCGCTCCTTCACCGGGACAGAGAGAGCTGGTGCGGAGTTCAACTACGCGCTGGTCATTGGCATGCGATACGCGTTCAACACGCCGCTGCCACCGCCCGCACCTGCGCCGATAGCTGCGCCGGCGCCCGCATCCGCGCGATCCTATCTCGTGTTCTTTGACTGGGACAAGGCAAGCCTGACCGATCGTGCCCGCCAGATCATCAAGGAAGCCGCAGACAACTCGACCCACGTGCAATACACAAGGATTGACGTAAATGGCTACACGGATACATCCGGGACACCAAAATACAATCAGGGACTGTCCGTTCGACGCGCTCAGGCCGTGGCCGCGGAGCTGGTGAAAAACGGTGTGCCGCGCAACGCGATCACCATACAAGGGTTCGGCGAAACGCATTTGCTGGTGCCAACCGGGCCAGGTGTCCGGGAAGCGCAGAATCGGCGCGTCGAAATCGTCATTCACTGAACGCCAAGAGGATCTGTCATGGGGCGAATTTTTGTTAAGCAAGCGGTGCATTGTGGACTGGTCGCCCTTGCGGCCCTGGCAATCACGATCCAGCCAGCCGGCGTGACGTCCGCCAGGGCGCAGGCCACTGGCATGGCGGGCGTGGGGCAGTCGCAGACGATCACGGTCCGTGCCACGGTCGAAGCGGTCGATCTGCCATCGCGCACGGTCACGCTTGTCGGTCCGCAGGGCAATTCGCTCACTGTCCAGGTCAGCGATGCGGTTCGTAACCTCCCGCAGGTCAAACCCGGCGACAAGGTGAACGTCACCTATGTCGCCTCCGCGGCGTATGTATTGGCTCCGAAAGGGTCGAAGCTGCCGGACGATAGTCTGACGGCAGGCGCCGTGCGGGCGCCGCAAGGCCAGATGCCGGCCGGCGCTGTGGGGGCAAAGTTGGTGGTGACCGGGACTGTCGTGGGTATCGATTCCGGAGCGCACACATTGCAGCTCGTGAATCCTTCCGGCGGGCCCGTCCGCACCATTGCGGTTGTGACGCCGCAGGGACAGAAGGCCATGCAGTTGATCAAGGTCGGCGATACGATCACCGCGATCATTTCACAGGCCGTGGCCGTCTCCGTCGAACCTGCGGCGTAAGCTGGCCGTCACCCCGCGTGGGCGCGTCACGTGGCGCAGCGCCACAGAGCATCGCGTGGGTGCGCGATGGGCGTGTGGGCCTCAAGCACCGCACTGGCGCGCAGCACGAGGTCTTCTCGGAAATGCGCTGCCGCCACCTGCACAGCCTGCGGTAATCTCGCGGCGTCACAGCCCCATGGGTAGGAGGCAGCGGGAAGCTTCGCGGCGTTGAACACCCAGGTATAGGGCGTCCAATCGTACCATTCCGGAAAGGCCATTCGATCGGGCGTGTTGATATTGTGACCGGCCGCGAATGGCGCGATCGGCACGCATGGTGTCAGCAGCAGGTCGTACTCAGTGAAAAATGCGGCGAACTCTTTGATCAAACGCACCCGCTCAACCTCTGCCTGGCGAGCCACGGCAGCGGACGTCATCATGCCGCGCCGAGCGGTTTCAATCAGCCCGGGGTCAAGCAACGCCATCCGCTCGCCCGGCATGCCGGCGACCACACCGGCGAACGCGACCTCGCACAAGGTCACATAGGCATCGCGGATATTTCGAATGGGTGGATCGGCGCGCCTGACCTCCGCCCCTGCGTCGATAAATGCCTTGGCGGCCTCCTCCAGCGGCGCGTGCCGGGCGGGGTCGATCCGGGCATGACCGCAGGTAGCGGACACGGCGATGCGCAATCCTTTAACCCCACGCCTCGCCTCGGCAACGAAATCGGGAACAATCAGCGCGGCTGCCAGAGGGTCGCCACGGTCGGGGCGGCACATGATGGACAGCGCCAGAGCCGCGTCTGCGACGCTGCGCGTCAATGGACCGATCGCGGAGAAATCCGGACTCTCGCCGATACCGGGGATCCGTCCGCTGGTCGGCTTGATGCCATAGATGCCGGTAAAGGCCGCGGGAATGCGGATCGAGCCGCCGCCGTCGCTGCCGGTGGCAATCGGTCCGCATCCAGTCGCCACCGCCACGGCCGACCCGCCGGATGAACCGCCCGGCGTCAGACGCGGGTTCCACGGGTTGCGCGTCACGCCGGAAAGTGGACTGTCGGTCACTGCCTTCCAGGCAAAATCCGGCATGGTGGTACGTGCGTACAGAATCGCTCCGGCTTCGCGCAACCGCGCTACATGTGGTGCGTCCTCCTCCGTCGCCGGCAAACGCTCCAGTGCTCTGCTGCCCGCTGTAAGCGGCTGTCCGGCGACCGCCTGGTTGTCCTTGATGGCAACCGGAATACCGTCGAGCGGCGACAGCGGCGCGCCCGCCGCCCAGCGGGCTTCACTGGTG
>DATNEJ010000454.1:0-11596 GCA_035606775.1 Acetobacteraceae bacterium | reverse complement strand
ATAGTCGAGCGCGGCACGCAGCGATGCACCGCTGCCGCCCAGCGCGCGGTAGAGTGGCGGGCCGAACAGCAGCGCGCCAACGCAGCAGAGCAGCCCCAGCGCCGCATTGATCGCCAGGGCGTGCCAGACCAGGGCCGCGGCGTCGTCCTTCCGGCCGCTGCCGAGCGCACGCGCCACGGCGGAGGAGATCCCGCCGCCCATCGAGCCGCCCGAGATCATCTGCATCAGCATGACGCCGGGGAAGACGATGGCGACGCCGGCCAGCGCATCCGTGCCGAGCTTGCCGACGAAATAGGTCTCGATGACGCCGGTGGCCGACTGGGCCAGCATCAGCACCACGTTCGGGGTAGAGAGGCGCAGCAGCAGCGGCAGCAGCGGGGCTTCCAGCAGTGTGCGTGTTCGGTGGTCGAGTGAATCAAACTGACCGGTCATCTTGTCGGCAGGCGCGGTAGTGGCGGGGGAAGCCGGCATTGCGACCTCTCAGGACAGGATGGAGTCGAAGATGAGTTGTTCGAACCGGGCCAGGGCGCGTCCGTCCTGGTCCACTTTCGTGCGCAGCACCGCCCCTTCGAACGCATCGATCAGGAAGGCGGCGAGCGCTTCGGGGTCGGCTGAATTGCGGATTTCACCGGCGGCCTGGGCTTCAGCGATGCAGGCGGCCAGCAGGCGGGTCCAGGCGGCATAGACGGCGCTGAGGCGATCCCGGACGAGGCGGCTCTGCCCGGCCATCTCTGCAGAGAAATTGCCGATCATGCAGCCGCGATCGAAGGTTTTTGTGGGTTCGGCGCGGGCCTTGGCGGCGAAATAGGCTTTCAGCCTGGCGAGCGGCGTGAGGGATTCGTCGCTGAGCACGTTGAGCGCGCGGGCGGTGCGGTCTTCCCAGAAGCGGCCGAGCACTTCCGCGCCGAAGCCTTCCTTGCTGTCGAAGTGGTTGTAGAACGAGCCTTTGGGCACGCCGGCGGCCTGGGTGATGTCCTGCACGCCGGTGGCGTTGAAGCCTTGGGCGTGCATGACCCGTAGGCCGGTGGCGAGCAGATGATCGCGGGTGCTGCCGTGTTTCATGCGGGCAATATGACCGGTCGGTCTGATTTTGGCAAGGCGGTCATAGGAGCAGCGCTTCCGGGTCCTTGATGCCCCACCAAACAGAGTCATTGACCATCCGGACTATTCTCCTATATGTTAGATTAATTTACTAACTTTAGATAGAGGTCTGCATGCGCCACCGCCCCCGCCCTGTCCGCCGCGCGGCCGAGCCACTGCATACGCCCAGCCCGGTCCCGATCCCTCGGCTTGTCACCGCCCCAGCCCAAGGCGTCGCCGCGGTGCCGGAACGTTGTCCGCCGATCTCCCGCGTCCTCGACCGGGCCATCCGGACCACTGCCGCCGCTCTGCCGACCCTGGGCGACGACCCCGCCAGCCACCTCAACGCCGTCATCGACGTCTTCGAGGCGTTCAACCCCCGGACCCTCACCGACACAGTGCTGGTCTCCCGTTTTCTCCTGCTCGGCGGCGCGGCCGAAGGCCTCCAGCAGCGGGCCATCGCTCCCGACCTGCCGGCGGTGCAGGCCGAACGCCTGACCCGCACCGCGCTCTCTGCCCTGCGCGCGCAGGAACGCATCCTCCGCCTGCTCGGCCAAGAGCGGGCGGCAGACGGCGCGGACCAAGCGGCGGACCCCGGCGTCTGGGCACAGTGGCGCCAGGACCTCTTACGCCGTGAAGAACGCGACCGCGCGGCGGCCGAAGACCGCGCCGCCAGGGAAGCCGAAGCCGCGCAGGCAGCCGAGGAAGCCGGCACCGCCACAACGGCACGACAGCCCAACCACAACCCTATGCAAAGCGGAGAATCGGTTGAGCCAATGGCTGAGCACAACGGCTGGCGAGACGAAGACCGCCACGACCGTGCCGACCTCGCATGGCCGACGCACCAAGCCGTGCCGGCGTCCACCGCCGAGGCGACGACCGCCGTCGTCCGCGCGCACGCCGCGTGAGAAGCCCATGCACCATGAGCGCCCGCCGATCGGCCAGAACCTCATGGCCGCGGGAACCGAGCGGACATAAGACCTGATGCAGGATAGACGTACCGGCCCGCTCTCGACGGAGGCACCCCGATGACGGATTGATCGCAGTCGAACAGCCGCGCAGCGGCTCAACACGCCTCCTGCCACCCGGCACGGACCACGAGGCCGAGCCGCTCCCGGATCAACGGCTTTGATCCGCGTTATTCGCGTGCATCTTCCTTCATCTGCGATTCCATTCTTTCTTTCTCGCCGCCACGCCGGCGATGCCGTTCCCCCACGGATGCCGCCACGCTCATCTACAGGAAGAACCGCCGATCAACGCCGATGCATCGTGCGGCGGATGCCGGATTGCCCCCAAGAATGAGACAGGAGGAACAGAACACCCGTCCGGGGACAACGCGCGCACCCTCTACCCGTGAAGCGAAGGCGCCCGAACCCCCACAACACCAAACCTATCCACGTCAACGCAGGGATGAAAAACCCCATGCAACGTGAAGCCGCCACCAACCCCAACCAACATCTCGACCGCAGGTAAGAAGCCCATGCGCCGTGAGAACACGCCGTCGGCCTCCGTCAGGGGTGCTCACAGCGGCGATACCGGGGCGGTGAAAAGCAACCCGCGGAAAGGGGACGGCGAGATGGTCGCAAAGGAACGCGAACGAACGCCTTCGGCGTCAGCTCTTGACCAGCTCCACCCGCCGGTTCTTCGCCCGCCCCTCGGTGGTCTTGTTGTCAGCGATCGGCTTGTCGGGGCCGATGCCGGCCGCGGACAGCCGGTCCGCCGCAATACCCTCTGCCACCAGTGCCTTGACCACCGTGTCGGCCCGTGCACCGGACAGTTTCACGTTGTAGTCGTGGCTGCCGACATTGTCTGTATGCCCTTCCACCCTCAGATGCAGCGAGGGGTCGGCCTTCAGCAGCGCCACCACCTGCGTCATCACCGGTGCAGCGTCAGGCTTCAGCGTCGCCTTGTCGAAGTCGAAATTGACGTAAAGCGCCACGTGCCCCTTGGCATCCAACGTGGCCTTCAGTGCATCCGCCTTCGGGGGTGCGATGCTCGCCTGGAACGCCTTCTCCTCGATCGTCTCCACGGCAATCTCGGTCTGCTGGCTGTTGACGTGCATCCAGACCGCCTTCCCGTTGTCGTCGAGCCGCGCGACCGTATCGCCGTCGTCGGTGAACAGGATCTGTGCGCCAAGAGCCCGCAACGCGGCCCGGTAATTCTCCTGAATGTCCAGGTTACTGGCCGGCGTCGTGTTATCAGCAATCATGTAGTTCACGCTGTAACGCGCGCCTTGGACCTCCACATCATGCGAGTCGTCGCCGTCCTGCACGGTGAAGGAGAGCTTGTCGAAGTTGCGCTTCTCCGGCTTGGAAGCGACATACCCTGGCATGTGACCAAGCAGCCGGTAATCGGCGCCCGAAGGTGGCTTCAGGCTCGCCTTGAACGGCTGCTTCCGTACCACCGTCACGTCGATCTCGGTCTGCTGGCTGGCGACCGCGATCCAGGTCTCGGCGCCCGTGGCCGGATCCTTGGGAGACAGGCGCGCCACCGTGTCCAGGTCATCGGTGAACAGGATATCTGCCCCGAGCGCCTTGAGCTGGCTGCGATAGTTCTCCTGGATCTCCAGGTCGCTCATTGGGTCCTTGCCGTCGGCAATCATGTAGCCCTGATGACACCTGGCGCCAGCAACCTGGACCTGGGTCGTGTCATCACCCTTCGTGACGCTGAACGCGGCCGTGTCATAGGCGCGGATCTCGGGCGCCTCGGAAGCCGTATAGGACGGCAGATGACCCACGGGCGGGCAGTCCGTCGCGGCCTGCGCGCCGAAGGCGGCGGGCGCCAGGACAAGCAGCAGCACGGCCGGCAGGCCGGCGATGATTCGGTTGCGCATGGGTATCCTTCCGTCGATAGCGGATCGGTATGCCGCCGGAATGGCGCCGGCCGCAACAGGTATGGTGTTTTTTCTCCGCAGACGCCGCCGGCGTGAGAGGGGGCAGCACGGCCCAGGCTTGGAGGGAAAGCTGCTTCCGGACCGACGGGTGCGGCACTACATACGTGAACAGAACACGAACTATCGAGGGCAGCAGCCAATGCGATCGAAGCGACCAAGCCCCGGCAGCGAGCAGCCCCCCCGCCGACGTCGCCGACCAGACACTGCCTCAGGCCATCGCGGGACCCGACGCAACATGAGCCACCCTATCCGACAGCTCAGCCAGCCCCCGTCACGCCACGTCGTTATCCGCGCGCCCGCGCTGAAAGACCTCTTGCAACATGGAGTGGCGAACGAGCCGGTCGCGGCCTCGTACCGCCGGCACAGAGCCGGTTGCAGGAGTCCATGCCACAGCCCGGCAAGACCCATGCGACGTGAGCGTACCGCCTGCGGCGGACAACTCATTCGCCTGTGGCAAGCCCTTCTGTTGAATCCCGGCGCATCACCACGGACCGCCGCGCCTGCCCACCGCCCTCGGCAACCACAATGACTCGATCAACTGTATCTTCTGAACGAAGAAAGACCCGTAAGCCATTACAATAAAATATATTACAAAGATCGGCTCGCAGCGTCCGCGGCAGTGTGCATCCCTGCCGTCCGTGATACAGGCAAGATCCAACCACGGACTCTGCCGCGACCGCGTCCAAATACCGGCGCACCAAGGACGAGGCGCTCAGATCGGGATGATCGCGCAGCACCCGCGCCATTGTGCGGTCATCCAGATAGGCGTGCTCACCGCCGCCTTTGCAACAGAACCCGCGGCATTGGCCACACGCCTCCCGTACCACATCACCGGCGAAGCCCTCCGGCTCGGGCGCCGGCCGTTCGACCGGCGCATCTGCCCGCCAGGTCTTGCGCAGATCGTTCAGTGCCTCCAGCAGGTGCTGCCGCAGCTTGCGCACCCGCGACGCTGCCGGCGGCGCAACACGCTCCTGCGCCGCCCTGGGCACGGCGACGATGGTGGCGCCTGCATCCGCCTCCATCGCGCTATACGGCCGCCGGCACCTGTGCCCCCTGCACGCGCGCCCAGGTGTCGCGCAGCCCCACCGTGCGGTTGAACACCAGCCGGTTCGCCGCGCTGTCGCGGTCGGCGCAGAAATACCCCTGCCGCTCGAACTGCACCGCCTCGCCGACCGGTGCCTGCGTCAGGGCCGGCTCTACCAGGCAGCCCGTCAGCACCTCGCGCGACCCGGGATCGAGATCGGCCATCACATCGCCGCCCACGCCAGGATCGGGACGACCGAACAGGTGACTGTACAGCCGCACCTCTGCCGGCAGCGCGTCAGCCGCGGCCACCCAGTGCAAGGTCGCCCGCACCTTCCGCCCATCCGGCGAGTGCCCGCCTCGGCTCGCCGGGTCGTAGGTGCAGCGCAATTCCGTCACCTCGCCTACGGCGTTCTTCACCACTTCCCGGCAGGTGACGAAGTAGCCGTAGCGCAGCCGCACCTCCTGTCCCGGTGCCAGCCGGTAGAATTTGCGCGGCGGGTTTTCCATGAAATCGTCCCGCTCCACGAAAATCTCCCGTCCGAACACGATTGGCCGGGTCCCGGCGCCGGGATCGTCGGGGTGGTTCTGCGCTTCCAGGGTTTCGGTGCGGCCTTCTGGGTAGTTCTCGATCACCAGCCGCAGTGGCCGCAGCACCGCCATCCGACGCGGCGCCACCGGATTCAGCGTGTCGCGGATCGCTGCTTCAAACATGGCGAAATCGACCACGCTGTTGGCACGGGCCACCCCTACGCGGCGCACGAAGTCCCGCACCGCCGCGGGCGGCACGCCCCGGCGGCGCAGCCCCGCCAAGGTCGGCATGCGCGGATCGTCCCAGCCGGAAACATGCCCCTCCTGCACCAGCCGGGTCAGCACCCGCTTCGACAGCACGGTGTAACTGATGTTGAGGCGCGCGAACTCATACTGCCGGGGCCGCGACGGCACTGGCAGGTTCTCGATCAGCCAATCATACAGCGGCCGATGATCCTCGAATTCCAGCGTGCAGATGGAGTGCGTGATCCCCTCGATCGCATCCGACTGGCCGTGCGCGAAATCGTAGGTCGGATAAATGCACCAGGCGTCGCCGGTGCGCGGATGCGGCGTGCGCAGGATGCGGTACAGCACCGGATCGCGCAGGTTCATGTTGCCCGACGCCATGTCGATCTTCGCCCGCAGCACGCGCGCGCCGTTGGGGAACTCGCCCGCACGCATGCGGCGCAACAGATCGAGGTTCTCCTCCACCGACCGGTAACGGTACGTGCTGTTCTGTCCCGGCTCCGTCAATGTGCCGCGCTGCGCCCGCATCGCCTCCGGCGGCGTATCGTCCACATACGCCTTTCCCGCACGCACGAGGTCTTCCGCCCAGGCGTAGAGCTGCTCAAAGTAATCGGAGGCGTGATGCAGATGCGCGCCCCAGTCGAACCCCAGCCAGCGTACGTCGCGCTCGATCGCATCGATGAACGCCTGTTCTTCCTTTGTGGGATTGGTGTCGTCGAAACGCAGGTGGCACCGCCCGCCGAACGTCTCGGCCAGGCCGAAATTCAGGCAGATCGACTTGGCATGACCGATATGCAGATAGCCGTTCGGCTCCGGCGGAAACCGCGTAACCACGGTCCGGGTACGGCCGGCATCCAGGTCCGCCTGGACGATATCGGCGAGGAAATTGCGCCCCGCTTCGGCCGAACCCGTCTCGCTCTCCGCCATGCAGACCCCCGGTGAATTATCGCGCCAAACTACACCCGGACGCCGATTTGGCTATCGGTCGCGCACGGTCAATCCGCGCCGCACGCAGGGCGGTCCTGGCTTCAGGCCGCGGCGGACTGCGCCTCGGCCACCAGCCGAGCGGCTTCGGCGCCGCGAACCTTGGCGATGTCGTCCTGGTATTTCAGCAGGACACCAAGGGTCTGATCGACATCGCCGGCGGTGAGTTCGGTCTTGCTCAGATAGGTGAGCGCCTGCGCCCAGTCGATCGTTTCGGCGACGCCGGGAAGCTTGAACAGCTCCTCCCCGCGCAGCCGCTGCACGAACGCCACCACCTGCGCCGCCAGATGCGCCGGGACTTTCGGCGCCTTGGCCGCCAGGATGGCCCGCTCGCGCGCCGCGTCGGGGTAATCGACCCAGTGATACAGGCAGCGGCGGCGGATCGCGTCATGCACTTCCCGCGTCCGGTTCGATGTCAGGATGACCACCGGGCGGATATGCGCACGCACGGTGGCATATTCGGGAACGGTGATCTGAAAATCCGCCAGCAGTTCCAGCAGGAACGCCTCGAACGGCTCGTCTGCCCGATCGAGTTCGTCGATCAGCAGCACCGCCGGGGGCTGGTCGGGATCGATGGCCGACAGCAGCGGACGCGCCTGGAGAAACTCCCGCGCGTAGATATCGTGCCCCAACTCCTCGCGGTCGGTCTGGCCGGCCGCCTCTGCCAGCCGGATCGCCATCAACTGGCGTGCATGGTCCCACTCGTAGGCAGCGGCCGAAAGGTCCATGCCGTCATAGCACTGCAGCCGCACCAGCCGCCGGTTAAGGCCGGCGGCGAGCACCTTGGCAATCTCGGTCTTGCCGGTGCCCGGCTCTCCTTCCAGGAACAGCGGGCGCTCCATCGCCAGGGCCAGGTGAACGGCCGTGGCAAGCTCGTGGTCCGCGATATAGCCCTGGCGGGCAAGAAGGGCGGCAGTGTCGGAAACCGAGGCGGGCAGCGCAGTCACAAGGCAGCCTTGTGCGGAAGGGAACGGAAGGGCGTCCGGGGTCTCCGGCGGTGGCGAAACTGCCCGGATTTGCTGCCGGGCGCAAACCGGCCGGCAGTGCCCACGGAACGCGCGCTACAACATGCTTCCCAGCATCAGCAGCACCATGATCGCGTAAACCCCGCCGCCGATCCAGAAAGCCATAGGCAGGCCGAACGGTTCCCGCGGAACCAGGGCCCAGACGCTGATTGCCGGCTGGTGCGCCGGCGGCAGCACCGGATTAGCCACCTCCGCGCCCGAGCTGCCCGGAAAGAGCGAAGGCTCCCGAAGGCCGGGATAATGCCGCGCGATCTCGCCGGGATGGGCAGGTGCGGCGGGAAAGACCGGCGCGTCCGCTGCCGCGACGCCGCTCTCCGCCGCCACCGGCTGCGCCACCTGGGCGCTGAACCGGTCGAAGAACGCCTCCGCCATCTGCTTGGCACTGGCGTCGATCAGGCGCGCGCCAAGCTGTGCCAGCTTGCCCCCGACCTGGGCATTGACCACGTAGCGCAGCAAGGTGCCGCCCGCATCGTCGTCCAGGTGGACCTTTGCCCCCCCTTTTGCGAAGCCGGCAACGCCGCCCTGCCCCTCCCCGCCGATGGTGTAGCTGTTCGGCGGATCGATATCGGAAAGCTGCACGTTGCCGGTGAAGCGCGCGGAAATAGGTCCCAGCTTGACCGCGGCCGTCGCCTTCATCTGCGTATCGGAGAGTTTCTCCAGGCTCTCGCAGCCGGGTATGCTCGCTTTCAGCACCTCCGGGTCGTTCAGCGCATCCCATACGGTTTGTCGCGGCGCGGGAATGCGCCGCTCCCCCGTCATGTCCATGAGCAATCGTCCTTGTTGCGCGTTTCGGACGTTACTTGCAGGGTTGGGGGCATGCAACCGAGGCCGTTTTCATCAGTTCGGGACCGGTTTCGCCCGTCCGCCACGCGCCATTGAGCCTGGTTCAGGGCCTGCCGTTCCTCGGCCTGCTGCTGTCGATCGCGCTGTTGCCCGGTCTGGCGCCGCGCTTCTGGCTGCGCCGGATGGGCTGGGTCTCCCTAGGCTGGAGCCTGGCCCTGGTGGCATTCCTGGCCGTTGCGCGGGGACCGCACGCCGCCCTGGCCACGGCGTGGCGCGCGCTGCTGGTCGACTATCTGCCGTTCGTCAGCCTGTTGGGCGCGCTCTACACCGCCTCTGGCGGCGTGCGCGTGCGGGGCGGCCTGGCCGGAACGCCGACCGGCAACACCATCACACTGGCGACCGGCATGGCCGCGGGGCTGGTGATGGGCACCACCGGTGCCGCCATGGTGTTGATCCAGCCGCTGCTGCGCGCCAATGCGCACCGCACCCGCAAGATGCACCTGGTGCTGTTCGTCATCATCCTGGTCGGCAACGTCAGCGGCGCGCTCACGCCCCTCGGCAATCCGCCGCTCTTCATGGGCCTGCTGCGTGGTGTGCCCTTCTTCTGGCCAGCGCGGCACCTGCTGGCCCCCTACCTCGTGGTCAGCCTCGTTCTGCTCGGGATGTTCTGGCTGGTGGACCGGTGGCTGGCACGCAGCGATCCCCCCGCGCCATCGCCGGGCCCCCTACGCATCGACGGATGGGCCAACATCGCCCTGGTGCTGGTGCTTGGCGTGAGCGTGCTGGCGCAGGGACTGCCTCTCCCCGATCTGAGTGTACTGGGCCAGCCGGTCGGATCGGGACGATTGGCGGGGGTCGCCGTTGCGGCGGCAGCCATCGCCATGTCGCTGCGGATCACGCCCCGCCGGGTGCACCGCGCCAATGACTTCGCCTGGCACCCGATGATCGAGGTCGCCGTCCTGTTCGCCGGCATCTTCGTCACCCTGGCACCGGTGTCGGAGATGCTGCATGCCGGGCTGAACGGACCGCTGGCCGGCGTGCTGCGGCTGACCCAGGACAGCGCCGGGCAGCCGATCCCGTTGGTCTACTTCTGGCTCACGGGGCTGTTATCGGCGTTCCTGGACAATGCGCCGACCTTCCTGGTGTTCTTCGACCTGGCCGGCATCCGGCCGGAGGCGCCGAGTGACACGCTGGTGGCGATTTCCGCCGGCGCGGTGTTCTTCGGCGGCCTGACCTATATCGGCAATGCCCCGAACCTGATGCTGCGCGCGATCGCCGCCCATCGTGGGGTACGGATGCCGGGGTTCATCGGTTTCTTCCTGCTGGCGTCGGCGTTGCTCATGCCGGTGTCTGTGCTGGTCAGCCTGATCTTCTTCATCTGACTGCCGGGTTGGTGGATGGCCCCGTGATCTGTCCCTCCCGCCGCGCATCGGCTATCGGGGTCGCAACAGCCCGGAGTACCGCGTCATGACCTATCTGGTTGCCGCCGATCTGCCCTCGGCCCCCGCCGGCGAGCGTTTTCGCGCCTTGCTTGCCCGCCCCGGCATCCTGCAGATGCCTGGCGCGCATAACGGCATGGCCGGCCTGCAGGCCAAGGCGGCCGGGTTCGAGGCGCTGTACCTCTCCGGCGCCGCGATGACCGCCTCCATGGGTATCCCCGACCTCGGTATGATCACGGTCGATGAGGTGTGCTTCTTCGTTCGCCAGATCGCCCGTGCGACCATGCTGCCGCTGCTGGTGGACGGGGACACTGGCTATGGCGAGGCGCTGAATGTCATGCACATGGTCCGCAGTTTCGAGGATGCCGGTGCGGCGGCAGTGCATATCGAGGATCAGTTGCTGCCCAAGAAATGCGGCCACCTGAACGACAAGAAGCTGGCCGATGCGCAGGACATGGCCGCCAAGATCGCCGCCGCACGGCGTGCCCGCCGGAGCCTGTTCATCATCGCCCGCACGGATGCCGCCGCGAGCGAGGGGATCGATGGCGCGGTCGCACGAGCAAAGCTGTTCCTGGAAGCCGGTGCCGATGCGATCTTTCCGGAGGCACTGACCACGGCTGACATGTTCCGCGAAGTGGCGCAGCGCCTGCCGGGCGTGCCGCTGCTGGCCAACATGACCGAGTTCGGCCGCACGCCGTTCTTCACCGCGTCCGAGTTCGAAGCGATGGGCTACAAGATGGTGATCTGGCCCGTCAGTTCCCTGCGCGTCGCCAACAAGGCGCAGGCCGTACTGTACGCGGCGATCCGCAGCGACGGCAGCACGCACAACATGGTCGACCGGATGCAGACGAGGGCCGAGCTGTATGCGACGATCGGGTATCACGAGTATGAGGCGCTGGATGCGTCGATCGTCACCACGATCATTCCGCACGCCATGCCGCAGCGGCCGTGAAATCGTTGCACACAAACCGGTTCGTTGCGTTGCTTGATGCAGCCAAAGCCGCAGGGCAGGATCACAGGGTGCGGCATTCGGAGTCAGCTATGGTTCGTTGGTCCGTTGTCATCCCTTTCGCTGTGGCAGCCACCTGCCTGCTGGCCCCGGGAACAGTTGCCGCGGCCGAAACGACATTGCATCTGAGCGAGACCGCCACAGTCATGGTCCCGCCGGATGAGCTGGTAGCGACGCTGCGCGCCGAAGCTACCAACCGCAACGCGGCGGAAGCGCAGAAGACTGTCAACACGGCGATGCAGGCGGCCGTCACCCGCGCCAAGCAGGTGGCGGGCGTGACCGTTGCCACCGGCGGATACGGCGTGTGGCGCGTCGGGCCTGATCAGGCCGACAAGACCGAACGCTGGCACGCCAGCCAGGCGCTCACGTTGAAGTCGCATGACGGCGCGGCGCTGCTGACCTTGGCCGGCGCGCTCCAGCAAAGCGGCCTCGTGGTGGGCAATCTGGGCTGGCACCTGTCGCGGGATGCCGAACGAAAGGCGCATCAGGAGGCAACGAAGCAGGCTCTGGCGGCGTTACGTGGCCGTATCGACGACGCCGCCTCTCTGCTCGGCCTGCGGTTTGAGCAGTTCAAGAACGTGCG
>DATNEJ010000453.1:0-8439 GCA_035606775.1 Acetobacteraceae bacterium | reverse complement strand
TGTCTGGGCGCGGGCCTGGAAGTCATGGCCGCCTGCGACATGCATGTCGCCACGGACACCGCGACGTTCGGCATGCCGGAAGTGAAGATCGGTCTGCCATCGGTCGTGGAGGCCGCGTTGCTGCCGCAACTGATCGGTTGGGGCCGGACAAAGCTGCTGCTGTACACCGGCGACAATATCAGCGCGGCCCAGGCCCTGGAATGGGGTCTGATTGAACGCGTCGTTCCGCCGGCGTCGCTGGACGACGCTGTCGAGGAATGGGTCGGTGCCATCGTTGAATCAGGTCCGCGCGCGATACGCCTGCAAAAGGAGCTGATCCGGGAATGGGAGGCCATGCCGGTCAGCGATGGAATCCAGGCCGGCATCCGCTGCATGGGGCGCGCCTACGAAACGGACGAACCGCACCGAATGGTCAACGAGGCGATTGCCCGCCTGCGCGCGCGGCAGCGGTAAAGGCTCAGTCCGCCACTTTCCAGTGCACCAGCGTATAGGGCGGTGTGGCGTTGTCGTGATGCTCAAACACCGCGGTGACCTTCGCGCCGATAGTCACCTTCTGCTGGGCGTCGCCGATCAGGTTGCCGATCATGCGTACGTTGCCGGCATCGGGCAGTTCCACCAGCACCGCTATATAGGGCCCGCGTCCGGTCAGCGCCTTGTGCACCGGATGATGCGGCCGCTGATAGCTGTAGATGCGGCCGTTGTCGGCCACTTCCTCCCACGCCAGATCAAAGGAGTGGCAGCGGTGGCAGATCCATTCGGGTCCCCATTGCCACGCGTGGCAGCCGCGACACTTCTGGATACGCAGCTTTCCCTCGCGGGTTCCCTCCCAATACGGCTCAGCGAGCCCGTCCGGTGCGGATGATGGTGCCGGCAGACCCTCCGGCAAATAGAATTCGCTCACAGAGCCGCCTCCGATCCAAGGATGATGGAACTGACCGGCGTCACCATCGGTCCGCCGATAATGATGGATGTGTCGTTGCGCGGGGCCTGGTTGATCGCCACGCCGCGGATTTGGCGGACCGCCTCGATCACCAGTTCCAGGCCGTGCATATAGCACTCCGCCAGATTGCCGCCGCTGGTGTTCAACGGCATGCGCCCGTTCGGCGCCAGCAGGTTCTCCTTCACCAGCACCTCATTCGCCTGTTCCGCCGCGACCAGGCCATGCTCCACCAGGCTCATGAGCACGCCGCCGGTGAAGTTCTCATAGCACTGCACGTTGCCGATATCCGATGGCTTCAGCTTCGCCATCTCATAAAGCCGTGGCGCGATCTGGCGGAAATGCGAGCTTGGATAGTTGGGCATGTTATGCACCGGCGCCGCGCTGCGATGGTCACAGCCCTGTCCGCAGGCCAGCAGGTAGCTGGGCTTGTGCTTGGTATCCTTCGCCCGTTCCGCCGGGACGACGATGACCGCGGCGGCGCCGTCATTCTCCTGGCAACAATCGTACAGGTGGAAATACGGCTCGATGATCCAGCGCGATGAGTCGTAGGCTGCCTCGGTCAGCGGCCGGCCGCGCATCACCGCATTTGGGTTGTTCTGTGCGTGGTGGTAGCAGGCCAGAGAGATCGCGCGCAGTGCCTCCTGCCGAATGCCGTGGTCGTGCATGAAGCGCGTCACCTTCATGGCGAAGCGCTGGGCCGGCGACATCACGCCATAGGGAATGATGAACGAGTCATCCCCGGCGACGAGCGGCGCGCCGGTGCCGCGGCCGTAGCGCGCATACTGGCCCTGCGCCAGGGACCGGAAGGCGACCACGCAATCCGCCATGCCCGTGGCGACGGCCGCCGCCGCGTTGCCGACCGCTCCGCATACGCCACCGCCCCCGCCGCCCCAGAACATGTTGGAGAATCGCAACTCCTTGATGCCGAGTGCGGCGGCCAGCCGTCCTGCTTCGCTGCGGTCGTTGCCGTAGGAGGAAAAACCGTCGATGTCGTGCGGGCTGATCTCCGCATCCTCGCAGGCTTTGACGATCGCCTGCAGGGCAAGCTTAAACTCACTGTCGGGGGACTGACCGTGTTTGTAATAGGTCGTCTCGCCGATCCCGGCGATCGCGGTGCGACCGCGCAGCGTTCTTTCCACCATCAGTTGCTGTCTCCGTCAGGCATTCACCGCTTGTCGTCGATCCCAGGCTGCTCTACGTGCGACTGGTCCTTTATCACGCGAGATCACGGCATGTATCTTGGTACGCACACCTTGGAAATCCCCGATCGTCCCGCGCTGATCGATGGCGCCACCGGGGATGTTCTGACGTTCCGGGAACTCGATGAGCGATCCAACCGGCTCGCACAGTATCTGCACGCACAGGGGCTGCGGCGCGGTGGCCATATCGCGTTGTTCATGGAAAACAACATGCGGTTCATGGAAGTCGCCTGGGCCGCTATGCGCTCCGGCCTCTATGTCACCGCGGTTAACCGCTACCTGACTGTCGAGGAAGCAGCCTATATCATCGACGACTGCGACGCCGAGGTATTGATTGCCTCCGCCGCCAGGGCGGATGTTGCCGCCCATCTGCCGTCCAAATTGCCGCGCTGCCGCCGTTTCCTGATGACGGACGGCCCGATTGGCGGCTGGCTCCCCTATGAAGTCGAGGTTGCGCCGTTTCCCGCCACGCCGCTGGAACACGAATGGCTCGGCGAGACGATGCTCTACAGTTCCGGCACCACGGGCCGCCCAAAGGGCGTGCAGCGCCCGCTGCTGGACGCGAAACTCTCGGAAACCGTCCGCTCCGTCGAGATCATCAAGGAATACGAATTCGACCGGGACACGGTGTACCTCTCGCCGGCGCCGATGTACCATGCCGCGCCACTGGGCTTTTCGCTCGCCGTGCAGCACGCCGGCGGCACCGTCGTCATGATGCCGCGCTTCGACGCGGCCGAGGCATTGTCGCTGATCGAACGGTATCGCATCACCCACGGCCAGTTCGTGCCGACCATGTTCATCCGCATGCTGAAGCTGCCTGAGGCGGAGCGGCAGGCGCACGACCTTTCCAGCCTGCGCTGCGTGATCCACGCCGCGGCGCCCTGTCCGGTGGAGGTGAAGCGCGCGATGATCGACTGGTGGGGGCCAGTCATCCACGAATACTACGGCGGCACCGAAGGCAACGGGATGACGCGTATTCGCTGCGAGGAGTGGCTGACCCATCCCGGTTCCGTGGGCCGCGCGGCAATTGGGATCCTGCACATCTGCGATGAGGCCGGTGTCGAACTTCCGGCGGGAGAGTCGGGCCTGGTGTATTTCGAACGGGAGACGATGCCGTTCGCCTATCACAAGGACCCCGGACGAACGCAGGCCGCGGTTCACCCGCTGCACCCGACGTGGTCGACACTCGGCGATGTCGGCTACATCGACGCGGATGGCTATCTGTATCTCACGGACCGCAAGGCGTTCATGATCATTTCGGGTGGTGTGAACATCTACCCGCGCGAGATCGAGGATATCCTGGTTACCCATCCCGCCGTACGCGACGTGGCAGTGTTCGGGATTCCCGACCCTGACATGGGTGAGCAGGTCAAGGCTGTGATCGAACTGGCGGACGGCATCGCGCCGACCGAGGATCTGACGGCGGCATTGACAGCATTTGCCCGGGCGAATCTCGCGCACTACAAGGTCCCGAAATCCATCGACTTTACCGACGCGCTGCCGCGCCTGCCGACCGGCAAGCTGTACAAGCAGGCGCTGCGCGCGCGCTACGTCGCGGCCGGCACCGGCTGACACTGCCGGCCGGTGCGGCACCGGGTCAGGACACCGTAAGCCGCTGGTGTGCGGGAACGTCCAGCTTGAAGAAGCGGGCTGCGTTCAGGCCAAGGATCTTGGCGCGCTGCGTTTCGCTCAGTGACGGCATCGTCCGTTCAATCGCCTCCGCCGAGTGCGGCCACGTGCCTTCGTGGTGCGGATAGTCGTTCGCCCACATGAAGTTGTCGTCCAGCCTATATCGTGCAGCCAAATGAAGCCCCGACGGATCCTCCTGGAACGTCGCGAACCCATGCGCCCGGTAGTAGTCGCTCGGAAGGCCTTGCAGTTTCGGGCGGACCCACATGTGGTGCTTGCGGTACGCCTCGTCCATCGCATCCAGCAGCCACGGCACCCAGCCGATCCCGGCTTCCACCGTGGCAAAGCGCAGCTTGCGGAACCGCTCCAGCACGCCGGAGGCGCACAAATTGGCGACCGGCTCGATCGTCGGCGACAGCGAATGCGTGACATAGTTGATGACGGCACCGCCATTTCCCCGCGCCGCACGCGGGTCGCGACCGGTCGAGACATGGAACGTGATCGGCAGCTCGACTTCCTCGATCAGCGCCCACATCCGGTCGAAATGCGGCAGGTTGTAGTTGACGTGATCGACGTCGTGCCCGCCCCAGATCGGCTTGCAGGGAAGCGTCAGCGCGCGATAGCCGACCTTTGCCACGCGCTCGATCTCCGCCATCGCGCCGTCGAGGTCGCCGGTGGCGATCGCTGCCACCGGCAGCATCGCATCGGGATATGGGCCGAACTGTTCCCACGCCCATTCGTTCCAGACCTTGCACTGGGCGTTGGAAAACACCGGATCGGGTGTTGCCCACATCGCCAGGCCCTTGTTGGGGAAGATGATCTCCACGTCGATGCCGTCGGCGCGGTTATCGATCACCCGCTGCGCGGGGTCGGCGCCCGACTGGGCACGCAGCCAGTCCTCGCCCTCGAAACTCATGACGCGTACGCGGTCGGGACGATACCCCTCGCAGTAGCGCCACTGCACGCCTTTCTCATCCGTGATGATCCGGGGAACGCGTTCCCGGTACTGCGCGGGAATGCGCTTCACCCACAGGTCCGGCGGCTCATTCGCATGGCTGTCGGTGGAGACCATGAAGTACTTCTTCGGGTCGTCCACCCGCGCGGTGCGCTGCCATCCCGCATGGCCAGGTGTTTCCAACCGCCACAGATTGGGTTCATTGATTGCAGGCTGACTCACATTGTCCTCCGGCCCTGTTATTAAGCGGCGTTCCGCCGATGATGAGTCATTTATTCGCTGCTCGCCAGTCTTTTGTCTGTGCGTCCCGCTCAACGCTTCCCCGCCGGCGATGAAGATGGTGAACTCGCGAAGACACGATGCCGGACGTGAGGAAGATCTGAGATGGTAGCGGAAACATCGTTCTTCGGATTGGAAAACAAAAAGGCGCTGGTGATCGGCGGCGGGCAGGGCATGGGTGAAAGCAGCGCGCGCTTCCTTGCACGTGCCGGCTGCGATGTGGCTCTGGTCGATATTGTTCCGGAACGGGCCGAACGGGTGGCGGCCGCCGTCGATGGACTGGGAAGACGTGGTATCGCGATCACCGGTGACGTGCTGGACGATGCGCAGATACCCCGCATTGTCGCCGATGCGGAAGTGAGGCTGGGCGGGCTCGACGTGATGGTCTCGATCGTTGGTGCGGCCGTGTGGGGTTCGTTGCTCGATACCACGGCCATGGTCTGGGACCAGCAGCTTCATTTGAACCTGCGCTATTTCTTTCTGACCGCAAGGGAGGTCGCCGCCTCCATGATCAAACGCGCTTCGCCCGGTGCGATCGTGGGTATCGCTTCGGTCGATGGCCAGCGTGCCAGTCCGATGCACGGGGCCTACGGGGCCGCCAAGGCCGGGCTGATCAGCCTGATCCAGACGATGGCGGTGGAATGGGCGCCGCATCACATCCGGGTCAATGCGATTGCGCCCGGCCATATCGTCACGCCGCGCCTGTACGACACGCCGCAGCGCGCCGAACTTTATGGGCGAAGCCTGTTGCCGATGCGCCAGCGTGGGGAAACGGATGATATTGCCAAGGCTGCGCTGTTCCTGGCGTCCGACATGGCGCGTTATATCACCGGCACGACACTGGACGTCGATGGTGGATTGCTGGCGGCGAATCTGTTCCCGCAAGGCCTGCCCGGCGATAATCGTGCGTGACCTCCGCCTGTCCGGCTGGCAGATTGCAGGAACGCGAGCGACGGCTTCAGGGAAGGGAGGATAGTCATGAACTTCGATTTCTCCGACGATCTGAAGCAATTGCGCGATCAGGCGCGCCGCTTCCTGTCGGAGCAGTGCACGCCCGCCGTGGTGCGGCGCAGCCTGGAAGGTCAGGAAGCGTACGCAGCGCCGCTCTGGACCGCGATGGCGGAAATGGGCTGGATCGGCGCGGCGATCCCTGACACCTATGGCGGTGCGGGACTGGGTTACGAAGGGCTTTGCGTCCTGGCCGAGGAACTCGGACGCGCTGTCGCGCCCGTGCCGTTCGCGTCGTCAGCGTATCTTGCCGGTGAGGCGATCCTGACAGCGGGATCCGAAGCGCAAAAGCGGGAATGGCTGCCCCGGCTGGCCGACGGTTCCGTCATCGGCTGTTTCGCGCTGGCCGAGGGAACCGGCAATCCCAACCCCGCAACGGTGCAAGCGCGCGTGGCAGGCGGCCGGTTGAGCGGCACGAAATGGCCCGTCACCGATGGCGGTATCGCGCACATCGCCATTGTCGCGGCACGCGACGACGCGGATCAGATTGCGCTCTATCTGGTCGGTCTCGAAAACGCTGCGCGTCGTACACTGAATACCGTCGATCCGACGCGCAATCATGCGCATCTGGCGTTCGACCGTGTGCCGGCGGAAAAACTCGCCGCCGGTGGCTGGGCCCTGGTACAGCGCCTGCTGGAACGGGCCGCGATCCCGATCGCATTCGAGCAGGTCGGGGGGACCGATGCGTGCCTGCGGATGGCGTGCGATTATGCGCAGCAGCGCTACGCTTTCGGCCGGCCCATCGGTTCCTTCCAAGCGATCAAGCACAAGCTGGCGGATGTCTATGTCGCCCTGGAGCTTGCGCGTTCCAACGCGTATCACGGTGCCTGGGCGTTGTCGGCCGATGCTGCGGAACTGCCGCTGGCAGCCGCGACCGCCCGGGTCTCCGCAACCGAGGCGTTCCATCTCGCATCAAAGGAGAACATCCAGACGCATGGCGGGATCGGCTTCACCTGGGCGATGGATTGTCACCTGTTCTACCGGCGTTCGAAGCAGCTTGCGCTGACACTTGGTGGTCTGCCGTTCTGGAAGAACCGTGTCGTGGAACTTCTGGAAACCCGCAACGCGGCCTGAGGAGGCATTCATGGATTTCAACGATTCGCCGCAGGAAGCCGCATTCCGCGCCGAGGCGCGCGCGTTCCTGGCCGCCAATGCCGAACCGAAGAATCAAGGGCGTCCGGTGCTGCGTACGGGCGGCCTGTCCGCGGAGGATGTGCAGCGCTGCAAAGCCTGGCAGGCGAAGAAGACCGACGCCGGGTTTGCCGGCCTGACCTGGCCCAAGCGCTTCGGCGGGCGGGAGGCGTCACCCATCCTTCAGGTGATCTACAACCAGGAAGAAGAAGATTTCGTCGTCCCTCGTGGGCTGTTCGAGATCGGTCTTGGCATGTGCATCCCGACCATGATGGCCTACGCCAAGCCGGAACAACTGGACCGCTACGTGCGCCCGGCGCTGCGCGGCGAAGAAGTGTGGTGCCAGTTGTTCAGCGAGCCGGCCGGCGGTTCCGATCTGGCAGCGTTGCGCACCCGCGCAGAGAAGGATGGCGATGACTGGGTCATCAACGGCCAAAAGATCTGGACCTCCGGCGCGCATCTTTCGGATTTCGGGATCATCGTCGTGCGCACCGATCCAAACGTGCCAAAGCATGAGGGCCTGAGCTTCTTCTTCCTGGACATGAAATCGCCGGGGATCGAGATCAGGCCGATTCACCAGATGTCGGGCGCCAGCCACTTCAACGAGGTGTTCTTTACCAATGTGCGCGTGCCGGATGCCCAGCGTCTTGGTGCGGTGGGGCAGGGCTGGAAGGTATCGCTGACGACGCTGATGAATGAGCGTCTGGCGGTCGGTGACGAACGGCGTCCCGATGTGGAAGATTTGCTGGAACTGACCCGCCGTGTTGCCATCGACGGCCGGCCCGCCATCCGCAATGCCGCTGTGCGCGAGCGCATCGCGGAATGGTTCGCCCGTTCGCAGGGGCTTAAATTCACCCGCTTCCGTACCATGACCGCTTTGTCTCGCGGAGAGACGCCGGGGCCGGAGAACTCCATCCATAAGCTGGTGAACGCGTCGAAGCTGCAGGATATCGCCAGCTATGGGTTGGACCTGATGGGCGAAGGCGGTCTTGTCATGGACGAAGACCTTACCGAGGCGTTCGCAATGTTCCAGGCCGGGCTTCTGTCTTCGCCCAGTTCCCGCATCGCCGGCGGATCTGACGAAATCCTGCGCAACATCATCGCGGAACGCGTGCTCGGCCTGCCGGCCGATATCCGTGTCGATAAGAACAAGCCGTTCAATCAGGTACCGACAGGCGCGCGGTAGGCCGCGATCGTCGGAGGAGGCATCGCCGGAGACGTGAATCGCGGCCTCAAACAAGCCTGCGATCGTCGGAGGAGGCATCGCCGGAGACGTGAATCGCGGCCTCAAACAAGCC
>DATNEJ010000443.1:0-3898 GCA_035606775.1 Acetobacteraceae bacterium | reverse complement strand
CGGGCCGTCGTCACCGCCTATCGGGAGCTGCGCCAGATCGGCTCGGATGACTTGGCCGCGTTTCAGGCCTGCACGGCTCTCTATCGCATCCACCATCCGGAAGCCTCGCTCAACGAGGCTCGGCGTCTGGTCGCGGAGTGGATTGATCATCATCTGGTGAGGCGCGCTTCCGGCCCGACGCCAGGCTGCGACTGCGGCTGACTAGGCGGCGGACGAGGTAAGTCCCGGGCCTGGAGCGTGATCGTCGGAGGCGCGAAACACGTGACCGAACAACACGCGTGATCGTCGGAGGCGGCATCGTCGGAGACGTGAATCACGCGACCGAACAGACAGGCCCTAGCCCACCGCGGTCGCGGCGGATCGTTCCGGCCACCAGCTCCACTTCGATGCGGGCCATCGCATAGTCCGGCCCGTCGCCGGGCGACAGGATGGGCACAATCTCCCGGCTGTGGTCGAACACCGGATTGGTGCCGAACAGCGAATAGCTGCGGGTGCCGGCCGCCGCCGCCATGTTCATCACCCCGGTATTGTTGCCGACAAGGAAGCCGGCCTCGGACAGCAGCGCCGCCGCTTCCATCAGGTGCCAGCCCAGGATTGGCACGGCCCGATCCGCCTCCGTCCCCAGCGCGCCGCCGATCGCCTCGGCCAATGCGGCATCGCCGGGCCCGCCCACCAGCGCGACGGATTGCCAGCCAGCATCCAGCAGCCGCCGCGCCAGCGCTTCGAACCTCGCGGCGCCCCATTGGCGGGACGGCTCGCTGCTGCCGATGCCGAAGGCCACGAACGGCCGCGGCAGCGATGCCGTGCGCGCCCGCATGGCGGCAAAGGCCGACGCCGCGATCCACAGGCGCGGCTGGGCTTCGGGCATCGCGATGCCGGCGGCCTCCAGGAAGCGCGAGGCACGCCGGAACGGGTGCTGGCGGGCATCGGTGGGCGGGAGATAAGGCCCCTCCGTCAGGAACAGCCGCTGCGCGCGCCAGCCATAGCCTTGCCGGCGCGGAATGCCGGCCAGCATCGCGGCGGCGGCAATCCGGCGGCTGTGGTGCAGCATGACCAGAGAGTCGAAGCGGCGGGCCCGCAGCTCCCCGGCCAGGCGCAGGAAGCCCCCAGCCCCGTCATGTCGGCCGCGCCGGCCGCTCGGGTTCTGATCGACCCAGACGATGTCACGGACCACGTCGTCCGGGCCGAACAACTGGTCCGCCAGGGAGCGAGGTTTGGTGACCAGCGTCACCTTCTCCCCCAGATACGCGGCGATCGCCCGGATATGCGGCATGTGCCAGACCATGTCGCCGATCCCCGGCAGCGGCTGCACCACCGCCGTCGTCATTGGCGCGTCCGATACCGCGCTTCCGCCATGCCCCAGCCCAGTATCAGGAAGAACCAGCCCCCCAGCGGCATGGAGGTGAACGAGCTGGTGGACTGGATCGGCCAGAGCTGCACAAGGATCGTCGCGAAGATCGCCACCCGCAGCGGATCGGGGTCACGCCAAAGCCCTCTGGCGAGCGGCAACAGCCAGAACACTGCGGTCAGCCCGAACAGGCCCAGCCCGATCGCCCCGCCATTCGCCCAGGCCTGGAAATAGAAATTGTGCGGATGCACCCAGCAGATTTTCGCGCCTCCCCCATCCGGCTGGCTGCCGTCGAAAGTCGGCCGGAAGTAGCGGGGCTGCTTGCACCCGGTCTTGAACCCGTCGAACCCCAGGCCCGTCACCGGGTTCTGCACCCCGATCTCCAGCGCCCGGGCGTAGAGCTGGCCGTATTGCGTGGTCGGGAAGTGATCGAGCTGGGCGGAGAACTTGACGACCAGCCGGTGATACGCCTCCGGCGCGACGACAGAGGAGGTGGCAAGCAGCAGCCCCGCCGCGACCGCCGCCGCCAGCACGGCCGGGCGCAGCGGGCGCAGCAGCAGGGCGGTCACGGCCAGACCGCCCGCCACGAGAACCAGCGGCATGCGCTGGCTGATCAGCACCATGATGACCAGCCCGCCCAGCAGCAGCGCGTAAGCGGCGAGTTTGTCCCGCAGGCCCCGGCGGGCCAGCAAGGCGACGGCCGGCGGCACGATGGCGGGCAGGATGATTCGGGCCAGCGCCGTGCCGGCGCGGGGCTTGCCGAACGGACCGGTCAGCTCTCCGTCCGGCCCGCGCGACCAGCCGATCAGATTGTAGCCGATGACGAGTTGGACCAGGCAGTTCAGCACGATCCAGGCGACCGAGGCGGCGATCAGTCCGAACATCCAGCGCCGGTGCGCGGATTCCGCCAGCACGAGGAACTCCAGCGCCGCCACGAAGATCGGAAACCGCACGCCGACGACCGCCTGCAGCAATGAGCTTGCGCCGCCTTCGCCCAACCCCAGGGCTGGAATCGGCAGGGAGCAGAGCAGGACCCATCCCCACCACGTCATCGCCACCAGCAGCCATGGGGTGCGGAGCCAGCGCCACTCCCGCAGGATCGCCGCCCGGGCCAGGAAGCAGACGTCCGTGACGCCGATCGCCACCTCCGCGATGCCGTGCGCGTGGAGCAGCAGCAGCGGGATGAGCAGCACGGCACCGAGCGCGGTGCGTGCGAGGGCCAGCGGAATCGGGACCCCGGTCAGGCTTGCGGCGGACATGGGCCAGGGTTCCTGCCAGCCGGAGGGCAGGGCGGCAAGGGCAGGTTTCCGCAGGTGTCTCCCGGCGCGATGGGTTTCGCGCGCCTTCCGGCGCGACAGGTTCCGCGCGCCTTCCAGCGCGACGCACTCAGCGACGGCAGATCAAAGGCAGGCGCGGATCAGCGCGAACGCGTGTTCGACCGTGGCGGCGCGGATGGCGGCACGGTCGCCGGGAAAAACCCGCCGCGTGCCGGTTGCCGGGACGCCCCGGCGTGCCAGGCCAAACCACACCAGTCCGACGGGCTTCTCGGCGCTGCCGCCGCCAGGCCCGGCCACCCCGGTCACGGACACGGCGATAGCGGCGCGCGAGCGGGCAAGTGCCCCGTCGGCCATCGCCCGGGCCACTTCCTCGCTGACCGCGCCATGGGCCTGGATCGTCGCCATCGGCACGCCGATCATCTCGGCTTTTGCCTCATTGGAATAGGTGACGAACCCGCGATCGACGACGTCGGAGGAGCCTGCGATGGCGGTGAGGGTCGCGGCGATCAGCCCGCCCGTGCAGCTTTCCGCCGTCGCCAGCATCACCCCCTTGGTCCGGCAGGCGGCAAGCAGGGCCTTGGCTTCATGCAGCAGCGCATCGGGAACCATGCGGCCGGATCTCCATTGCGGGTGAACAGGGACAACAAGAGTTCCACGCCGCCGCCGGCCGCGTCCAGCCGTGGGTCAGTATCCCAGCGCAGCCCCGGCGGGTCGGCGTGAATCGTTGGCGCCGTAGATGATGCCCGGCCGCATGTGCCCGCTCAGCGCTGCATCGTTGCCGGGCGAGGCAAGACTGGCGGTGATCGGGTTTTCCGGCCCGACGGCGATAAGCTCGGCCGCGCCCCACGGGGTCTGCTCCTCGACGTGATACCCCATCTGCTCCAGCAGCGCCCTGGTGTCGGGCGAGAGGGCGAAACGCTCCGCGTACAGCGTGTCGGGCAGCCATTGATGATGCAGCCTTGGGGCATCCACCGCTTCCTGCGGCGCCATGCCGTAGTCGATCAGGTTCATCGCCGTTTCCAGCGTGACGGTGATGATCCGCGATCCGCCGGGAGAGCCGAGCACGAGGAAGACGCGGCCGCCATGGAGCACGACGGTGGGTGCCATGGAGGACAGCGGGCGCTTGCCGGGCGCGATGGCGTTGGCGGGGCCTTGAACCAGGCCGAACAGGTTCGGGGTTCCCGGCCTGATGGTGAAATCGTCCATTTCGTCGTTCAGCAGGAACCCGGTGCCGGGCGCCACCACGCCGGCACCGAAGCCGCCGTTGATGGTG
>DATNEJ010000424.1:0-5749 GCA_035606775.1 Acetobacteraceae bacterium | reverse complement strand
GCGCCCAACTGATCACCTGATCGATCGACTGGCCGCTGTGCAGCTTCGCCAGCATCGTCGGATGGGTCGCCCGGTTGTACATCTGCACCGCGATTTCCGGCGGCGCTGGATAGGCGGTGATGCTCGGCAACGCATCGTGCCAGGGTCGCGTGGGATAGTTGTAAACGACACCCTTGGGCGGCTCGACCTCCGACCAGATCTCGAAGTCCGACATGCTTTCCAGCGGCGGAATGTCGTACCCGTCCACGACGTTGTCGCGTGCTTCGACCTGCTTGCGCTCCTGCAGGAAGTGGATCAGTTCCTTCGCCGCGGTCTTGTTCTTGCCGAAGGCCCAGGTGCCGAAGAAGCAGTAATTGTATGGAATGTACCGGCCCTTTGGTCCTTTCGGCATCGGAAACGTCCAGCAATCCGATGCAACCTTGATGGCATCGCGCTTCGCCACCGCCCAGGCCGATGGCGGATTCATGATCAGCGCGGCGTTGCCGGAAATCAGCGACCGGTTGTTCGAGGCATCGTCATAGCTGACGGAGTCGGCCGGGAAGAACTTTACCAGCTTCTGGGCGTACTCAAGGAACTGGCGGACGTTCGGCGAATCGACTGTGATGTCCCCTTTTGCGTTCACCAGTTCGGCGCCGAACGCGGCGTACAGAACGCCGGTGTTGTTGACGGAATCGCCCGTCTGGCCAAGGCCGAGTCCGAACCCGTGGCCGGCCTTGTAGCAATCTTCCGCGGCCTTCAGGAACGCGTCGTAGGTCCAGGATGCGGCTGCCTCGGGGGTCGATTTGTGCGCCGGGTACAGAGTCTGCACGTCCAGCCCAGCGTATTGCTTGAGCATGCTGATCCGGCCGAGGCACGACAGATTGAGCGTGCCGGTGGAGGATGGAACCCCCATCCAGTGACCGCCAGATTTCGCCAGATACTCGCTGACCGCGCTGTACTTGCCGTACTTGGCGATCATCGCATTGACGACATCGTCCACCGGCTCCAGCTTCGACGCATAGGCATGCACATCCCAATTGTAGTACGGCAGGATGTCGTGACCTGTCCCGGCCTGGGCCTCGGCCGCGATCGTCAGCAGGATTTTCCCGCCGTTCGAGGTAATGAAGTCGATCTGCACCTCGACCTTGTTCTTGTCGGCCCACGCCTCGACCTGCTTGCGCATCGCATCGTTGCCGGCGGCGATCCAGTGATCCCAGAAGCCGACCGTCAGTTTTCCGGCCGCGCCGGCGGTGCGTATGTGCACCAGTGGCAGGGCAGTTGCCGCGGCGCCAAGTTTCATGGCGCCCCGGCGAGTGATTCGATTCAGCTTTTTCATTCGCACACACTCCCGTTGCGGCCTCGGTCACTGCCGGGCCGTCGTTGATTCAGGACGTTCGCGGGGCCGGCCCGCGATCAGGCCACCAGCGGCAGCGCGTCCCTCGGCAGGTCCGCAGGACCAGCCGCATGAGTGCGGGACTATTATTGTCTGGCGTATCCACGGAGGCGAGAGAAAATTGCACCTCTTGGCCCGCCTGCTGGACATCGGGCAGGCGGCAAAACGGCAGCCCGAAAGCGAGAAACGCACGTGATTCCAGCCGAAGAAACATTTGAAGGCACCTGGCCTTTCAAACCGCAATTCTGCCGGAAGGCAAGATTTGCTCAGCACTACATCGATGAAGGGAGCGGCCGTCCCATCCTGCTGCTGCATGGGCAACCGACCTGGGGCTATATCTGGCGGCGCTTCGTGGCGCCGCTTTCGAAAGCGCACAGGGTCGTGATCCCTGACCACATGGGCTTTGGCAAGAGCGAGGCCCCACAGGATCGCGAGTACACACTTGCCACACATGTAGCGAACCTGGCGGCGTTGATCGAGACGCTTGACCTCCGGGACATCACTCTGGTGATGCAGGATTGGGGCGGGCCGATCGGCATCGGCTACGCTGTACGCAATCCGGCGCGCATCCGCGGCCTGGTGCTGATGAACACGGTCTGTGGCTATGGGACAGCCGGCCGGCGCGACCTGCCGAATCCACTGGAAACGCCATGGTTCCGCTGGGTGCGGGAAGGGCTGGTGAGCGGGCGCACGCAGGCAGTGCTGTCGCAGCTTGGCTCGACCATCCTGTCGGTGATGCAGATCGTCGGGTTGGAGCGGCTGGACCGGGTCGATCCGCTGTTTATCCGCGCCTACGGTGCCCCCTTCCAGACACCGGATGACTGCAAGGGCGCGATCGCCTTTCCGCTGGACCTTGCGCTGGGCCGCATTCGTGACTTCGTGCGAGAGGGTGCCTCAGGCGTGCCCGCGCTGCGGGAAAAACCGTCCCTGCTTATTGAGGGAATGCTGGATCGCGCGATCCCCCCGGCGCTTGCAATCGCCGACTTCCAGGGCCTCTGGCCGTCGGCCCCGGTCGTCGAGGTGGCATCCGCCGGTCACTACATCCAGGAGGACGCGCCCGAAATCGTGGTGCCGGTGCTGGAGACTTTTCTGGCGAGCCTGGAGCGCCCCGGCTGACTCATACGAGCGGCCCTGACTCTTGACTCATCGGTTGATTGTCGGGCCGCTGGTATCTCATTGATTTCGCGCGCAGCCGCCACACCAACCCTGCGCGCATACCAGTCAGCCCTGCGGGCTGCTGGTATCACTCGAGTTCCGGGGAAGGCTGGAGAGGGGGTATTGTTGGGCGTGCCGCCCGCCCAATCGCCCTGCAAACACCACCACCCGACGGAAGCGTTGAAAGAGCCAATGCTTCCGCCGGGTCGGTGCTATTCGGCCGCGACGGCCACCGGCGCGCGGGCGATCCGCAACGCCAGCATGGAGGCAAGGATGCACGCGACGCCGCTTGCCAGGAAGGCGATCAGGTAACTCCCGGTCGCGTTTCGCACGGCACCCGCGCCCAGCGCGGCAAGCGCGCCACCGATCTGGTGGGCGCAAAAGATCCAGGAGACGATCACCGGCCCGTCCTTGCGGCCGAACACCTCGTTGGTCAGCGCCACCGTGGGTGGCACGGTTGCAACCCAGTCCAGCCCATAAAGCACCGCGAACACGGACAGGCTGACGGCATCGAAATTGGTGAACGGCAGGATCAGCAGCGAGAGGCCACGCAACCCGTAATACCAGAACAGCAGGATGCGTGGATTGAACCGGTCCGTCAGCCAGCCGGACGCGATCGTGCCTATCAGGTCGAAGACTCCAATGCCCGCCAGGATGCTGGCCGCCGTCACCTCCGGGATGCCGTGATCGACGCAATAGGCGATCATGTGAGTGCCGATCAGCCCGTAGGTCGAAAAGCCGCATACGGCGAAGGTGCCGGCCAGCAGCCAGAAATCGGTCGACGCCATGCCGCGCCGGAGGCCATCCATCGCAACGCGAAACGGATTGCCCGCGGTCGGCAGGGTGGGTGGCTCCCCCGCCGCACCGTAAGGCCCAAGCCCAATCGCGCCAGGGCTTTCCACGAACAGCAGGAAGACGAACGGCACCAGGGCTGCCACCGCCAGCGACACCGCAATCGGGACGCTGATCCAGCCGAAACCGGTGGCGAGTGCAGCCAGCACCGGCAGGAAAATCAACTGACCGCTGGCATTGCTGGCGGTCAGGATACCCATGACAAGGCCGCGGCGCTGGACGAACCACCGGTTGGCAACGGTGGCGGCAACGCCAAATCCGGTGGCGCCCGCGCCCAGGCCGACCAGCACGCCCCAGGTCAGGTAAAGTTGCCAGGAGCTGGTGACCAAGGCGCTGCCACCGGCCCCGAGCAGCAGCAGAGCCAGCGCCGCCAGAATGGTTCGCCGGATGCCGATGGTCTGTGTGAGCGCGGTGATGAACGGGCCGGTTGCGCCCAGCAGTAGGATGTTCACCGAGATCGCACCGGAGATGGTCCCGGTGCTCCAGCCGAACGCATCCCGCAGCGGCACCAGCAACACGCTCGGCGCAGCGCGCACGCCGACGCCGATCAACGTGACGATGAACTGGATCGCGACCACGATCCAGGCAAAATGGATCCGCCCGGAAAACAGGCGGGCAAAGCGTTGCTGCACAGGCATCCCTGCGTGCTCCCGAAGTTCGCCCAGGGATCGCTTTCAGGGATCGCTTCCGGTGACCCGATCCTGGGCTGACGCGTTGCTTGAGAGCGTGGGCACGCCTTCGACGATGCCGCTGCGGGGCTCGCGCTCTTCTGGTTGCACTGAGCATGACGAGCGTCATATCATGGAGCAAGAGAAAATATGACGCCCGTCATGATCTCCTGGAATGCTGCATATGCGGAAAGCCAATACCCAGAAATCCGATACGCATACGCGTATCATTGACGCGGCAGGGACGCTGTTCCGCCAGCACGGCATCGACGGGGTTGGCGTCGATGCGATCATGCGGGCGGCCGGGCTGACCCATGGTGGGTTTTATGGCCACTTCCCCTCAAAGGAGGCTCTGGTGGCAGAGATGTCGGCGGCCTCGCTGGCCAGATCCGCTGACCGGTGGGAACGGATCAGCCACGAAGCACCGCCCGGGGCGGCGCTGGACCAGATCGTCAGCGCCTATCTGGACCCGGCGCATGTCGCAGCGGTGGAACGCGGCTGCGTGCTGACCACGCTGGGGCCGGAGGTCGCGCGGAGGGTCGAACCGCGGCCGGCGATCACCGACTCGATGCGGCGAATGCTGGACGTGATCGCGCGCTGCTCGCCGGGGCACGACCCGGCGCAGGCGCGCGCGGCTCTGTCCTGCATGGTGGGGGCGGTGGTGCTGGCTCGTCTGGCGGACGATCCGGCCTTGGCTACCGGCTTCCTTGAGGCGGCCAGGGAGGCGGTGACCGGTTCCCAGCCAACCGGCGAGACGGGCGGCGAATGACAGGAGAAGACGCCCTTCCGCCGGAATTTTCCCTGATCGCCCGGCATTTCCGGCCGCTGGCCGGTCCAGGGGCGCTTGATCTTCGCGATGACGCTGCGGTTCTGGCGCCACCGGCGGGAAGGGAACTGGTGCTGACGGCCGACGCCATGGTCGGGGGCGTGCATTTCCTGCCGGACGATCCGCCCGACCTGGTAGGCCGAAAGCTGCTTCGGGTGAACCTGTCGGACCTGGCCGCCAAGGGTGCCACCCCGCTGGGTTATCTGATGACAGTGTCCACGCCGCGCGACACGCCGGATGACTGGTTCGCCGGCTTCGCCGCGGGGCTGGCGCAGGACCAGACGGCCTATGGCGTGTTTCTGCTGGGTGGAGACACCACCTCCACGCCTGGGCCGATCTCATTGTCGCTGACGCTGATCGGCCACGTCGCGGCGGGTCAGGCGGTGCACCGCTTTGGCGCGCGCCCCGGCGATGGAATCTTCGTCACCGGCACGATCGGCGACGGTGCGCTCGGTCTGGCCGTGGCCACCGGGCGTCTCGCCGATGCGACCGGCCACCTGCTGGACCGCTACCGCCTGCCACGCCCGCGCATCGGGCTGGTGCTTGCCGGCGTTGCCTCAGCCGGCATGGATGTGTCGGACGGGCTGGTGCAGGACCTCGGCCATATTTGCCGAGCAAGCGGCGTCGTGGCGGAGATCGAGGTTGGGCTGGTGCCGCTGTCGGAGCCGGCGCGGCGTGCTGGCGCGGACTGGCTGGAGACCTGCCTGACAGGCGGGGACGACTACGAGCTGCTGCTGGCCGTGCCGCCCGGACGGGAGGCAGCCCTCTCTGCCGCCGCTGAAGCCTCCGGTATGGCTGTCACGCGGATCGGCGGCTTTCACGCGGGCGAGGCGCGGGTCATAGTGCGCGGCCCCGGCGGAAAACCCCTTGCTCTGA
>DATNEJ010000421.1:0-10599 GCA_035606775.1 Acetobacteraceae bacterium | reverse complement strand
GAACTCCGCCGCTGTGACGCGCACTCGGTCGCCCTGCCCGCGCCGCAGCACCCATGCCTCGACGCCGAGCGTGATGGAACTGCGGCCGGTGCGGACGTTGTCGGTGTAGACGCAGACCACGTCGCCCACCTTCACCGGCTGCAGAAAACTCAGGTTGGACACCGCGGCGGTCGCCACCCTGCCCTTGGCCCGCGTGCCGGCGGATACGCCCGCCGCCAGGTCCATCAGCGACATGATCCAACCGCCGAAAATGTCGCCGGCCGGATTGGTGTCGGCCGGCATCGCCACCGTGCGCAGCGACAACTCCCCCTTCGGCTGGATGTTCTGGACCACCATGGATGCGCGCTCCCGCTCGGGGTAAGGTCGCCAGTAGCATAGCGCCCGGGGTCACAGCGGATGAACCACCTTTCCAGCGCGACCGAACAGAGCCTGCTGCGCAGCGACGCGGACGGTGTCACGACGCTGACGCTCAACCGACCCGCCGCCCGCAATGCGCTGTCGATGGCGCTGATGGAGGCGCTGGACAGCGAGCTCGTCGCCATCGCGGCCGAACCCGGCGTCAGGGTCGTCATCCTGGCGGGCGCCGGCCCGGCCTTCTGCGCCGGGCACGACCTGCGGGAGATGCGGGCCAATCCCAGCCGCGAGGTTTATGAGGCCACGTTCGCGCTGTGCGCACGCCTGATGCAGCGGATCACCGCCCTGCCCCAGCCGGTCATCGCCCGGGTTCACGGGATCGCCACCGCCGCCGGATGCCAGCTTGTCGCCGCCGCCGATCTTGCCGTCGCCGCCGATACAGCCCGCTTCGCCACGCCCGGCGTCGATATCGGCCTGTTCTGCTCCACCCCCGCCGTGGCCCTGGTACGGGCCGTGGGACGCAAGCCCGCGATGGAGATGCTGCTGACCGGCCAGCCGATCGGCGCCGCCCGCGCCCGGGAAATCGGGCTGGTCAACCGGGTGGTGCCCGAAGCGGTGCTGGAGCAGGAGGCCGCGGCCCTGGCCCGCCAGATCGCGTCCAAGAGTCCCCTCGCCCTGACCATGGGCAAACAGGGGTTCTACCGGCAGGCCGAGATGGACCTGAAGGACGCCTATGCCTGCGCGTCGGCGATCATGGTCCGCAACATGCTGACCCACGACGCCACGGAAGGCATCGACGCATTCCTGACCAAGCGCGCCCCGGTGTGGACCGGCACTTGATCCGGCCCGTTCGGCTGCTCACGTAACGGCAACCGATGAAAGACCCATATGAAATCCTTGGCCTGAAGCGCACGGCGGACGACGCAGCGATCCGCGCGGCGTACCGCAAGCTGGCCAAGCGCTACCATCCGGACCTGAACCCCGGCAAAGCCGACGCCGCGGAGCGGTTCAAGGAGATCAACGCCGCGAACGACCTGCTGTCAGACCCGGAAAAGCGCGCCCGGTTCGACCGCGGGGAGATCGACGCGGCCGGCAACGAGGTGCAGCCCGAGCGCCATTACTATCGCGATTTCGGCGATGGGGCGGGCCGCGAGCGTTATCAGGCCGATATCAGCCCCGAGGACCTGGAAAACATCTTCGGCCAGGCGTTCCGCGCGCGCCGGGGTGCCGGCGGCGGCGCGGGCGGGGCGAATTTCTCCGCCCGCGGCATGAATGCCCATTACGTGCTGACCGTCGATTTCCTGGAAGCGGCCAATGGCGGCACGCGGCGCATCACCATGCCGGACGGCAAGACACTGGATGTGCGCATCCCGGCCGGCGTGACCGACGGCCAGGTCCTGCGCCTGCAAGGCCAGGGCGGCCCAGGGTTCGGCGGTGGCCCCCCCGGCGACGCACTGGTGGAGATCGTGGTGGCGCCGCACAAGCGGTTCCATCGGGAAGGCGACGACATCATCGTCGATCTGCCGGTCACCATGCAGGAAGCCGTTCTGGGGACGACGGTGGAAGTGCCGACCATCCGCGGCAAAGTACGGCTGACCATTCCGCCAGGCTCCGGCACCGGCTCGCGGCTGCGCCTGCGCGGGCGCGGCATCCGTGACGGCCACCAGTTCGTCCGGCTTCAGGTGGTCGTGCCGCCGGGTGAGGAGCCGGCACTGGCCGAGTTCCTGCGCTCATGGAAGCCGGACCACGCGTTCAATCCCCGCGCGGGGCTGGAGGACGCATGATGCGGATCACCGCGGTGGCGGCCCTGTTCACCGACCTGCCCGAGGCGGAACTGACGCTGTGGGTGGAACGCGGCTGGGTGCGGCCGGAGCAGGCGGACGCCGGCTGGATCTTCGAGGAGATCGACGTGGCGCGCGTGCGCCTGATCCACGATCTGCGCCGCGCGATGATGGTGCAGGAGGAGACGATCCCGCTGGTGCTGTCCCTGCTCGATCAGATGTATGCGTTTCGCGGCCGGCTGCGGTCGGTGCTGCGCGCACTCGAAGGACAGCCGGAACCGATCCGCCAGGCGGTGCTGGAGGCGCTGTCCAACAACGATGGACTAAATCGGGCATGACGCCCTGAACATATCACCGCGCTGCCGCAATTCCGTCATGCCCGATCACGACTCTTTCCGCATCGAACCGGCACAAGCCAAGCCGGCGAAGAAGGAGCCGACAATGGGTCCGATGAAATCATTGCTGATCGCCGCCCCTGTTGCAGCAGGTCTGCTGGCCGCGCCGGCGGCCCACGCCGACTGGCGCCATCGCGGCGGTGGCTGGGGTGGACATGAGCGGCATTACGATCGTGGCCATGGCGGCGGCATCAGCCCGGCTGCCGGCGCGCTGATCGGCCTGGGCGTCGGTGCGCTGATCGGCGGCGTGATCGCCTCGCAGACGCCGGTTTATGCTGCGCCACCGGTCGCCTATGCGCCGCCGCCGGCCTATTATCCGCCGGCACCGGCCTATTACGCACCGCAGCCGACCTATTACGCGCCGGCGCCGGTCTACGCGCCGTACGGCGGCTACTGAGCATGCGATCGCTTGCGGTGGGATTGCCTGGGTCACATGCTACGGGCCTGATCGCTTCGCCTGTCGGAAGTGATCAGGTTCTGGAAGTACCACCGTCTGGCAAGACGCCGCCAATTTCCCTTTAATGGCGCAATGGATGGCGCTTCGCATGGGCTGATTGGCGGCGTGCATGAGGGCCGGCGGTCATGACGGCTGCCGGCATGCAAAGCGGCGGGCTGATCGACCTGCAGGTGAACGGCTATGCCGGCGTTGACTTCAATGACGAGGACCTGACCGCCGAAGCGCTGGACCATGCGCTGCGGTCGATGCTGCGTGCCGGTGTTACCACATGTCTGCCGACACTGATCACCGCGCCGCGCACGGAGCTGGCGGCGCGTTTCGCGGCGTTGGACAGCGCCGTGACGGGAAGCCAACTGGGTCCATTGATGGTCCCCGGTTACCACCTGGAAGGACCGTTTCTTAATCCCGCGCTCGGCTATGCCGGCTGTCATCCGGCGGCGGCTATGATCCCGCCTGATAGCGGACTGCTGACGGATTTGATCGGCCGCCTGTCGCGTCCGATCCTGCTGCTGACCGTTGCGCCGGAACAGCAAGGCGCCATCCCGTTGATCGCAGCCGCCCGCCGCCTCGGTATTGCCGTCGCCGTTGGCCATACGAACGCCACTACAGAGGACATAGACAACGCGGCGGCAGCCGGTGCGACGCTCAGCACGCATCTCGGCAACGCGTTGCCGCAGCCACAGCCGAAATTCCTGAACCCGCTGATGGCGCAGCTCGCCGAGGACCGGCTTTGCGCGAGCTTCATCGCGGATGGCATTCACGTGCCGCCCCACGCGCTGAAGGTGCTGCTGCGTGCGAAGGGAATGGCGCGGTCGGTGCTGGTTACCGATGCGACGGCCGCCGCCGATACACCGCCGGGGATCTACCGTTTCGCGGGCATGGCGATCGAGCACCGACCGGATGGCTCCGTGCGCGTGCCGGGTCAGACCGTGCTCGCCGGGTCCGCGCTGCGGCTGGATCAGGCGGTGCGGAATGTCGTGGCCTGGGGCCTGGCCTCTCGAATCGAGGCGATCGGCCTCGCCGGTCGCAATCCGGCCGCGCTGCTGGCCCCCGCCCTGGCGGCGCACGGTCTGCGCCTGCCCGAGGCGCGGGTCGCATGGTCCGCCGCGATGGTTCCGGAATCGGTGACGGTCGGCGACGTCAATTATCGCGCCAGCATCGCCGGATAAGCATTGGCCTCAGGGTGTCTATGAAGGCGGCCGTGGCGGAATGAAACACAGAATATCTGCAACATCCTGAGGTTCCGCGAGCACAACATCCTTCGACGCTGGCGCCCGAAAACGACTGAATGTGTAGCAGACCACCGCTTTCCCAGTTGGATTGAATATTCCAGCAATAATAGCCTGTGACGGCACCACGTAACGATAACCTTCGATCGCAACCTCGTAGTTTCCATCCCGAATGCCGAACGCTGCGAACCGGCAGTCGCTTTCCGAGCAGCAGAGCTTCGACGAACCAGGCTGCTCAAGCGACTCGAACCATTCGTGCAGCGCAAGATCGGACGTGATCCCATCGGGCGGCTTCGCAAAGCAGGCCGGTGCCAGAGCGAGCCAGAGACCAATAATCAGGGGGCGCATCTTCAGCGCCAGGAATGTGCGATGAGAAGGTCCTCATGGCCCTGCCGCAGAGCGCCGAGATCAGCCTTGCATGTGATGTTCTGCGAAGACCCGAGGGCAAAGCCGAATTTCTCGCATTGTGCGCTGTCCTCACGCTCGATCTGTAGCGTAATGACCTGTTCGTCAAAGGGCCGAAAGTTAACCAGTCGAGGCATCAGGCCAACCGCTGCAATCACGGCAGCGATAACCAGCCCTACAGTAAGTGAATGATATGTGCCCGGACCGGGTACGGAACGATAGGTGGCCATCGATCCCACTCCCGATGTCCAAAAATCTTACATCGCCGTGACAAGCATTGCAAGAAGTTCACGTATTATTCACTTGTGAGACACAATTTAAGGCGATTGGATTTAGATAGGAACATTCCGGGCATAAACCTCGGTCACGCTCACGATGGCGCCAACCGCGCGAAGGACAGTCGTGCGATAGGGCGCCGGGTGGTAGGGTTCGGACATTCCCGCCAATCTGGAAGAACTGATGTCAGAGATCGATGATCTGATGACCCGCGTTGCCGTCCTGGAGACAGTGGTGCGACAGCTCGTAACGCATCTTGCGGTGCGCGCCGACGATCCGCCGGGCTGGGTGGAGACCCGCAAGGTCCTCGCCTTGAGCGCGATTCAGGAGTTCCGTGCAATCCCGATGAGTCGCGCCAGGGATGCAGTCGCGGGGTTCTTCGACCCGGTCGAACATGTCGCCGCCGAATACGCTGCTGACGCCGCACCAAACGCATCGCCGGGAAGCAGACGGTAGGAGTCTTCCAGCCCGCGTTTCTCACCGAAGCGGGTGCATCGGGGCTCCGAACCGGCAAAAGCCCTTCTGTGAACAAGAGCTTCACGAAAAGGAGGAGTTCGCCGATACTGCAGCGATCGAGCGGCCGTCTGCCGATCTGTTCCTGGATGCCCACGACAAGCCGCCGGCGCAGATCATCCTTGATCTCGATGCCCCGACGACCCGCTGCAGGGGCATCAGGAAGGCCGGTTTCTTATGGGGATGGCTTCGGCTTGTCCCTGCGAGGGCCAGTTCGCCGCCGCGCACGGTGCGCTCAGTGCGGCCACCAGCTAAGGCGAAGCAGACAGCGCACAGCCAATACGCTCTCCCCCCAACGCTGCCTGATGCGGCTCGGACGGGCCATGTCCGGGGTTCGCCAAAAGCCACCGTCCGGGCGGTCCATCGGCCGGGACACCAATCACGTTCCCTGTTCAATCCCGATCGCGCTGGCACCGGTGAGAAATGCGGGCTAGAGTTCCGAGTAGCGGTGAGCGACCTGATGTCGGCTGCCCTGAAACCCGTCGCCGGTCTCAATCGATCCGGTAAGCGATTCCGGCGCTGCTCCCACGCTGTTCAAAGACATAAGCGATAAGTTTGTCGGACACAGGATGGCAGGAATGACTCTTGGGTCTGTTCGTTCAAGCACTCCTCAATCGGGGGACACGGACGATTTTTCGCTAGTTCTCGGCGGCCCGCTCTTCCAAATGTTTCGGCGTGTCCACCTCACCGGAAATGCACTGGAACTGGTGCGCCGGCGGATCGTCGCCATATCGCTTTTTGCCTGGGTGCCGCTGCTCGTTCTGTCCACCGTCGAGAATATGGTTTCAGGCGCTGACGTCAAGGTCCCGTTCCTCTATGACATCGATGTGCACATCCGTTTTCTGATTGCGCTGCCTCTTCTGATTGCCGCGGAGCTGATCGTGCATGAGCGTACGCGCGTCGTCGTTGGACAGTTCACGTCGCAGCGACTCGTGCCGGACGCAATACGGGAGCGCTTCATTTCCATACTCGGAAGTGCGCTGCGGCTGCGCAATTCTCTGGTCGCCGAGGCGTTGATCATCGCGATCGTTTACATCGTCGGCATCCTGGTCATTTGGCGGTCCTACATGGTCCTCGACGTGCCGACCTGGTACGCGGTGCCGGGAGGCGGCCGTGTGCGGCCGCAACTGGCAGGGTGGTGGTATTTCTTCGTTAGCCTGCCGGTGTTCCAGTTCATTCTGTTACGCTGGTACTTCCGCCTGTTCATCTGGACGCGCTTCCTTTGGCAGGTATCGCGGCTCCCACTGGCTTACGCACCCCTGCGTCCGGATCGCATGGGTGGTATCGGATTCCTCTCGCTTGTCACGCATGCTTTCTCGCCACTGCTGTTAGCGCAAGGTGCGCTGCTCGCCGGAGCGCTTGCCAACAGAATCCTGTTCCGAGGGGCTGTATTGACTTCATTCCAGTTGGAGGCTGCCGCAGTCGTCGCGGTGGCGGTATTTGTCATCCTTGGGCCCTTACTAGTTTTCGTGGCGCCACTCGCCGCCGCCAAGCGGATCGCGCTGCGCGAATACGGCAACCTCGCCAGACGCTACGTGGACGAGTTCGATGACAAATGGCTGCGCGGCGGGGCATCGCGCGACGAACCGCGGGCCGGTATGGATGCCCATCAACTTCCTGCTGTACACAGCGCTGCTGCGTCTCTATTCTTACTACGGCGAAGACTTCAAGATTGAATGTCCGACCGGCTCGGGGCAGTTGATGACATTGTTGCAGGTGGCCAAGGAATTGGGAGAGCGGCTGTGCCGGATCTTCCTGAAGGATCCATCAGGCGGCCGCCCGGTGAATGGCGCCGCGCACAAACTCCGCGACGATCCCCACTGGCGCGACCTGGTGCTCTTCTTCGAGTACTTTCATGGCGACACAGGTACAGGGGTGGGCGCCAGCCACCAGACCGGGTGGACCGGTTGTATCGCCCGGATCCTTCAGGCAAACGCTGTTCTCAGCGAGGATCTGTTGCTTCTTCCTGGAGTGGAGGCGGCGGCGATCAAGGCCCTGCGGGCAGCGGACCCGCCAGCGAAATGTGCGTGAGCACGGTCCGCCTCCCCTCCATAAAGGAAAGTAGGACGTGAGTGACTATCACGCGGAGATGAGCCTGCCGGAACCCGTGGTCCCTGCCCTGCCGACACTCACGCTGCTCAGGGGTCAAACCGCGCTGGTGACAGGTGCCAACTCCGGCATCGGCCGCGCCATCGCTATATCCCTCGGCAAGGCAGGAGCCAATGTGGTCGTGAACTACGTGACGAAGCCGGAGGACGCGGAGGCTGTTGCTCTGGAGATTCGTAGTGGCGGGCAGCGCGCACTAACCGCCCAGGCCGACGTTGGCGACGAAGCGCAGGTGCAGGCCATGTTCGCGACGGCCAGGCGCGAGTTAGGCACCATCGACATCCTCGTTAGCAACGCCGGCATGGAAAGGAACGCACCATTCCACGAGATGACGACGACGCAATGGGACGCCGTGATCAACGTCAACCTGCGCGGCGCCTTCCTGTGTTCCCGCGAGGCGGTCCGCGAGTTTCTGCGCCGCGGCGTACGCCCGGAGGTCTCGGTGGCGGCCGGCAAGATCATCTTCATCAGCTCGGTTCACGACGTCATTCCGTGGGCCGGCCACGTCAACTATGCGGCCTCCAAGGGTGGTCTCATGCTATTGATGAAAAGCTTGGCACAGGAGGTGGCAGAAAAGCGCATTCGTGTGAATTCCATTGCACCTGGCGCGATTCGCACGCCGATCAACGCGGCAGCATGGGCGACACCGGCGGCCTACGCGGATCTCATGAAGCTGGTGCCTTACAAACGTATCGGCGAGGCGGACGAAATCGGTCGCGCTGCGGTATGGCTTGCCTCGGATTTTACCGACTACATCGTCGGGACGACGCTCTATATTGATGGCGGGATGACGTTGTACCCAGGGTTCGAGTCAGGAGGCTAGTCGGCATTACAGTTGCAATATTTCTGATCAAATGCACTTTCCAGGTTGGGGCTAGAGCGTGATCGTCGCAGGCGGAATCGCCGGAGACGTGAATCACGCGATCAAACAAGGAGTAGAGCTTGGTCGGTGCGTCTATTTGCACCGAACACGCTCTAGATCAGCCCGTCGACCGTGTTGCGCGGATCGGACGGCGAACGCGTAGAGGCGGTGCAGCTACGTGGGTTACACAGTGCGCATATATTCGGGGCGCCTGGGCTCCGGCATACGATTCAGTGCTTGGACAGCAACGGCTACCTCAGTCGCTCGGCACGGCCGCTCGCTACCCGTCCCACACGCTGCTGGGCATCGGCAGGTCGGCGAAATCCTTGGCGCCGAGCGGCTCGCCCACGTCGATTCCTGCCATGCCGAGCAGCATGATCCATTGGCGGACGTGCTGGCCGCAATGCCAGGTCGTGCGTTCCAGATACTCGTGCAGGATCTGCGGGCCGTAGTAGGTCTGCACCGGGTCCTTGCCGGACTTGTCGGCCTTCGCTGCCCACCAGGACGTCAGCCTTCCGTGCACCGCCTGGCCGTATGCGGCGATCGCAGCCGTCGTCTGCATCGCCTCCGGTGGCGGCGAGGTGAGGCTTTCGTAGGTCAGCGTCTCGCCGTTTTCGGCGACGTTGAGGAACACCTCCGGAATGCGGAACAGGTGATGGCCGAGCACCCGGTAGGTGCGTGGCCTATTCGGCACCTCGATCGCAAGGCGGTCATCCGGCATCTGTGGAATCAGCCGTTCGGCCGTGGCCATGAAGCGGTCGAGGCGCGCGATGAGTTGCGCCGGGGACAGCACCGGCCCGGTCTTCTCGTTCAGGCCAAGGAACTTGACCACGTGGCCGATATTCTGCGCGAACACAAACGCATCGCCGCGCGACAGCACGGGCACGGAGCGCGCGCCAAGCCGCCTCAGCTCCGCCAGGCCGGCGGGATCTTCAAGCACATTGATCGATTCGAACTCGATCGCACGGACCGAGAGAAACTCCTTGAGTTTCAGGCAGCTCGTTCATCCAGGCTGCCAGAAGACCTTCAGCGGGACATCCCCGGCCATGAGTCGCTCCATAAACGGCGTCTCCGACAGTAATGGACAAACCGGCAGGATGGTCAAGCCGCGCCCGCCATCCGCTATCCGACCGTGATCTCCAGCCAGCCCCGCCCGTCGAACCGTGCCCGGTCGGCGGCGCGCAGCAACACGGTGGTGGTGTCCGATTCGACGATCGCCGGACCGGCGATGGCCTGATCGGCTGCCAACGCCGCGAAGTCGTAGACCGGTACTTCATTCCAGTCGCCAAGATAGATCCGCCGAGTGCCTTTCGGACCTGCCTCGGTCTTGTCGCCTTCCGCGGCGGCCGTTGCCGCCGCTGCGGGCAGACGACCGGTCACGGACAGCCGGGCATTCACCAGCACCACGTCCTGATCGCGCAGCGCATAGGTGTAGAGCGCTTCGTGCGCGCGATGGAACGCTTCCTCGATGGCGCTGGGCAGCCCGGGCGAGGTCCAGTCCAGCCCATCCAGCGGGACCGCGATTTCAAACACCTGCTCCCCGTAGCGCATGTCGGCCGAACGGCGGATCGCGATGTTACCCTGGAACCACGACAGCCGCTGCCGGCCTTCTTGTTCCATCGCCGCGAAGGCCTGTTGCAGCGCCGGCACGTCGATGCCGTTGCGCTGCCCCTGGCTGCGGCTAAGTTCGACGCGAAGATCGGTGTTGAGCATGCCCCAGGCAGACAGCACCGACGCGGCCACCGGCACGACCACGCGAGCGATGCCAAGCTCCGCCGCCACCGCGGTAATGTGCAGTCCCGCCGCGCCACCGAACGCCAGCAGCGTGTAGCCGCGCGGATCGACGCCGCGCCGGACGGTGGCAATGCGCACGCCGTCCGCCATCTTCGTGTTGACCAGGCGGTGGATGCCGGACGCTGCTTCGTGCGGTTCCAGGCCCAGGCCGCACGCCAGCCGGCCAACCGCCGCATCGGCGGCCGGAACATCCAGCGCGTGCCGGCCACCCAGGAAATTCGCCGGGTCCAGATAGCCAAGCACCAGATTCGCATCCGTCACGGTCGCCGCCTCGCCGCCCTGGCCGTAGCACGCCGGCCCCGGATCGGCGCCCGCGCTTTCCGGGCCGACGGCCAGCAGGCCCGCGCGATCCTGATGGCCAATCGACCCGCCGCCCGCGCCCAGGGTGACGATATCGAGCGACGGCAGCGCGATGCGCGCATTGGCG
>DATNEJ010000417.1:0-10888 GCA_035606775.1 Acetobacteraceae bacterium | reverse complement strand
TCACTGCGCAAGGACGCGACCTTCTCCGTTGCGATGGCCAATCGCCGGCCGCGCATCGACTTCGATTCGCGCATGTTCATCCTGCCGCGCGGCCAGACCCAGGCCGTGGGCCTGACCACGGTGAACCTTTCGGAAGTCAAGCTGACGCTTGCCCGCCTGTCCGACCGCAACGTCATCGCCGGCTTCCTGCGCAATGCGCAGCTTGGCCACAACGTCGATACCTGGACGGCGGACAACATCGCCGAACAGACCGGACGGATGGTGTGGGAAGGGCGGGCGTCGATACCACAGTGGGAGGCCAACAAGTCCGCCCACACATCGCTGCCCCTGCCCGACGCCCTGGCCAGCGCCGGCCCCGGACTCTATGCGCTGATCGTGCGCGCGGCCGACGGCACCCCGGGTGCGCCGGGTGCTGTCCAGATGATCCTGCGCACCGACCTTGCCCCGACCGTCTGGCGCGGAGCCGATGGATTGACGGTGCAGATACGCGGCTACAGCGACGTACTGCCGCGTGCCGGGGTCACTCTCCGCCTGCTTGCCGACAACAACGATGTTCTTGGGGAGACAACCACCGATGCCGATGGTGTGGGCCGGTTCGCCGCGCCGCTGCTGCATGGCGACGGTCCGCTGGCGCCCCGCCTTGTCCAGGCTTTCGGCGCCGGCGACGATTTCACCCTGCTGGATCTGAATGCCGCGTCCTTCGACCTGTCCGATCGCGGGGTCGCGGGATTGCCGGATCCTGGTCCGCTCGATGCGTTCGTATGGCTGGATCGCGGCATCTATCGGCCCGGAGAGACCGTGCAGGTCATGGCCTTGCTGCGCGACGATGCGGGCCGGCCGAAGGACATACCTGCCCACCTGATCATCAGGCGGCCGAACGGACAGGTCTTCGCCGATGTCGTGCCGCCGCGTGGTGGCGATGCATCGCTTCACCTGCCGGTTACTCTTTCCATCAGCGCACCAGTTGGGACCTGGTCGGTCGAAGTCAAGACCGATCCTGCTCAGGCGCCCATCGGTTCGGCAACGTTCCGGGTCGACGCGTTCGTCCCGGACCGTATGGCGGTCGATCTCGGTCCTGCGCCGGGGCCGCTGGTACCGGCGAAGCCCTTTGCGCTGCCGGTGGCGGCGCGCTTCCTCTATGGCGCCCCGGGTGCCGGCCTTACCGGCAAGGCAACCTTGCAGCTTGCCGTGAATCCGGCGCCCTTCCCGGCCTTGACCGGCTACCGCATTGGCCTTGTTAACGAGACCTATGCGCCGGACACCCGCGACATTGACCTGCCCGCTACGGATGCGCAGGGGCACACGACGTTGCGCGTCGACCTGCCGCGCGTTCCCGACACCACGCAGGCGCTGAAGGCCGTGATCGGGGTTACCGTCAACGATCCGTCGGGCCATGGCTCCCGGGCAACGGTGGAAGTGCCGGTTCGCCCTTCCGGCAACCTGATCGGCATCAAGCCAGCCTTTGCAGGCAACGCGGTGGATGCCGGCGCGGAGGCGGCGTTCGACATTGCCGCCGTCAATCCCGACGGCGTGCGCATCGGCATGAAGGCGCGGCTGCGCCTGGTGCGGGAGAGGCCGGATTGGCGTCTGGTGATGCGCGGCAGCCTGGCACGGTATGAGACCGTCTGGCGGGACGAACCGCTGCAGACCGCCGATGTCACCATCCCTGCCGACGCACCGCTGCGGTTCGCGCGCAAGCTGGATTTCGGCCGCTACCGGATCGAGGTGTCCGAAGCCGGCGGCATAGCCGCGACATCGATGCGCTTCCGCTCCGGCTGGGTGTCGTCCGACAGTCCGGACGTGCCGGATCAGGTCGATGTCTCGGCCGATCGAAAAGCCTATGCGCCGGGGGACACCGCCCGCATCCACATTGCGCCGCCGTTCGCGGGCAAGGCGACACTGCTGGTGCTGACCGATCGGGTGCACGCGTTGCGCACGCTGGACATGCCGGCAGGCGGCACCGATGTTGACGTGCCGGTGGACGCCGGCTGGGGGCCGGGTGCGTATGTCGCCGTCCATGTGTTTCGCACCGCCGCCGATGCGAGGGCGCGCCCAGAACGGGCGATCGGCCTCGCATGGGTCGGCATCGATCCTTCTACCCGAACGCTGCCGGTTACACTGGAGACCGCTGACAAACACCCACCCCGCGCCCGCGCCACGCTGCGGATACGCACCGCGCCCGGCGCGTGGGTGAGCCTCGCCGCGGTGGACGAGGGCATTCTTCGGCTCACCAGCTTCGCGTCGCCGGATCCGTCCGACCACTTTCTCGGCCGGCGCCGGCTGGGACTGGATATCCGCGACGACTGGGGCCGGCTGATCGCGCCGCCGGACGGCGCTGCTACCGCGCTGCGGCAGGGCGGCGACGAAGGCAGCTTCGTGCTGCCCGAGACGCCGCAGAAGACCGTGACCTTGTTTCTGCCGCCGGCACAGGCCGGCGCGGACGGCGTGGTGGAAGTGCCGCTCGACCTGCCGGACTTCAATGGGCAGGTCAGGCTGATGGCCGTCGCCTGGAGCGGTACGCGGGTCGGTGCCGCGAACGGTGACATCACCGTGCGCGATCCGCTGGTGGCGGAGCCGCTGCTGCCGCGCTTCCTGGCACCCGGCGATGACACCAGGCTCACCGTGCTGCTGCAGAACCTGGATCTGCCGGCCGGCGAGATGGCTGCGGCCATCAGCGTTGACGGGCCGCTGGCAATCGCCGGTGCGACCAGACTGACCGCGACCTTGGCGCAGGGCGCCCAGGCCCTGCCGTTCACGATGCTGCACGCCACCGGCGCCGGCCGGGGTGTCATCCGCCTGGATGTCACGGGACCGTCCGGCTTCCACATCCAACGCCAGACCGCGATCACCGTGCGGCCCGCGCGCGGCGCCACCACGCTGGTTTCCGGGACGGAACTGGCGCCCGGTGCAGAGGCACGCGTGGCGCCGGCGATCGATCAATTCCTTCCCGGCACCTGGCGCGCATCGGCGAGCTTCGGTGGCGCGGTCCGCTACGACGTCGCGGGCCTCGTCCAGGCACTGGAACGCTACAGGCTGAACTGCCTGGAACAGGCCACCAGCCGCGGCTTCCCGCTCACCATTCTCGCCGACGGGCCGATGGCCGGCGCGGACCGCGGGGGCACCTTGCAGCAGGCCGTCGGGTACGTTCTGGACCGTCAGCGCTTCGACGGCGGCTTCGGCCTCTGGTCCGCCAGCGGCGATGCGGAACCGTGGCTGTCGGTGTATGCCACGGACTTTCTGTTGCGCGCCCGCGAGGCGGGCGCCGCGATCCCCGACGCAGCGCTGAAGGACGCGCTCAAGTTCATCGCCGACGCCGCCGATCAGGCGGGGACTACTCCTGAAGATCTGGCTGCCCAGGCGTATCGCCTCTACGTGCTCGCGCGCGCCGGGCAGGGGCGTCCCGGCGCGGCACGGGTGCTGGCGGAGCGGATCGATCATCTGCCGACGCCGCTGGCCAAGGCACAACTGGCCGCGGCCCTGGCACTTGCACACGACAAACCACGCGCCGAGGCAGCGTTCGCGGCAGCACTGGCCGCGCCGGAGCGCCATTACTGGAACGCGGATTACGGTTCGGCCCTGCGCGACCAGGCGGCGATCGCGGTGCTGCTCAAGGAAAGCGGCCTCGCCACCGATCGTCTGGCGCATCTCGTGAGCCTGCTGCCGGGGGCGAACCTGGATCCCGATACGCTTAGCACACAGGAGCAGGCATGGGCTGCCGTTGCCGGCGCGGTGCTGGGCCGCGGCCTGCCGCCCGCCCACGTCGCTGTCGATGGACACGATCTGCCGCCGGCATCGGTCCAGTCGGTTTCGCTGACCACAGCGGCGACGGCACGCAACCTGGGTCGGCAAGCGGTCTGGCAGACCGTGTCCATCGTCGGTGTGCCGGCCGCGGCACTGCCGGCCGCTCGGGCACAGATGCGCATCTCCCGGCAATTCCTGACCACCGACGGGCAGCCCCTCGATCTGGATCATCTGAAACAGAACACGGTCTTCGTGCTGCTGCTGGAAGGGCAGGCCGAAGACGGCCAGGCGCACCGCGTCATGCTCCAGCACGGTCTGCCGGCGGGGTGGGAGATTGCCGGCCGCATGGCCGCCGGTGACGCACCCGGCATGGCCTGGCTTGGCAAACTGAGCGAGACGGAAGCACAGCCCGCCGCCGACGATCGGTACGCCGCCGTCGTCGATCTCACGCCCGATCAGCCCGCCTTCCGTCTGGCGGTGCGCCTTCGCGCGGTCACGCCAGGGACCTACGAGTTGCCCGGTGCGGAAGTCTCCGACATGTATCGCCCAACCATCTTCGCGCGCCAGGCACCGGGACGAATCACGGTGCTGAGCGCGGAGTAACGACGGACGGCGAGGAGACAACCCGAACATGACCGACGAAGCCGACGCTCTCGTCCAGTACGAATGCCGCGACCGGATCGCGACGATCAGCTTCAACCGTCCGGACAAGCTGAACGCGTTCAACGACGAACTGACCCGGCAGGCGCTGGACGCCATGCACCGCTTCGACATCGACCCGGAGGCGGACGTTGCCATTCTTACCGGCAAGGGACGCGCCTTCTCATCCGGTGCCGATGTGCAGCAGCGCCAGTTGCGCCCGCGCGAGGAGATGGAACGGCACGGCGGCCCGCAGGCGCGCGACGCCAATGCGCAGGACCTGCTGATCGACTCGGTGAACTGGAAGCCGGTCATCGCCGCCGTTCATGGCTACGTGCTCGGCCTTGCGCTGGGATTGGCGCTGGAATGCGACCTGATCGTCGCGGAGGAAGGCACGCGCTTCCAGGTCACCGAGGCGCCACGCGGCCTGTCCGGCGCCAAGTATTGGGCGTTGCTGGACTTCCGCGGCGCCGGTTCGCTGGCCACCCAGGTCAGCCTGACGGGCCGGTTCTTCACCGCCGAGGAGGCACTGAAAGCCAACGTCGTGGATGAGGTGGCGCCAAAGGGCCAGTACCTCGACGCCGCCCGCGCGCTCGCCGCGCAGATAGCGAGCCATCCGCCGCTGGGCGTGCGCTCCACCGTCCGGTTGCGCCGGTGGCGGCTCCGCCAAGTGCAGCAGGAGGCCATCCTGCATGTCGGCATGGCAAAGCTGCATTTGACGGAAGATTTTCGTGAGGCTGCTACCGCTTTCGTAGAAAAGCGGCGGGCCGGGCCATTCAAGGGCCGTTGACCACAGTGTCCGGGCGCGACATGGTCGCTGGGTAAACGCGGAACGTCACGGCCTGCTTCGACGCCGCGCTGCCGAACCTGCGGATCGGGAAATTCCCGCGTCCTGCCTGAACAAGTTCCGATGGACACGTGCCGCCGCACATTCGATCGAGCGTTTCGGAACGGAATGCGGCGCATCCGCCGGCGGGATTTTGTACGCTCCGGATAAGCCTTTGGTCTTATGCTGCGCGCACCCCTCCCATCTTCAAACATCATTGCCAACCAGGCCCGCGCATGCTTCTACGCGGCCCTTGGAGGACGCTTTTCATGTCTGACTACACCGCCGGCCGACACTTCCTGCAGACACCCGGGCCGACCAACGTGCCCGATCGGGTGCTGCGGGCCATGGACCACAACGCCATCAACCATCGAGGTCCCGAGTTCGGCGCGCTGGGTCGGCAGGTTGTCGCCAGGCTGCGGCAGGTGTTCCAGACGGAAGGCATCGTCGGGATCTTCCCTGCTTCGGGCACCGGCGCGTGGGAAGCGGCCCTGGTCAACACCCTGTCCGCCGGCGATCGCGTGCTCATCAGCCGTACCGGCCAGTTTGCCCATCTGTGGGAACTGATGGCGCTCCGGCACGGCCTGGATGTGGCGGCGCTCGATACGGACTGGCGCCGCGGCGCCGATCCCGCCGCGATCGGTGCGCTGCTGCGCGACGATCGGGAACACCGGATCAAGGCGGTCTGTGTGGTGCACAGCGAGACCTCGACCAGTTGCATGACCGATGTTGCCGCGGTCCGCGCCGCCATCGACGGTGCCGGCCACCCGGCGCTGCTGATGGTGGATGCGATCTCCTCGCTCGCCTGTGCCGATTTCCGGCACGACGAATGGGGCGTGGATGTCACCATCGCCGGGTCGCAGAAGGGTTTGATGGTGCCGCCCGGCCTGTCGTTCACCGCGATCAGCGACAAGGCCCTGGCGGCGGCGAAGGCCAACAAGACTCACCGCAGCTACTGGGACTGGGAGCCGCTGGTTGCCTCCAACAAGACCGGCTTCTTCCCCTACACGCCGGCGATCAACCTTCTCTATGCGCTGAACGAGGCGCTGGCGATGCTGCTGGAAGAAGGTCTGGCGAACGTCTTTGCGCGCCACGACCGCTATGCCGAGGCGACAAGGCGCGCGGTGCGAGCCTGGGGCCTGGACCTGCAATGCCAGGACCCGCGCGCCTACGCGCCCGGCGTCACCGCGGTGCGCACGCCAGATGGCCACAGCGCCGACAAGCTGCGCAGCGTCATCCTGGAAAACTTCAACATGAGCCTGGGCAACGGCCTGGGCCGGATCGAGGACAAGGTGTTCCGTATCGGCCATATGGGCGATCTGGGCGTGCTGCAACTCGCCGGGACACTGGCGGGGGTGGAGATGGGGATGCGCGTCGCCGGCGTGCCGCACAAGGCGGGCGGCGTTCAGGCGGCAATGAACTACCTGTCCGGGAACAACTGATACCAACCGGCGGGAGCGCTGACTCTTCCTGCGCTTCCGCCGGTTGGTACCGCGCGCCGGGTTGGCGGGCGGCGGCGCGCCAAACCAAGACTCATGCCAGCGGTCATTCTTCATGACCGTTGGTATGACCGAGACCGGGAAGACCCGTGCTGCCGGACAGCGATCGGAACGGGTCTCTCAGTCGCCGGCAAACGCCACGTCCAGCGCCTTGTCCCATAGCCGCACGCCGCCGGTGATGCCGGCCTCGTTCGACACGGTGCGGATGTTGCCGCTCAGATCCAGGTCGATGTTCTTGGCGTTCCCGCCGCCGATATACAGCGTGTCGTAGCCGACCAGATTGGTGATGTGCTTCAGCGCCCGCTTCACGCGGCGGTTCCACCGCTTGCGGCCGACGGACTTGTAGGCGGCGTCGCCGATGTACTCGTCATAGGTCTTGCCCTTGTGGACGGGGTGGTGCGCCAGCTCCAGATGCGGCGTCAGCCTGCCATCGTCGAACAGCGCGAAACCCATGCCGGTCCCCACGGTGATCACGCACTCCACGCCGTCCCCCTTGATGACGCCCAGCCCCTGCACCTCGGCGTCGTTCAGCAGGCGGGCCGGCTTGCCGAACCGATCCGACAGGGCGGCGGCGAGCGGGAACCGGTGCCACGCCGCCGAGTCCAGATTGGGCGCCGTCAGCACGAGGCCGTGGCGCACCACGCCGGGGAAACCGACGGAGATCCGGTCGAATGTCCCGAGCTCCGCGATCAGCCCGGCAAGCGCCTCGATCACCGCTTCCGGCTTGGCTTCGGCCGGGGTGTTGACACGCACCGGCCCCATGACCACCCCGCCATTGGTATCGAGAAGACCGGCTTTCAGGTGACTGCCGCCGATGTCGATCGCCAGGGTCAGGGGGCCAATCGACCGGATGACCTGATTCGGCTGGTCCATGTCGCGTTCCTCCAGGGCGTCCGGGCAGGATGCGAGCGGAATGGCGAAGATGCAAACAAGTCAGGCACTTCGTAAAACTCGCCAGATGCCGTCGGCCGCCGCCACGGGACGGCCGGCGGCCCACAGCGTCCCGCGGGTGAATACCAAGGCGCGGGTGCGGCGCGTCACCTCGCCCAGCAGCTCGACGAATTCGCCCGGACGCACCGCATCGAGGAAGTGGGTGTTGAGCTGGATCGTGGTGCAGGGCGCCCGCTCCGCCGCTTCCCAGGCCAGCATGCTCAACCCGTGGTCGGCGAAGGTCACCAGCACACCGCCATGCACGGCGCCCTGCGGATTGGCATGGGCGACACCGGTCAGCATACCGTAGCGCCAGCCCTCCCCCTCGCGCCGCGCCCAGGGCACGCCGAGGCCGCCGGGCAACGCGGCCCCCTTCAGCGCGCGCCAGCCATCCAGCGCGGGATCGAATTCGTTGTCCATCGAGGTCAGGTCTCCTTGGTCCGGCCCGCCGATACCCGGTGGTCCGGCGATTGTTCTCGCGAAGCGCACCGGCGCATAGGCGCGATGCCGCCATCGGCTTGCGCTGCCCCCCACCCGGGGCTACTCCCCCGCACCCCGACACGATCGATCCCAGGCGAAGGAAGCTGCGATGCCGGTCAAGGATGTGAAGAAGGTCGTTCTTGCCTACTCCGGCGGGCTGGACACCAGCGTGATCCTGCGCTGGCTGCAAATGACCTACCGCTGCGAGGTCGTCACCTTCACCGCCGACCTCGGCCAGGGCGAGGAACTGGAGCCCGCCCGCAAGAAGGCGGAGATGTTCGGCGTGAAGGAGATCTTCGTCGACGACCTGCGCGAGGTCTTCGTGCGCGACTTCGTCTTCCCAATGTTCCGCGCCAACGCGCTCTACGAAGGCCAGTATCTGCTCGGCACCTCGATTGCCCGCCCGCTGATTGCCCAGCGGCAGATCGAGATCGCCGAACAGGTCGGCGCCGATGCGGTGGCGCACGGGGCGACCGGCAAGGGCAACGACCAGGTGCGGTTCGAGCTGTCCTATTACGCGCTGAAGCCCGACATCAAGATCATCGCGCCGTGGCGGGAATGGGACCTGACCAGCCGGACGAAGCTGCTGGCGTTCGCCGAGCAGAACCAGATTCCGATCGCCAAGGACAAGCGCGGCGAAGCGCCGTTCAGCGTCGATGCGAACCTGCTGCACTCCTCCTCGGAAGGAAAGATCCTCGAGGATCCGGCGATCGAGGCGGACGAGATCGTCTACCAGCGCACCATTCGTCCGGAAGATGCGCCGGACAAGGCAACGGTGATCGCGGTGGATTTCGAGCGCGGCGATCCGGTGGCGATCGATGGCGTGCGGCTGTCGCCGGCGGCGCTGCTGACGCGGCTGAACGAGCTTGGGAAAGCCAACGGCATCGGCCGGCTGGACATGGTGGAGAACCGGTTCGTCGGCATGAAGTCGCGCGGTGTGTACGAAACCCCGGGCGGCACGATCCTGCTGGCGGCACACCGCAGCATCGAAAGCATCACGCTCGACCGCGAGGCGGCGCATCTTAAGGACAGCCTGATGCCGCGCTACGCCGAACTGATCTACAACGGATTCTGGTTCAGCCCGGAGCGGCGGATGCTGCAGGCGCTGATCGACACCAGCCAGCACAGCGTCAACGGCCGCGTGCGCATGAAGCTGTACAAGGGCAATGTCACCTGCATCGGACGGGAATCGCCCAACAGCCTGCATTCGATGAAAGTGGTGACGTTCGAGGAAGACCAGGGCGCCTACGACCAGTTCGACGCGCAGGGCTTCATCAAGCTGAACGCGCTGCGGCTGCGGCTTGGCGCGATGGCAGGCCGGCGCGGCGGCGCGTTGTAGCCGGCGGAGGCGCAGCGGGATCACTCGCGGCTCCCGCCCGGTGCGAGCCTCGGCGCCGGATCAGCCGCGCCGCCGGCAAGCCCGGTCGCGCGCAGGACCTTGTCGAGCGCGCCGCGCCAGTCGAGTCCGGCTTCGACCGGCGCAGCTTCGCCGGCCGCACCCGATGCCCGCAGGCGCGCGAGGGCTGCCTCGGTTTCCTTCAATGCCACACTGCGTTCGATCGGCGGCAACGGGGCCATCCCGCGCGGCGCGAAGGTGATGCGCACGGTGACAGCAGCGGCCTTCCGCAGAGCGATGGACGAAGCGGTTGCTGCCGCACCCTGCGGCGCACACAGATAGGCCGCGCCGTCCGGGCCGCAGTTAAGCTGTAACGGCGGTTCGGTGTCGAATCGCAACGCGGCCGAAGGCGCCAGCAGCAACGTACCAGCAACCTGCTCCCGCATTGTCAGCCCGCGCAGTGCGATGACCGGGATCAGCGCATGGCCAAGGGCGTGTACCTCCACTGCCACGCTCAGGCCGGTGCTGCCGATGGGTTCGGCGATACCGTCGCGCAGGCGCAAGATGCATCCCGAAGAACGGGGCGAGGCAGGGCAGAGCAAGGTCCAGGAGCCGATCTCCGGCGGGTCCAGGCGAGCTCGCGCAGCCGAGCAGGGCGCAAGCACCGCGAGTACGGTCGCAGCGATGCGGAGACGGGGCAGGCCGCTCATCAGCTTCGTTTGCCTCGCGCAAAGGGTCGTGCAGGGGCCGTGATGTACGAATCGGCCCCTTTCTTGTCACGCGGATATCTGCAAGCGTGCCGCCCATGAACGATGCCATGCAACCGGACGCACTCGCCACGCATTGCCAGCTCGTGACGCTGGACACGCATATCGACATACCGTGGCCGACCGGCCCCGGCCCGTTCGAGGACGGTGCCCGGCGCGTGGATCTGCCGAAGATGCTGCGCGGCGGATTGGCCGCCGGCTGCTTCGCCGCCTATATCCCGCAGATCCAGCGCACGCCGGCCGCCGAGGATGCGGCGTTCGAGCGTGCGATCGCCATGCTCGACCACATCAATGCGATGGGCCGGACCGAGGCCGGCATCACCGCGCGCATCGCGCGTTCGGCCGAGCAGATCCGGGCGGCGAAGCGCGACAGCGTGCTGGCGATCGTGCCCTGCGTAGAGAACGGCTTCGCGGTCGGCGCGGATGTGTCCCGCATCGCGCGGTTCCGCGAACGCGGCGCCTGCTACCTGACCTTGACGCATAACGGGCACAACGCGCTGGCCGATTCCTGCAACCCGCGTCGCGACCTGGGCGACCGGGAAGCGGAGCATGGCGGGCTGTCCACCCTGGGCCGCGCGGCGGTCCGCATGCTGAACCAGGTCGGGATGCTGGTGGATGTTGCGCATGTCTCCCGCGATGCCATGGTGCAGGCGGCGGAGGAATCGCGGAC
>DATNEJ010000410.1:0-54779 GCA_035606775.1 Acetobacteraceae bacterium | reverse complement strand
CGCCACAAAAGCAGCAGCACGCCGACGCCTGCTTGCTCAAGAGCGGCACGACAGCCCGGAGCATGTCATCCATAACTGCTCGCATCGCATCGGCCGTGTCGTTGGCAATGGGCATATTCTCGATGCCGCGATGGTCGTTCAGGCGCGCATTCCAATCCCCGTCGTGGTTGGCATTCCCATACGGCGGGTCCGTAACAACTGCGTCCACCCGCCCCAGCGTAGGCAAAATCTCCCGACAATCGCCGAGATAAAGCTTGGCATTCCCGATGACCTCGACCCGGCTCATATTTCCCACCACTCCCTCGAAAAGGGACCGCCGACACTCGGGGCATCGGCGGCCAGTTTCAGGGACGAACCATCGTCACACGCACGGGGAGCCGCAGCCCCGCCCTGCATCGGCGCCAGATAGACGGGGCCGAATTGGTCAATCCCAAAGAAACTTTCCTGCGTCGCCATCGTCTCGACCCGCCGCGCATACCGGATGCCGTTGCGGATGTCGTTGCCATCGCCGCCCGTCATCCGCGCCGCGTAAGACCACGCCATCGAGTCCGCGCTGTGCAGCAGATCGCGCACCAGCTGTGAGCCAAGCGACGTGATCTTGACCCCAAATCCGTGCAGCCGCAGATCGGGCCTCTCGGCTTTGATCGCCAGCAACACGCACTCGATCGCGCTCGGGGTGCCATTGCGCTTGCACACACTGCCGACGCCAACCCATGCGCCGTGAGCCAATCGCGGGCCATATTGCCGGATATGCGCGACATAATCAGCCGGCGCATAGCCTTGCAGGACCGGCATCACGTAGACACCCGCAGTCCCCGCTTCCAGCAGCGCGTCGTATCGCTCGATTGTGAGCCGCTGATGATCGGCAATCGTCAGACCAGTCCGCGCCAAGACGAACGGTTCGCACATGTAATCCTGAGACACCGCAGCCAATAGCTCGCCATTATCGGCCCACCGCCGAATTTGCGCGGCATACACCGCCGGTTCCTCGGGATAGCCGCCGAATTTGTTGACGGTCGTGAATGCCCCGCTATCCATGATCCACTCCCTTACGGGAAATGGAGATTTGCGATTGCGAATGCGGTTGATCGATACGAATGCTCTCGGCGCTCGCGCGGCGTCGCTGGGCTGATGCACGCCGAGAAAGAATTGCATCAACGCCCCACGCTACAGCTGCCGTCATGGGCCACCACCACCATTGCATCAGATAAGCACCACGCCAGCGCGTAGGCCCGAAGCCCTCGGCCCGCTGGCGTGGGTCTGCGCGGCGTCGTCCGTGCCGGCCGGTCCAAAAGCTGACACGCCCGATTGCGCCGCGTACGTCATGGTTGTTTACTCTCTGCCGGATGAAGGACAATGAAAGTTTTATGTTCGCCGTCGTCAATCCATGTCATGCATTCACGGTCGTCGTCCATGATTATAGAGTTTGACGGCAAGCCAAGATCAGTCGCAATTTCTGCGACAATTTTCTCGTTATCGTCAAGAAATTCTAGCCAATATTTGAGATCGGTCAAAAATGCATCCCGCTTTTCGATCGGTATCGCGCGGATATCCGCAATAGTCCGTATTTTGAATTCTGGCGCGCTCATTCCGTTTCAGTCCCGATTACGCCGCGCCGTTCGACATCCTCGGCCGGGGTTTCGTCTGGCAAGATCACGAAATCTTCCGGCATTGGCGGGATTTCTGTGTTTTTCATGCCCATTCTCGCTTGCCAGTATCGCGCATATGCGGTGTGTCCGGCGGCGCGCCCAGCAGCGGAATGCTTCTCCGTCGGCGCGTGCCCAAATCGACTGGTTTTCACCAAATACTCATCCACCATCGTCGCAATCTCGGCGTCACGGTCGATCATTGATCCGTCCCCCTCCACCCGTCCTTGTCCCGCAGCGCATTGCACGGCGGTTTCCGCTCCGACACCAGATAAATCCAGCCCACCACCCAAAGTAGCGCGCTGATCCACACAAGCGGAACGAGAACCCACCAGGACATTACATTATTCCTACCCGAGACGTTGTGCCAAGGCACCGCGAGCATAGCCTGTTGCCGGGGCCGACCGATGGGAAACTGCCCCCCCCGCATTCCGTGCCGAGACAACGTCGCATCGTCGTCACCGGCTTGGCCCGCATCGCTGGCGGCGTCGCCCAACTCCGCGACGGCATCGGGGGCAGTTCGACGGACGCAGCGCCGCCCCAGTCCCGACATTCCCCGCGCGTGACGGAAAGCCCGCGTTCTCGCAAGATCGCCATCCGCGCCGTCACGGCCGCTTTGCTGGTTTCCAGCGCCTGCGCGATGCGCGCGTTGTTCTCGCCCAGCGCAAAGCGTCGCACCATCTCGGTATCACGCTCTTGCGTCCACGGCAGCCGAGGCCCGGTCGGTGAGGCATGAACGCGTCCGATGCCGACGCTGCGGAACTCCCGCGATATGATGTCGATCGTCCACTTGGAGACGCCGATCAGCCCGGCGATGGCGGTCCACGAAATGCCGTTCTCGCGCATCTGGCGGATATTGGCGCGCATGTCATCGGTGAGGACGTAGCTGGGAGGAGCCATCACTCCATCCCCGCAGGATACAAATCGGGCCGAATATCCTCGGCCTTGACGCTCACCAGCGCCGCCACGGTTTCGACGTGCCATCGCGGCACCCTCGACCATTGCGATACGGCTGCCGGCGTGATGCGGCATGCCTCCGCGATGTGTTTGACCGCATTGCGGCGGGACAGGATTTCGGTGAGAATTTGATCGCGCATGCCGTATCCTATGCGCATGCTCCGACATTCCGCAACCTAAAAAAGTTATCGCGCGTTCGTTTTTCTCTGGACAGGGCGGATGAGTGGAATTAAGGTTCTGAAACCACAGACGGATACCGCCGCCATGAACACCATCCTCGCCCCCCACCACCGCATGCCCGCAGGCTACGACGCCCCGGACGAAACCGGCCCAGACGTGGCACGGCTGAACAAGCTGCGAGCCGAACTGCGCGCCGCCGTGTGCTCCGAGATGCGCCGTGCCCGTCGCTACACCGAGGACGAGCTGGCCGACTGGCTTGGCGCGCTGGACGACATGCCGGATTTGGAGACGGCGATGCAGAATGATCGGGAAGCCGAATAATGAACACCAACACCGTAGCCCCGCTGGCCGATGCCATGACGGCGGCTGATCTCCGCGCCGAATGCGTGCGGCTTGGCAAGATGCTTGGTCACAAATCGCGTGTCGGAACGATGAGCGGCAATGAGGACCGTGAAGAACGGCCGGCGACTGTTTCGATCTACCCGACCGGCATTCTTGGCAACGGAGAATTCGTTTTCGGCGCAACGTGGCCCGAAGCGTTCGCTGCCGCCGAAGCCTGGATCGTCAGCCGCGCCACCGTCCACCGCGACACCATGATCCGCCGCATGGCGCTGGCGATTATCGATCTCGTGGACCAGCACACGCGCTGCACCATGGCCGACCTGACGCGCCGCGATTTCTCGGCCGCCGAGGTCCGCGAGTTCCATGAGGCGGCATGTGCGCGGGCCGGCGAGATGGCCGGTGCGGCTCCGTTTTGTGTGGAGGGGGTGTGATGACCCCCCACCTCCACACCCACCCCATCATCATCCCCAGCGAAGAGGGCCTCTGCACCGAGGCCATCGAAATCGAGATCGACGACTGCGACGAGATCAGCATCCGCGTCGAGCGCGACATGTGCGGCCGGATGCAGACGCAGACGGTATTTCTCTCCGGCGATGCGCTGGACGAGGTGATCAAGCGGCTGGCGGCGGTGCGGGCTGGGAGGATGGGGTGATGGGACCGATTGCAGGCGTCGAAATGCCCCGCCGTGGCTTTTGTGCAATCGGCTTGGTCAGCCCCAAAACCAGCCACAACGTCGGCGCTGTGCTTCGTGCGGCGTTCTGTTTCGATGCGGCGTTCGTAGCCGTCTCAGGGCACCGCTACCACAAGGTATCTACCGATACGATGCACACAACCCGGCACCGGCCGCTGTTTCATGGCGATGATGTGCTGGCCTATTGTCCGTATGATTGCGAGCCGGTTGCCGTCGATATCGTGCCCGGCGCTGTCATGCTGGATGAGTTTTTCCATCTTCCCCGGTCGTTTTACGTTTTTGGCCCGGAAGACGGTACGCTCGGTAAAGCCATTACTAGTCGCTGCGCCCGATCCGTCATCATCCCCGCGCAAGCATGTTTGAACCTTGCTGCTGCCGTCAACGTCGTTCTCTACGACCGCGTTGCCAAGGCATTGCGTGCGCGTCGTGAATTTGCTCAACAGGAGAGGGCGGCATGACCCGCGAATTCCGCCTGATGCTGGCCGAGCAGGGCGCGGCCGATCCGGAGTTGATGGGGGCCGGCGTGACCGCCCCGAAGTCGGCCGCCGAGGGGATGCGGGATGCGGCGGCGCAAACATGTGAAGGACTGCCCGCACGGTCGTATCCGGCCAATTTTGCCGGATGTAATCCCGCGAATGTTGCCGGCTATTGCGCCAATGCCATCCGCGCCATCCCCATCCCCGCCGATCCGCGCGACGCGGAGATTGCGGCGCTCAGGGCGGCGCTGACCGATATCGAGAACGCCACCCGCGCCGCGTCAGGATATCTGGATGTCAACCGGGCCACGGTTTGGCGCGTCAACGACCTCGCCCGCGCCGCCCTCGCGCAGTCCGGGGAGGCGGGGTGATGGACGACTTTCCAGTCCGCAAACATGCCGTCATTTCGTCGGATGGCCGCTACCGTTATCGGCTTGATCGCTATTGGGGGACGCGTCCCCGGCTTGGCTTTGTCATGCTGAACCCGAGCACCGCCGATGCCGAACTCGATGACCCGACCATTCGCCGATGCATGGGCTTCGCTCGGCGTGAAGGCGCGGGCGGCATCATCGTGTGCAATGTCTACGCCTACCGAGCGACAAAGCCTGCCGAATTGTGGGGGCAACGCGATCCGCACGGCCCCGAGAATGACGCGCACCTACTGGAATTGGGCCGATGGGCTGCGAGCGTCAATTCGCCAATCGTCTGCGCATGGGGTGCGCTCGGTAACAACACCAACCGGCATACAGCGTTGCTTATGCAAACAGGCGCGCAACTGGTCTGCCTTGGCAAGACGAAGGACGGCCACCCAAGGCATCCTTTGTATGTGCGTGGAGATCAACCTTTGGAGGCGTGGAAATGAGCGCGCTATGCCCCGTCTGCGGCTGCGAATCTCCGTTCCGGCACGATCACCAGCCCGACAACAGCGGCTTGGACGACGGCCCGGATTTGCCGGCGCGCAAGAAGGCCGAGCCGAAACATCCCGCAGTGACGGCTGAAATTCGCGCCCGAGCATGGGCGACACGTCGCGCAAAATATGGAGCGCATGGTCATGGATGACTTCAACTGCCCCCACTGCGAAGACACAGGCTTCATCACGGTCCGCAACACATTTCCGATGTCCTACGTCTGCGCCGGCTCGCCGCCCCAGGATGCACGAGGTGTATGCGAGGCGAGGTGCCCGAACTGCGATCCTGTGATGCTGGCGAAGGGGTATGACGATGAGTGATCCCCTCCCCCGCGCCCGCCTCCTGCTGGAAGCCCACCACCAGGGCTACACGGACATCGCGGACGGCGACGACTACATCATGATCACCGCGGCCAGCGTGATGTGGGCGCGGATGGTGGTGGCCGAGAGCAACAAGGAAATCGTCTGATGATGATCAACATTGATGGCCACCGCATTTCCGTGGAGCGCTTCATGGCGTCGAAGGGCTTGCAGGTGCAGGGCTGGCTCGACCTGAGCGGCACCGGCATCACCGCGCTGCCCGAGGGCCTCAGCGTCGGCGGCTCGCTCGACCTGCGCGGCACCGGCATCACCGCCCTGCCCGAGGGCCTCAGCGTCGGCGGCTCGCTCTACCTGCGCGGCACCGGCATCACCGCCCTGCCCGAGGGCCTCAGCGTCGCAGGCTCGCTCGACCTGCGCGATTGCCCCAATCTGACCGGCGTATTCCGCGTCGGCAAAGACCGCCGTGGCTACGAGTTCTTCGGCGTCCGTCTCGCCAATGGCTGGCGCGTGATCGCCGGCTGCCGGAATTTCTCGGCCGCTGAGGCGCGCGAGCATTGGGCCGGAAATCGAGAGTGTCTGGCGCTGGCGGAACGGGTGATCGCGGCCGAGCCGGGTATGCTGTGATGCACATCTCGACCCGCCGCCGCATCCGCCACGTCTCGCGCACGCTGCCGCTGATCCCGCTGGCCGTGCTGGTCGCCATGGCGGGGGTGATTTCTGTGTTCGGGATTGGGTGGTGGTTGCCATGACCGAGCGGGACGAGTTGCCGGAGGGGTGGATGATGCACGGGCGGCGGCGTCTGTTTTACGCGAGCACTTTAGACGCACGTCTAAAGACGGGCGGCTTTCCATCAGAAGCGCAAGCCATCGCCGCCGCCTGGCGCATCGTGGTCGAAGAAGCGGCCGCCATCGCCAAGGCCAAGGGAGAAGATCTGTGATCACCGATCGCATGGTTGAAGCCGCGTTTGAAAAGCTGAAACTGTGGTTGCTGGACAGCCCTGCCGGGCGCGAACGTATCCGCGCCGCCCTCGCTGCGGCTGATGCGGCGGCATGGGAGGGGATTGAGAGCGCGCCGAGGGATGGGACGCGAGTCCTCGTTCGGCAGGATGGAGAAACGGCAGTCGCCGGCTGGATGACTGCCATCGAAGACGGCTCCGGCGAGTGGATCATCTGGCGGCGTTTCGGATCTGATGCGATGGCGATCCGCATGCTCGCTCCCACCCACTGGCGTCCCCTCCCAGCCCCTCCGGTGCAATCATGACCCTCACCGAAATCATCGCGCGGCTGGAGGCGGCGACGGGGGCGGATCGTCGGCTTGATGCGGAGATTGCGCGGGCGATTGGGTGTCAAGTTCGGCAATGGAATAGCGCCACAAATTGGCAATGGATCGCAGGGACGGAATGGGAACGGTTGCCGTTTTTCACCGCCAGCGTGGACGCCGCCCTGACATTGATCCCGCCCGCTCATGACTGGTCGCTGCACTGCGACAACGGCGAGGCGGTCGCGGGCTGCATGCCAGCGTCTGAGGAAGGCTGCGACTGGTCGAACTGCAGCGGCCCCACCCCCGCCATCGCCCTCGCCCTCTGCATCGCCGCTCTCAAAGCGAGGAACGTGTAATGACCCTCTCCCACACCCTCCGCCAGATCGCCATGTCAATCCGCGCCGAGGCGACAGTTGTTGACGAAGGCCCGGCATCCGCGCTCCGGGCGCAGGCGCAGCGGCTCGATGCGGCGGTGCGCCAGGCCGAGCGGATGGAGCACGTCAACGGCGTGTGTCTCGACGCGATGCCGCTGCATCCGGCCATGCGGGTGCCGGGTGGGATGGGTGGGGAGATTGTTCGATGAGCCTGCATCCGATGCCGGCCAGCCGCGAGGAATGGCTCGCCAACCGCATGCGCTACGTCGGCGCATCCGAGACCGCCGCGCTCTGGGGTGTCCAGCCGGCCTATGCCCTCAGCCACTACGCGCTGTGGCACGTCAAGCGCGGGTTGGCCGAACCGCCGAAGGTCGAAGGTAAGCGGATCACGTGGGGCAACAGGCTGGAAGAAGTCGTCGCGCTGGCGGCGGCCGAGGAAGAAGGCTTCGAAGTCTCCAAGGGCCGCTACGCCATCTGCGATGACTGCCCCGGCATGGCGGCCAGCCTGGATTTCGAGATTACCGCCGATCCGAAGGGCGAGTTTTCCGGCCCTGGGGTGCTGGAGACCAAAAATGTGGACTGGCTCATTCATCGCCGCTCATGGACCGATGGCGAGCCTCCGCTGCACATCCTACTGCAACTGCAACAGCAGCTTGCGTGCACTGGCTGGCAGTGGGGTGCGGTCGCGAGCCTGATCGGCGGCAACGAACTGCGCGTCTATCGCTACGCCGCGCGCCCGGCACTGATTGCGCAGATCAAGGCCCGCGTGGCCGCGTTCTGGTCAAGCAAGATGCCGCCCCCGGTAGATGGTTCGGACAGCGCCGCGCACGTGCTGCGGGAACTGTATCCGGAGCCGACCGATGATGCGCTGGACCTTTCGGAGAGCAACGAGTTCCCCGAGGCCGTGCAGGCATTTCTCGATGCCACAGCGGCCAAGAAGGCGGCGAGCGAGGCATACGACGATGCCCGTAATCGCGCCGCAGCCCTGCTGGAAGGCCACAAGCGGGCCTGGGGCAGCGGCTATAGCCTGTCGGTGTCTATCACGGCAGCGAAGCCGGATCGGCCCGCGAAGGCCGATGAGATCATCAAAGGCCGCGCTGAGACGCGCCGATACATTGCACGATTCACAGACCAAATGGAGAGCGCCGCATGAGCGTCACCACATCAGCCGGGAAGCCGCCAGCCGAAATCCTGCGCGCCCAGCTTTCCAGCATGTCCAGCCAATTCAAGAACGCGCTGCCAAGCCACATCAAGCCGGAGAAATTCCAGCGCGTGGTGATGACGGTTGTGCAGCAGAACCCGGACCTTCTGGTTGCCGACCGGACAACCCTGCTGGCGTCCTGCACCAAATGCGCCGCCGATGGCCTGATCCCCGATGGCCGCGAGGCTGCGCTGGTGATCTTCAATACGAAGGTCAAGCGCGACGGCCGCGAGGAATGGGTCAAGGCGGTGCAGTATATGCCGATGCTCGCCGGCATCCAGAAGCGGGCGCGCAATTCGGGTGAGATCGCCGGCATCGAGGCCCATGTGATCTATGCGAACGATCATTTCATCTGGCGGCAGGGCACCGAATCAACGCTAGAGCATACGCCACTGTTCCCTGGCGACCGTGGGCAGGCCATTGGTGCTTATGCCGTCGCGAAGTTCAAGGATGGGGGCACCCCGCAATTCGAGGTGATGGACCGTGCCGCAATCGAAAAGGTGCGCCAGGTCAGCCGGTCCAAGGATCGCGGCCCATGGGTGGACTGGTGGGACGAAATGGCACGCAAGACGGTATTCCGCCGCCTGTCCAAGTGGCTGCCGATGGATGCCGACGCAGACGACCTGCTGCGGCGCGATGATGAAGCCGAGCAGACGCCTGCGCACGATGGCCCCACCATGGATGCCACCCCGGAGCCGGCGGCCCAGGCAAGCAAGCTGGACGCGCTGGAAGCGGCTGGCGAAGTGGTGGATGGCGTAATCGATCAACTGGATACCCCGCCATCCGACGCCGATTGGCTGATCGAGCAGATCGAAGCCCAGCCCGACAGTGCCGCGCTGGAAAAGCTCCTGAACAACGCGGCGACGCGGACGAAGGTGAAGGGGCTGAGCGCCGAGGACCATGAGCGCGTCGGCATTTCCGTGACCGCCGCTCGCCACGGGTTCGCGCCGCAGCAGGGAGGCCGCTGATGGCCCCCTGGACCCCAACCGGCGACAAGTGGCCGCAGATGGCGATGGTGTTGGTGGCGCGTGATATCGGCCAGGGCTGGTATTCGGTGGCAGTCGGTGACAATGGCGCTGGATATCAGGTGCCGGCGACGATGCTGCATGCGATGCCGTCTGCCATCACCGCGGAGCAGGAGGCGGTGTTGGAGGCGGCGGAGAAGTGGCGCGACCTGCATGGAGAGACTTCGGCTGGAAGCAAGCGGTGTGACGAACTGACCGCAGCCGTAGACGCCCTCCCCAAATCCCTCGCGCCGGTCGATAAGGTGGCGGAGGTGAAGGCGGCTATGGCGGAATGGGAATCGTCACGAACGGCCGATGCGAACGGCGACGCTATCCGACGCCTCCGCGCCGCCATCGCCGCGCTGGAGGCGAAGTCATGAGCGGCGAGCGGGGCGAGTTGCCGGAAGGGTGGTTTGTAGTTCCCTCGGCCAACGGCACACATAGGTTTGCCGTGTCGCCGGATCGGAAAACCATCACAGACGATTACAGGTCTGAAAAAGATGCCATCGCCGCCGCCTGGCGCATCGTGGACGCGGAACGGGAGGCAGCCGATGGCAACCAATGACCGCTACGCCTGGCGCGGAGACGGCCCCGAGCCGCCGTGCTGGCAAGACCCTGACGACCGCACCATCACCTATCGCAGTTACAGCGATTATGTGTTCGACGATGATCAGCCGGTGATGAACAAGCCGTATGTGGAGGCAGTCGATGGGCGGTGAAATCAACGAGCGGGGTTTACCTCGTATTTTCGATGCGGCTCTCCGCAAAAGCGTGAAGCCGATGGCCGATAATGTCGATCTATCAAGCGTGTCCGATGCTGTGCTGCGGCGGGAGATTGTTAGGCGCGACGCTGCTAAGACGGCAACGCTCATCGCCCAGCAATACGCGCACGCCAAATATTTCTGCCCAGATTGCGGAGGCCCCGACAGTTGGCATACCCGCGACTGCCCAACAGATACTTCGGAGTGATCGACATGGCCGGTGAGCGGACGATGTGGCTGGTGTGGAACCCGCAGTATCAGGGCGTCTGCCACTGGTTCCGAACCGAAGTTGATGCGCGGTGCTGGTTTACCTATGCGCAACCGGACAAAGGCTGGCGCTGCGACCAGATCACGGTGAAGGAGACGGACGGTGAGTGATCTGGACGCGAAGGCTCTGGCGGCAGCGACGCACGAATTACGCAACGCGGCATGGCCCGGAGCAATCGAGGCCGCGATCCGCACCTACATCGCCCACGTCGCCGCCAGCCCGGCCGATCTGCGCGCAGTGCTGGCATATGATGCCGGCCTCGCGGAAGGTCGCCGGCAGGGGCTGGAAGAAGCGGCAAATAGCCTCGATATGTCGCGTCAAACCATCCGCTTAAACGCTGGCGAATTGTCCGCATCGGAAATGCGGGCGGTAAAAGCGGTGTTGGTGTGGAAAGCCGCCGCCATCCGCGCACTCATCAAGGAGCCGACGACATGAGCGACGAACGGTGCGAGCCTCCGGAGGAACTGAGGGGTGTGGAACGCATCCACTGGCTGGAGAACGTTGCCGGCGGTGCGCCTGGAATCGTGCTGTGGGAAAAATTGCCATTCGATGACGAGTGGGGTTGGTCACTATATGGCGGGGGCTGGCATTCTCCGGAGACCGCTTACCAAAGTGGCTTTCGGTATTTCATGCTAATCCCCAAACCCGCCGACCTCGCCGCCGCAAAGGAGCGTGAGGCGGCGCTGGTGGGGGCTTTGCGGGGAGCATTCGCTGCCGTGTCTGCGTCCTACGATGAGGCGCATGCGGAATGGCATCATCAGGACCGTCGCGGCGAGAAGGCCAACAAGATCGTGCGGGAGTGGAGAAATTTGGCAACCGCGCTTCTCGACGCCATCACCAAGGAACCGACCCCATGACCACCCTCACCGACCGCTGCGACGAGGCGATGGCGCGGGCGATTTGGAGCATTCGCCGTGAAGACGAAGACAAGTGCGATATGGAATTGGAAGATATGGGAACCCAACATTCTGTGCGGGAAGAAGCCCGCGCCGCCCGGCTCGCCATGCTGGCCGTGCTCGACGTGGAGGGGTGGCAGGTGGTGCCAGGGGCGGTAACCCAAACCATGATCGTCGCCGTGCGACGGCTGGATTGGACATCGTCCACCGATATCGATTGGCCGGAGGGTTACGCCGCCATGCTCGCCGGCGCCCCGCGCCCATTCCCGGAGGACGTGGCATGATGCGTCGTATGAATTACGGTGTGACTATTTGGACGATCGAAAGCCTTCTGCGTATGGCTCCCCAATGCGCCACGGGCCTGCCAGATGGCCGCTATGTGCCGGCCCGCTCCTTGGGATGGACTGGTATCCCGCACCGGCTGCGCGCCGCTTGGCTAGTGTTCCGAGGCCGCGCAGATGTGGTGGTGTGGGAACAACAGTCATGACCCGCCGCACCGAACTGCTGGCGCTGGCGGAGAGGGTGGAAGCCGGGGAGACGGGGCGCGATTTTGACAACGAGATATGCCTCTCCATAGGTTGGACCGTCTTCGATACTGCCGAATGCACGCTGTTGCCGCCCAGCAAGACCGATTGGGCTGACGCCACGCAGCCGCCATGCCTGACCACCAGCATCGACGCCCAAGCCGCGCTGCCGGGGCGGATTGTATTGTCTGAATTGGAGCAATGGCCCGATAAATTCGCCGCTCGTGCATGCCGAGATGAACGAACGGGGTGGGGAGAGGGCCGCGCGAAAACCGAACCCTCCGCCCGTCTCGCTGCCCTGCTTCGTGCCATGGCGGAGGGCGGGGAATGATCGCGCTGTCGCCGTGTCCGATGTGCGGGAGCAGTGGGTGGCTGTCTAAGCCGCCATCTCGCAAGTTCTATATCGCATGCACCAGATGCTTTATCGCGACGCTCGAATACCGGACCGAATCCGAAGCCGCGCTCGCATGGAACCGCCGCACCCAGCCGGCGCCCCCGCTGCCGACGCGCGAGGAAGTGGCGGAGATAATCTGCTGCAGGTCGAAATGCGTGGTAGGGCACGACGACCGGCATTGCGCGCGGCTGGATAAAGCGCATCTGGATCGCGCCGACGCCGTGTTGCGGCTGCTGGGTGGGGATGACGATGATGCCTAACCCCCACCCGCTCCCCACCCTAGACGACGAAACCTTCGAGCGCTTCACCGACGACGTTTCGCTGATCATGGACGAAGTCACCTGTGCCGCGATGATCCGCGAGACGCAGGAGGACCTGGACCAAATCCACATCCAGATCACTGCTTACGAAGCTGATGTCAGTGTGCATGGCGTGGAGGCAATATCGGCGGCCAAACGCCTGTGGTTCACGCGAGCATGCAAGGCGCGCGTGGCCAAGAGTATCATCATGAAGCGCCTGCAACAGCGGATGAAGCAGATCGCCGGAACAACCGGACCTGCGCAACGCTCGAAGAAAGACCCGGCCGTTGGTCTCGCCAAACAGGCGCGACTGCACGAACAGGCCGCCGCCCTGAAAGAATCAAAGCGCGTGGAGGCTCTGCGGCTTCAATCGCTGATACAGCAGGCGTCTTCGGCCAAGAAGTTCTCGCGCCGGTTCGTAGGCATCGCACGTCGGGTGTTGGCCCCGGAATTGTTCGCGGAGATTGAGCGGGAGGCGCTGGAGGATGGTTGACATTCAACCCCGCTGGCTCAGCCCGGAGCAGGCGGCATGACCCCCCGTATCCGCGTTTCCGATGTCGCGCGGCTGACCAGCATCGGCCGACGCGCCGTGCAGGACATGGCGGCAGCCGGCAAAATACCCGGCGCCGCGAAGCTGGGTGGACTCTGGACGTTCGACCCTGACAAACTGTCGCGCTGGATTACCCAGCGTGAGCGCCAAGCATGCCGATCAATCTCTACCTACGCGGCACCATCTATTGGGGCAGGCTCAAAATCGCCGGACGCGAATACCGATCAAGCCTACGAACGCCTGATGCGCGCGAAGCGGCTCGCCGGCTCAGGGCGTGGCGGCTCAAACTCGAACGCGCATCGCTAGGCTCACCGGACACCCCGACATTCAAGGCCGCTGTTGTCCGGTGGGCTACCGAAGTGCTGCCCAACGCCGTCAAGCCAGCCGTCGCCACCCGCTACCTATCCAGCATCGCGCAGCTTGAAGCCGTCTTTGGCTCGCTGCGGGTAGACCAAATCACCGCGCAGACGATAGGGGAATACGTCAGCAGCCGCGCCAATCTGGTGACGAATGCCACGATCCGCCGCGACCTGACCGCCCTCTCCCGCATGATGGCTGCCTGCACCGCATGGGGCTGGATTCCGGCGAACCCGGTGACGACTTATGACCGGGGCATGATCCGCGAGCGCCGCGAACCGATAGAGCCGCCGCAGGATGCCGCCGTGGCTGCTGTGCTGCTTTCTGTGCCGCCCGGTATTGCCGCCGTGCTGCGGCTGCTCCACGCCACAGGGATGCGGGAGAATGAAGCCGTGACGCTGACGGGCGAGGATATACTATGGGAGCGCCGGCAAATCGCGCTCCGTAAGACCAAGACCAACCGCCCTCGCACGATCGATTGGCGCACGCCGGCCGGCGACGCGGGGCCAGTCTTAGCAGGTCTCCCACGGAGCGGCCCGCTTTTTACCAACGAGCGCGGCGAACCATATCGCAATTTCAGCAGCAATTTCAGCCAAGCGGTGCGTTTACTGATCGTGCGCGAGGCCGATGCAGCCCGGCAATTCCGCCGCTTCCGGGTCCATGACCTCCGCCATGGATTCGCTATCCGGTCGCTGCGCATGGGGTGGGACATCTACAGTCTGTCCAAGCACTTGGGGCATACGTCGATCAAGACGACTGAGATTTATCTAGCCCACCTGACCGGACGCGAGCAGGTGCAGGCGAAACATGGGGTGGCACAAACCGGGGCACAGACGACCCAAAACGACACACCGAAACGCCCCGAAAGGGTGCGCAGAGAGTGGAAGCAACTTGTTGATAAATAAAAGAAAGTGGCGGAGGGGATGGGATTCGAACCCACGTAGGGGCTTTACACCCCTAAACGGTTTAGCAAACCGTGGACAATAGTGAGGTAATACCATATATTGCGCCAATACAAGCACTTAGACCTGCGCATATAGCGCGAACAGAGGGTGAATCGGCGCATGGCGGTGGCACAAATGGGGGCACATCTCTACGTCATCATGGGCGCTACCGGCGATCTCAAGGTGGGTCGCAGCAAAAACCCAAAGAAGCGCATGCGATCTATGCAGACATCTCATAGCGCTGCGCTACGCCTCATTGGCGTGCTGCGGGACGCGGGCTGCCGCGAGAAGGAGGTCCACGCGACGCTGGCGCGATATCGCGTGACTGGTGAATGGTTTCGTGATTGCGATGCCGTCCGAGATGCCCTCAATGCGGTTTTTGAGAAAGAGTTGCCGTTTCTCGGTAGCCGCGAAAGCGTGCGGCGGTTACGCCAGGAGCGAGAGGTTGAGGAGGCTATGGCCAAAGCCTTGGGTGCGCTTAGAGCGCGGCCGCGAAGCCGCCCCAAGCATGGATCCTCAGGCGGCAGCTTCGCGGCGTACAAGGCTCGGAGCGATGCAAGGCAGGCGGCGAGGATGGCGAAGAAGCCCCCTCCCCTTTTCAGCAAATTTGTTGCCTCGCCGCCTTCGCGTGGATAGAATGCGCGCGCTGCGAGCGGCGTGGATGGACACGCGGGAAGGCGAACCTGGGTCGGGCCACGGATTACCGTGGACGTGCAAGCGGATTAGCGATGCCGCGCGCCCGCAATCTACGCGAGCCGAAGCTGACGAACCCAGCCGGTATCCAATCCGGCCCGCAGCAGCCTACGCTGGATGTCAGAGTGGAGCAGCCCGGTAGCTCGTCAGGCTCATAACCTGAAGGTCGTCCGTTCGAATCGGACCTCTGCCACCAGTGCCGGCCTGGCCGAGATGGCAAAGGCATCTGATTTGTAATCAGGGGTGTGGGAGTTCGATTCTCTCGGGCGGCACCAAATTGCGTCGGCATCAGGCGCGCGCGCCGACCTGATGCGCCTATCCGCCGGAATCTGTCCGGCTTGCGTGCAGAGACCCGTGCGCAGGATCGCAGCCGGTGGAAGCCCGGCGCTCCCCCGCCATCCCTACCCCCTTCCCGCCTCCCCGTCCGCCGTCTACACTCCTGCCATGCAAAGCCCTAACCCGCCGCCCGGCGTCTCCATCGAAATCCAGCAGGATGCCGTCCGCCGAGCGCGCCAGATCGCCGCAGCGGAACCCAACCCGGTGTTGCGTGCCCATCTGGAGGATTGGGCCGGCGCTCTCGAAAACGCGCTGATCGACACCCGCGATGCGATTCTGGACGGCGAAGATTTCATCGAAGCCGAATGGGAAGCGGCGCAGGCTCGGCATGCCGAGGCGGCGCGGGAGTGGGAGGCTAAACCCTCACCTGCCCCAAAAATACCGCCTTCTCCAGCGCGCGCCGGTTGACCAGCCCCTTGCTCACATGGCCACCGGCATACACCCAGGCATCGAACTGCGCCGCCGCTCCTTCGACATCCCCAGAGCGCCATAGCCGCAGCAGCGTGGAGCCGGCGAACGCGCCAACGCCCTCGTTATACGCAAACGAATAGCATGCCGCCCTCTGCGCATCCGTGGCATCGGGCGGCGCTTCGCGGTCAACCTCGGCCGCTGTGGGCTGCAACTCGGCCTGCATGTAAGCCTCGGCCTGCTCCGTGGCGATCGGCGGCGTCTCCCCGGTCACCGGCTGGCCATCGATATGCGTCGTCCCGATGCCGATGGTCCATGTCCCGCCTTGGTCTTGGTAGGGTGTCAGGACGCAGCCTTCCAACTGGCGCAGGAGACGGGCGGCGATTTCTAGGGCTGTCATGCCATCCCCCTCACCATAGCCGCCAGCCGATCATCATCCTCCACCGTCATCCGCTCCGGCGTAAGCTGCCGCCAGAACAGCCCCCATGACTCATCAAGCCTAGCGTCGATCCACCGCCATGTCACCGTGCGGAATCCGCCCCATGTCGCGACACGCGCGGTATCGGTGTCCGCCAGCCCGAGATAATCCCAGATGTCGATACAGTGGCCGTCTATAAACGGTCCTGGGTCTCTACCATCATCATCCCAAATCCCCGAGGTTTGCATGTCCCGGTCGTAGAGGTTCACCCCGATATAGGCGAACCCGAGCGCCGCCATCGTCTGCGCCAGCGATGTCCGGTTGCGCGCCACGGTCCCGAATAGCCCGGCGAGCGACACCTGCTGCCCTACCGAAAACCCCTGCGTCGCTTGATGACGCAGCACGTCCAGCAGCACGGCCCCATCCGTCGCCGCGATGGCCGCATCGGTGTTGGCAACCCCGACACACTCGGCATAGAACGCCGGCACCATGGCATCCGCGATGACTGGCGTGAGACCGTCCAGCGCGGAAACGGCGAGCATCCCGTTTGCCAGCCCGGCGGCAGAGCAGTCCGGGTATATGTTGTTTCCGAACATGCGCGGCTGAAAGTCGATATCGCGCCGGTCGAGCTTTGCCGGCGGCGGCATCGCGGCAAAGTGGTGATCGCGGAGGGATGGCGCGCGGGCGATGTCGGCGTGGTTGGCGGGGAGGCGGCCTAAGCGCATTGCATTTGCCTGTGAGGTGGAGTAAGATTTTCATCGGTTGGAAGCCACCGCGAGCCTTGGAAACAAGAGTCGCTTAATGTTTCGGATATTTCGCCCGGACGCTCGCAGCACAGATGGCCGCCCCACACCGGAGCGGCCCTTTTGCTGTCAGCCTCCATACAGCTTCAGTGCCTGCTGCACCGTCATCACAGGCACGCCCGGCACGGTCGGAGCGGAGGCAGCCGCCGCCGTCAGCCCAGCCGCCTGCGCGATGAACGGCAACAGCGCCTCAATGGCCGATATCGCGATACCCACGCCAGGCACGGCGGACACGAACGGCGATGCCAGCGGCAGCACCACCTTGATCGCGTCATAGACCTGCTGCGCCACCGACGCGGCCGGGTTGATGCCCGCACCGATCACGGCGCTGGCGGCGGATTTCAGCGCGGCAATCGCGGTTTGCAGCACGGCCGGCGGGTTCGGAATCTGCGCCAGCACAGCAGCACCGGCATTGGCAGCGGCCTGCGCATACTGCGCCAGTTGCGAAAGCGTCGGGGTTGTGGTGCAGCCGGCGAGGCCGAGTGCGGTGGCTGCCATCAGCGAATGGCGGCGGGTGATGTTCATGGTGTTGCCTTCTTGAACCAGCCCGTAATGGGCGATGAAGTCAGGGCGCGCATCAGGTAGGAGCCGCCGACGATGCCGAGACCGGCGATCAGCGCGCAGGTCTGGTCATCCCAACCGAAGCCGTAGCGTGAAGCCGCCCATGATACCACGGCAACGGCGAGCGTGCCCCACGGCGTTTTGCTGGCCAGCAACGCCTTGCCTTCCAGCGGAGCCGCAAGCGCCGGGTCCACGGTCTTCAGATTGGCGATCAGGCTGGGCATATCGCGGGCAGCAGTGATCGCAGCGTTGACGGGCGCGGATGCTTTCTCCGCTTCATTGACGGGGATGGTCGTGGTGGAACTCATTGTTGCATCCTACGTTGAAGTGGTTATAGTCGGGTGGCTGCGGCGGCGTGGAGAATATCTCAGACACGCAATCGAGCGCGGATATACGGGCCTCTACCGCCGCGCATCAAAATACGAGAGGCCCAGTCGGAACAGCACGGTGCACCGTCGAGTCCGGCCCGCAGCATCTACCGCCTCCAAACCAGCGCGCCGCCCATGCCGGCATACGGCATCAACAGCGAGATCAGAAATAACGCCGCGATCACTACGAGGATCACCACGGCAATTTGCCGGATCGGCGGTGGCAGCGGGATCGTGGTGATGACGTAGTAGAACAGCGACAGCACGATTAGCCCGATCAGCAGCATAACCAAAAGCCCGATCATTTCATTGTTTTCATATGTTGCAGAATCCACGAGTTCAACTCATCCAGCCGCGTCGCACACTCCCGCCGCGCCGCCTCAGTCTTCTGTCGAGCAATCTCATCCGCCGATCCCCACCGGAATAGCTGCGCCACGGTGCGCGGCGACGGCGGTGGAACGGGCGCATACACAGGGTCAGGACAGACTTGCAGCCGCGCCGGCACCTGCGGGGCCACCGGAGCGGCGCACCCCGCCAGCAGCAGCGTCAGGGCCACTGCGCGCATCATCTACGCTGGCCCGGCAACCGCCCATTGGCGGCATCCTGCAACACCTGAACGTCATGCCGCACGGTATCGACGGTGGACGACAGAACCGCGAATCCCTGTTTCAGCATGTTGATGTCCCCTTGCTGGCTAGCGTCTTGGATATGCACTTCGGCCAGACCGTGCTCGACATTGTCCAGCCGCACGCCTTGTGTCGGGAGGGATGCGATCTGGTTTTGGACCCCCTGAATTTGCGTGGTCACGGCGCGCTTGAAGTCATCGAAGTTGCCGGCGAGATTTGCCGATGCCGCGCTGATGGTGGCCGCCGACCACACCAAGCCGCCGACTGTAACGAGGGCCACGATACCCGCAGCGATAGCCCCCGGCTCAGACCACTTGCTGCGCTCCATCACGCCCAATCCCCACGATACACATTCGCGTGCACTTGGCATCGCATCCCCCACGAAAGCTTATCATAGATGCAGCGCATGCGACGGTCCTTTCGTCGTTTTCGTTAGGGTCGGCCGCGTGTTCGCGCACAAGGCCGGCCCGCTTTTATCATGCTTCGTAAACGATCACCACACCGTTGCCACCCGTGCCGCCGGTCCCGCCAGTGCCGCCCGAAGATGCACCCCCACCGCCGCCGCCGCCGCCGTAGGAGCCGCCGTTGCCGCCGTTGCTGCCGTTGGCGCTGGTGATGCCGGATGCACCGCCGCCGCCGCCTGCGCCGGGGCCTACGGGATTGGAGCCGCCGTTCGCGCCAGCCGCCGCGCCAGTGCGCTGATAGGGAGTAACGCCTCCGACTGCTGTCGTTCCGGCCGCGCCAGCCACGACACCAGCGCCACCGCTGCCTGCGCCCGCAGCACCTTGTGAGAACGCCGCCGCGCCAGCCGCGCCAGTCGTTCCGTTGGAACCGCCCGCGCCCGGCCCGCAGTTCGGGAACGTTCCTACTGTCGCGCCACTGCTCCCGCTTCCGCCGCCACCAGAACCAAATCCGCCAGCCGCACCCCCTGTCGCCCCCGACGCATTGTTGCCGTTGCCATAGAGGCTGCCGCCGGCACCCCCGCCGCTGTTGGTCGCAGAAGCACCGAGAGAGCCGAGGCCGCCGCCTCCCGCTTCAACAAAAATGCCGGTCGCCAGATTGAGCGACGATAGCGCGCCTTGAACCCCGTTCGCCCCTGCAGCACCGCCAGTCCCGCCCGCCCCCACAACCACAGCGCCATTGATCGTGCCAAGATCAGCGATGCGATACGGCCCTATGGTCTGCACCGCCGCACCGCCCCCGCCGCCACCACCGGAGCCAGTGCCGCCGAGCGCGATGGATGCGCCGCCGCCGCCGCCACCACCGCCGCCGATCAGTGTCGCCCATACGAGCGTGCTGCCAGATGCTGGCGTCCATGTGCCGTTGGATGTGAAAGTCGTGACTTTACGGGGAATCGGCGGAACCGGCCCCGGCCCATAATTGTTCATCACTGGAACCCATACCCGCTAAAGGCGTGCGCCGAATCCGAGGAAATCACCGATACAGCGTTTGCCGAGGGAGATAGTTGATAGGTCTGCCCCGGAATGATGAAGGTCGTGTCGCCGGAGGATGTGGTGCCCGCAGCGGTGCCCTTCTGGTTGATGCCAAGGTTTGTCGTTGCAGTCGGCGGGTTCTGAATCCAGCCACCAGCCGTCGCATGTCCTGCACTGAGAGCGGTGACAGGAGTGCCCCCGGTTGTGACGGTGGAGACATCAAGCGAGAGGATCGTGACTTGCGAACCGGAGCCGGAAACGACTTCGACGGGGAGGGGGTTGGTGGGCGACACGTCCGCCCCGCCGGCCATCGCTTGTGTGCGCAAGCCGCCCTGCGGCGTCAGACTATATCCCTGATTCGTGCTCGCCGCGCCGTAGTTCGGTGGGTTCGTGCTCACAACGCCCGTCATGTCAGGCTCCTTTATTGCCCGACATGCGGGCGGCTGTAGTTACGAAGCGGGATCGTCTGCACCCGGCGCGGATGTCGGTTCTTTGGGCTTCTGCATGGACTGAAGCTGCTGCGCTTTAGCCTGCGCCTGCTGAAAATAGTTCAGCAAGGGAATGACAATCTTCGCCGGCTGTTCCAGCAGATACCCAACGATCTTTTCGTAATCGTCGGGCTGCACGACGATCGGCTGCGTCTTGGGTGCGGTAGTCTCGCTCATCTTGTGTCCTGTTGGGTTGTTGGAGGTCACGCCGGCCCAAGCACTGTCACGGTCCCGCTGGACCCGCGATATGTCAGCGCCCCGGCCTTCACATAGAGTATCCCGCCGCCGACAGGATTGGTAGTCGGATCGACGCTATCGTTAGCGATGAAGACTACGCCCGTGCCACCTCCGTAGGAGCCGGCCGCCATCAGCGCCACATTAGCGCCGCCCCCGATGGTGAGCGGTTGCTGCGTCGCGGTCATGGTGGTGGTGAAGGCGCAGTCGTAGTTCGTCAGCGGCGAGCCGCCCGAGGTGGTGACGGCAGGCGGCGGAAACTCCGGGTAATTGCTGCCCGCACCTGTCACGGTAACGGTCAGGATTTTCCACAGCCCTTGCAGTTTCGCCCCGGTGCCAGTGCCTCCGGATAGCGTGATCGGGGAAGTCGGCAGCACCGTGTAGGAGCCTACCGTAGTGAGGGTATAGGTCTGCACCGCCCCAGTGGAGGAATTGACCGACGTGCCGGCGACGGATGCCACGGTGATCTGCGCCGCCGTGCCGAACGTGCCACCGCTCAGGGTGAGCACATCACCCACCGCATAGCCGGTGCCTCCGCTGACGCCGCCGATATTGGTATAGGACTGCCGCGAAAGGCCCATGGTCGCGACAACCGCAGTCGCCTGCGTGCCGGAACCTGGCGGCGCAGCGACAACCAGCGTCGGGATCGAAGCGAATGCACCGCCTCGGCCGATGGGGGCGATGGTGTTGACCACCGCCGTCTTTGCAACAATGCCATCGCGCGCCTGCACGGTGACGCCGAACGCCGTGGTGCTGCTCCCCAGCGAGCCGGATGCGCCGATGGTGGTTGCCGTCGCGCCGGCCTGTGTCACCGAAAGGATGGTGCTTGAGTTGGCCACCAGTTCCCAGCCGACCGCATCGCGCCAGCCGAACAACTCGGTTCCAAACTGCGTCGCGCCGGGCAGCGAGTTCTGCACAAAATTGGTAGCGTTGCCGAACAGAGCCTGCCCATTTTTCAGCGTCATCGCGGCGCGCGTCGGGGTGGAACTGCCATCCACGAACGAAGCGGTCACGAAGTCCGCGCCGATCCGCATATTGCCGCCCATGCTGAACGCGGCGTCGATAGCATTCGTCCAGCCGACGACCCGATGTCCCATCCACGGTTGACCGATGGCTGCGGTGGAATTGGTGCGGAACATGTTCAAGACGAAGCCGGCCGCCGAGATATCAAACCCGCCGTCGTGAATATTCATCTCCAACAAGTCGATGTAGACATTGCTGGCCCCAGCAGTGAAATCGGCATTTCCGAAGCCTATCGTCGGGCTGCCCAGCCACGTGATCGGCGTTACCGCGTTCTGGCCGCTCACTGTGCCTGTGATATTCAGCCCGATCATGTCGCCCTGACCGGCCTGCGTCAGCCCAATATGCCCGAAATAGGTCGCGGTGCGCCCATTGCCGAGCACCTGTTCCTGCCAACCCGACGAATTGTAGACTTGCGCGACAAGCGGCGTCGTCACATACGAGGTGTAATAAGTCGTCGTCGGCTTGGTGAGCGTTGTCGCCCCGGTGACATAGGTTTGCAACTGGACTTGGACATTCGAAAAGTCGCCATTCCAGAAGCCGTTCAGCGGGGGTGATGGGGGCGACGTGATGTAGCTCAGGCGGTTGGCCTGCTTCTGCGCCCCGGTGCCTTCCAGCGTGATGAGCGCGCCTCCGGCCCCGCTGCCGAACTGCTTATTTCCGCCGGTTAGGAACAGGCTTTGTCCGGTATAATATCCCCCCGGAGGCAGGAACACCGGCCCGATCGCAGCGGCGGCGTTGAGTGCGGTGAGGTCGTTGGTGCCCCAGCCGATGAAGGCAGGCGCGCCAGTCTCAGCCACCGTCGCACCCGCCGATACCGTGATCTGCGTAGGCGAAACGTAGGTGGCAATCGTGGTGCCCGCAGGCAGCAAAACCACGGCGCCGGAGGTGATCGTGATGACGATCAGCTTACCGACATCCGAAGCGGCCCACAGCGATTCGGCGGTGGTGATCGTCGTGCCGCTCAGTGTCGCGGTGACAGTCGCGGCCTTGTATTGCGCGTTGCCGGTGCCTCCTACGGATTTTACGTTATTCCAATCCGCAAAAGACGCCGCCAGCGTCCTCGCCGTCGTAGCCCCAGCCGCCGTAATGACATTCGGAAGGAAACTCATATCAGACCACGTTCCACTGAGTGCCGTTATAGATCAGTGATGCGGAACCGTAGTTCGTCGCGATCACCAGTGTTGCCGCGCCGTCGATATTGCCAGCGGCCGGGCTGATCGTGATGTTGTTCGCCGCTGCGTCTCCTTTGCCGTCCTTGATCGTGTAGACGCGGCCGGTAGACGGTGTGGCCGGAAGCGCGACGGCAGTTGCGGCACCTGCGGTCTTGTTGATGACCACCACTTCATCGCTGGTGCTGCTGATCGTGACGGAGCCTGACGCGGTGACATTGCGCAGGGCCTTGACGCGGCCGGTGGTGGTGACGCGACCGTTCGGGTCCACGAGGAAGCCGGTGGATTTGAACGCGGCCCCGCTGAAAGTGACCGCAGAGACATCCACACCATACAGCGCGGTGTAAGCCGGGCCGGAGCCGTTGATGGGGGCGGCGACGCCGATCAGGGTGCCCAATGTGGGATTGATCGGCCACCAGTTTTGCGGGCCGCCGTATTGGACGCCGAACAAGAGACCCGGCGATGTGGGACCGGCGCTTGCATTGAGACCGAATACCAGACCGGCGCTGTTAACCGAGGCATCAACGGCATCAAGCTGATCCAGAACGACGGTTAGGCCATATTTATAGGAGACACTACTCCCCGCGCGGGCACCGAAATCCACCTCCATGCCAACGGCCGAATTGAAGAACGTCGCCCCAGACTGCAAAACAGCACGGGGATTGAAGCCCATGACAGCGCCGTTCGGAACAAGCGACGTGCCGCCGGCATTGAACGAGGCCACCACATTGGACGCGACGCCGACATAGAACTGGCCAGCCGCCAGCGTGGTTGCGCCGGTCTGGTTCAGGAAGACGTTGACGCCGTTGCGGCCGCCAGTGGCCCCCGCCGAAATGGTATGGCCGATATAAAAATCGTTGATCCCGCGAGGCGCGCCAGCACCAGTCGTGGTGTCGAGACTATCGCTGTTGATGGTCCACGACGTCACCCCCACCGCAGCCGGGCCGCCGACGATTTGCCCGCTCAGCGCGCCGGAGACCGCGACCTTGGGGGTAAATATGGCCGTGGTGCCGCCGGAATAGGTCAACGCCAGCGCGGAGCCCTGGTTGCCGAACGCGAGGTTTGAGACGATGCCGCCACCGTCGTTGATGCGGAAGCGGGGGGTTCCGGAGACCTGATATTCCAGCGCGGTGTCGGCGGAGACGTAGGAGAGTAGGCGGGAGGAACCGCCGCCGTTGAATTCGACGGAGGTGAAAGCGCCTGTGTTCGGAGCCACATTCCCAATCGGAACCGGCGAACCGAAAAGCTGCGTCAGGGATACCTTGCGTGTCGTGCCGGTGCCGGGTCCGGTGCTGCCCTGCGTGAATAGCCCCACATCGCCAGACGCTACGCCATTCGCCGCAGGAAAGCCGGAAATAGGAAGCGCGGTGGTCATTATTTGGCCTCCAAGGCGGCGATACGGGCGGTCAAAGCCGCAATCGTCTGGCGCGTCAGTGCCGCTTCCATCACCGCGCATTCCTCGTAGCGGAGGCCCTGGCGGGTATGAGGAGCGCCCTGCGAATCGGTCCAGTCGTCTTTGCACCAGAAGCCGTAATCAGCAGGCTTCAAACCCTGTGCAGTGAGTGCCGCCGCGACTTCCTGCGCGACGTAGCCGACGTGCGATCGCGTGCCGTCAATAAAGGTGAACACCTTAGGTTCAACGGTCGCCCACGCCGCCAACTCTGCGGTATTGGGCGCTCCCCGAATTACCTTTTCCGTCGCGTCAGAGGTATTGATCGCGCCAGTGCCGGCATAGACCACGGACCATCGATTTGAAGGGCCGCCGAGCGTGAAACTGTTATCGGTATTCGGCAGGAATTGGCAGTAGACGAACGTTGCCGCCAACCCCGAACCACCCAGATTCAAGTTGTTGGCATTGTCCAGCCCAATCAGGCGCAAATCGGCAGAGTTCGCGGCGTTGCGGGCGAGCATGAAGGCGCTGTTACCGATGCGGATCGGGCCACCGGAAAAGGAAGCGTCCTGCGCGTCGAAGCCATAGGTGTGAGAGCCGAAGATTTCCAGCGAGGTCGCGGCGTTGCTGAGGTCTTGGAAGCTGGCCTGCACGACGCTGGTGTTGGCGATAACAATGCCACGGTTCCAGATGCCCGTCCCCGGCCCGCTGATAAGGAACGCAGCCGTGGAGCGAAAGGAACCTGCACCAGTGACCGAAAACCCATAGGCGATAGGGGATGCAAGCCCAGCGCCCGCCAGAGCGTCGCCACGATGCGCATTCAGGTTGTTGAAATCGAGTTCGTAACCCTGCGCGTTGCATGTGACCGGCGCATCAGATGCAATCGTGGTGACGCTGTTGATGGCCCACCCATCACCAGCGCCGGCCACCATATTGGCCCCGGCATAGAGCGCGACCTTGTCCTGATTGCCGCCGGTCGCAGAAGCGCCGTTCTGGATCGTGAGGCCGAAGACGCCGAGGAATTCGCGCGTCGTGTTGCTGCCGGTAGCAGCCTGCGCGCCAAGCGTGGACAGCGTCGGGATCGACGGATTGGCAATCGGGTTGATTGTGATCGACGGACTGCCGGTAGCGATGCCTCCATTCGGCCCGAAGACGCCAAGCGCAGTCCGCGCCGCCGCCAAAGTGGATGCCCCGACCACTGGTTGCATCGCGACCGATATGCCCAGCGCCGTCATCGCCGCTGAAAGCGTGATAGCGCCTACCACGGCTTCCATAGCCTGCGAAACGACGCTCGTTGTCTCCTGATCCCAAATCAGGTTGCCGAGGTTATCGAATAGCCTCTGCCGATAGGCACCATTGCCCCAGATCACCGCGCGGCCGGCGGCATCCAGCACCACGGGATTGGGATTCAGAACGAGTTGGCCGATGTCCTGATAGGTATCCTTGAACGTCAGCGTGTTCGGGACATAAAAATAGATCGCCCCCGATGCATAAGGCACACCATTGGCTTCACAGAATTGTGTAACTCCATTCGGAAGGATGGATGCCATGGTGGTTCCTTGACAACAAAAAAAGGCCCCCATTTCGGAGGGCCTCGGAGAGTGCGATGGTTATTCTGGCCGGCTTAATGCTAGGCGCGGCGGTTCTGTATGTGTGGCTGCTCGGTCACTGGTTTGGCCGAGTTCTCATGTTTCTGGCCTGCGGCGCGTTTCTCACGTTCATCGTCGTAGCGATTGGAGGGCGCAATTCGGATGCGGCACCGTTACTCTTGTTCCTGGCTGTCGCGCTGGCGATATCATGGGCAATCGCCAGCATTCCGATGTGGGTGCGCCAGCGCAGCATTCCCGACATCGCGTTCAACGATGATCGCCCCGGCCGCGATCTAGTCTGACGGCGGATTGAGACGGTTTATCTTTGGGTTCAGGGCGCGATCAGCCGCTTTAGCTACCGCTGCCTGACGCAGTTTGTTTGTTACAAGATTGACCGCCACAGACCCGATACCGGGTGCCTTTGCGTTTGCGACTACATGCGCTAGGCCGATACCGCCCTTTGTGGCCGCGCCCTTCACGAAGTCCAGCGCGTTCTGGAAGGTGTCCGAGCCTTTGGCTTTGGCCAGATCGTCGGACGATGCCACGCGGCGCAAGTCATCGCGCAACGCCCATAGATTGTTCATCGTATCGTCAGAGATCGACTTGGCGGGATCGATGCCTCGGCCGCCACGTGCGGTCACAAGATTCTTCATCATCCGCTGCACCCCGGAATAGGTGATGCGGTTTTGACTATCAACGATTTTGGGAATCTGCGCCTGCAAGACGCTCATTTCATCGATCGGCTTCGATGCGGCGGCGAAGTTCGAGAGATACTGGCGGAATCCCGGCGCGGCTTGTTCAATCGTGCCGTCAAGCGTGTCTTTCAGTTGCTGTAGCTGGGCGACCGCGCGCGTTCCGGCGGCGCTATCATTCGCGCCCTGGATCAGATCATCGATATGCTTCCGGACGCCATAAAGCATTTCCGGATCGGTCAGAGGCTTGCCGTCAGGCCCGGTGAGTTCGCGCATGACGCCATCAACGGCCGTGCGCACCAGCGGCCGGCGACCGTCTGGCGAATTCAGGATATTGGCCGCCATATCCGCCACCGGAGTGAGGTCCGCCGGCTGTTTGTTCTGCCAAGTCGATGCCAAGTCCTGTTCAGCCTGCGCACTACGATCATCCATTAGGCGCTTTTGCAGCGTCGGCGTGCCCGCAATATCCTGCAAAAAGTTCATCCGAGCATCGTTGTTGTCACGGGCCAGATCAGCGAAGCCTTGCGGCATCTCGGACGCGGTCAGCTTCTCATTGCGCGAGGTCCGTGCGTTCTGGACCATCTGGGCTTCGGTGGGTCGCACGCCGGGCACATAGCGGTTGGTATCGGGGCCGGCGGGTTGCGGTTCAATGAGCTTTTGCATCTCGGCGGTAGACTGCTGCGCCCGCGCCTCGGCCGGCGACATTATCGCCGCATCGGTCGGCGTCGCAGCCGCGCCAGCGGAACGCGGCGCACCCATTCCGGGCGCAACGCCACCTGTAGGCACGTTCGCATCAGGCGCAGGCATATCGGCGTCATTGATCGCGGTCTTGATCTTATCGAGCAGCCACGCCCCGCGCGCTGGACCCCGGACATCGTTGGCGATGTTCTGTTGCAAGCGGTTCGCAATATCGGTCTGTGCTGCGAGACGGTTAGCCGCAACATCTGGCGCTCCGGCGTTTTTCACGCCAGCTATTAATGCCGCATCGGCACCCATCGTCAGGGGCGCTAGAGCATTCGGAGCGATACCGCCGAGGTCGCGTTCAAAATTCGCCGCGCTGGTGGGCGATGCGCCGAGGCCCTGTAGCCCCTCTGAGCCCGCCGCCACCAGGCCGCGCCATGCCCCAAGCCCACCGCGTCCGATGGCATCAGCGAGCGCCAGAGGCTGCGCAATCATCAACCTGTTCGTATGACCCCAGGGGCCGTTGAACAGCGTTCCGGTGGAAGTGTCCGGGCCGAGCGGACCGCCATCCACGAACGGAGACGCGATGGCCTGCCCGATGTGCTGCAAGACGCCCGGCTGTTGGGGCGTCGGTTCGGCCGTGACGGTGCCTTGACCGCCGGCCCATGCGGGAAGATCGACGCGAGACGGTGGCGTCGGTGCTGCCGGCGCGGCGGCCGGAATGGCGGTTAACCCCCCGGTGTTCGGGTCCGGAATAAGCTGCTGCGCAGGGGCGGCAGCCGGAGCGGGGGCGGCAGAAGCGCCGATCATTTTCAGGAAATCAGCATCGGACGGCAACCCACCGGCGGCCGGCGACGCTTTGATAACCATCGTGGCCGGCGGCGAGACGACCTCGCCGGCGTTGTTGACCGTCGGTGCAGCGGCCGGAGGCGCGGCCGGCGCGGCCCCGATCATCTTCAAAAAGTCAGTATCCGAGGGCACCGCAGATGCCGGGTTGGTTGCTGTCTGCGGCACTGCGGGCACTCCTGCGGCTGGTTGCGCTTTAGTCTGCGCGTATCTGGCGATGACAGACGGCACGTAACCGAGCGTTTCCGCCGGCAGAGGAATGCGCTTATTCAGATAGTCGTCAGTGCGCCCAGGGCCGGCATTGTAGGCGGCGAGCGCAAGAGCGGGGTCTTTGTATTTGTCCAACTGCTGGCTGAGGTATTTCGCCCCGGCAAAGATGGACTGATATGGGTCTTTCAGGTTCGTGACGCCAAGATCAACGCCAGTCGGCGGCATCACCTGCATCAAGCCTGACGCACCTTTTGGGCTTACAGCACCAGCGTTGCCGCCGCTTTCCTGCCCCATGACGGACCGGAGCAGGCGAGGATCGACGTTCCATTCGCGCCCGGCATCGTCAAAGGCTTGGCTGTAATCAGGGGCCGGCATTTCCGGCACCGGGGAACAGGCCATGGGTCTGGGCGTAGATGTAGGCTTGTTTCAGCGCCGTCTTGTCCGCCTCGCTGCCCACGCTGTTGAAATACGTGGCCCGCTGGTCTGGCGTCATGCGGAACAGTTGGAAGGCGCGTGGATCAAGGTTGGTGCCGATGCTGGACTCGAACCCGGCGCGATTCGTCTGATCCGGGTACGACGCCGCCAGTTTTGCGCGGGCTTGCAGATAATCGGCGTTGCCCTGTAGGCCGCGCACGATCAGGTCGATGCCGGCCGGCGTCAGCGAAGACGACGGGTTGGCATGCTGGATCACGGCGAGGCGGGCATCGCTGCCAGCGCCCTGCGCATTCTGGATTTGCGCCGCGACTTTGTCGAAGGACTCGTTGGCCGCCACGGATGCGGGATCGACGCCGAACGCCTTGGCGATGCCCGGTGCCCACGACACCATCGCGGATTTGAATGCCTTGACCTTGTCCTGACCTGGGCCAGGCGCGAACTGGCTTGCATCGGCAAGCATGGTGCCGAGGATGGCATTCTGTCCCCGAGCCTGCACGCCTTGGTCGGCAATCTGCTGAAACGCCCCGGCGCTTTGGGTGCCCTGCGTCGTGAGCTGCGCAGTGCGAGCCGCGCCCGGAGCGGTAACGATGGTTGGGTCTGGCGCGGGACCGCCGACAGTCGGAACGGGACCGCCGGCAGCCGGCGCACCAGGAGGCACTTGAGGCGGCAACGGGAGATTGGCATTCGGGTTGCGCAACGACTGAGGAACGCCGGGGTAGCGACCGTCGCCAACGGCGCCAGATGCACCGGTGAGGGGTGCGGGGGCCACAGCGCCGCCAGACAGCGCGCCCGGCGTGACATTGCCCAGCGGGCCGTATTGCGGGTTGCCGTTGGTATCGTACCCAACCGGGGTGCGCGTCGCGAGGTCGGCCGGCGACATATACTGCGTAATCGGACCGCCCGCAGGAGTGAGGCCGCCACCTAGCCGAGCCGGCGCAACCACCACAGGCTGCACGGCGCGGCCATTGCTGACGGTGCCGGTCGTGCCAAACGTGTTCGGTCCAGCGCGGCCCAGGAGCGCCTCAGACTGATCGTAATGGCCTTGGAGCCATGCCTGCTGTCCAGCCGCATCGCCGGGCACGTTGGAGAGCGCCGCCTTGACAGCGTCAGGAGGCAGAAACCCCATCTGGCCGGCTTGCAGTACCGAACCAATAATCTGATCCGTGATCGGCTTGCCGGCTTTCAAGTCCGGGTTGTTCAGCAGTCCGGCGAGAATCTGGTTTGTGCCGAGCAGAGACTTTTGCCCCTGATCCTGCCGCATGCCCACATTCTGCTGCTGCGCGTTCGCGGTGTATTGGTTGATAAGCCGATTCTGATCCAGCGCGTTCGCGGTCGAAGCGAACTGGCCGACCATCGCAAGCGGGTTCGGCGGCGGCGTGACGCCCTGGCCGACTTGGAGCGAAATGCCGGGATCGAGTGCCATTTTAGAACACCTGCCCGTTCGTGGCGTTTTGCGTGGATGCCCCCGTCGTGCCGCCACCATTCAACCGGCTGAGCAGCGACGGCAACAGCAGGTAGTTCAACCCGGCGGTCCCGACGCCATTGATGGAATTGGAGAGCGCGTTCGCAGCCCCCACAGTGCCGGCCGCCGATGCAGCAGCGCCGCCGGTTAGCGCATTCGTCGCCGTGTTCGTCGCCTGCTGTCCGAGGTTGCCGGTCTGCGCCCCGGCATTCTCGCCCAACTGACCGATACCCAACAGCTTGTTATAGGCGTTGTTCTGCGTGGTCTGGTAATTATTGAACTGGTTCTGATAGTTGGAGTCCGCCAACCCGGTCGCGTATTGCGCAGCGCCCTTGAGAGCCGCGCCGCTGATGCCTTGGCCTTTGGCGGCTGCGGCCGATTGTGTCGCCTTGAGGCCCTGATCCAACTGGAACTGATACCCCGGCGTCGCCTCAAGATTGGCCTCCGTCATATTGAACGGAGCCGTCAGACCCGGCAGTGCACCCACAAGCTGATTGGTCGCATACTGTCCAGCCTGATTGTAAGGCAGCAGATCGGCGCGGGTCTGGCCATACTGCGCCTGCGCCATGTTGGCGGCGTTCGTCGCCGCAGCCGCCTGCGTCTTGGCCGCGCTGGTAGCCGCGCTGGAGCCGATCAACCCGGACGCGATAGAACCGAGAGCGCCGGCACCAATGATCGCCGTGGATAGATCACACATGCTCTACGCGCCTCTCAAACGGCAGCACGACGTTGCCGGTCTGGGGATGCACCATCGGGTCGCCAACCTTGAACCCAAGCCATGTCAACCAATCCGTCGTGCGGTCATGACCGATGTTGGTATAGTTCCGCAGCACCGGCCATTTCTCCGACATCGCAGCGGCCTGCTTGCGCATTTCACGGAGGCAAAACAGTTGATGATCCGTGATCCGCGTTGACATCAGCATCCACACGATCGCGGTGCCCGGCGTGCCATCCGGCACAGCGCCCCCGATGAACAGGGGGCCATCATCATCAGCACCGCAGAACGTGTAGGGGCAGCCGCAGACCAGCCGCACGAGGGCCGCTTCCATGTCGTCATCGCCGAGCGCGCCGAGTTCGGCCCGCGACTCAGCGCGCAGCAACGGCATGATTGCCACCGCTTCACGATGCGTCGCGGGGCCGATGCGATAGGTCACGAGGTCAGCAGCCCCGAGGCGAAGGCATTGATCGAAGCCGTGGCACTCGCCAAAGCCTGGATCGTGTCTCCGGCATTCAGGACCATGTTGGCAAATTCCGGGGCGACATAGGCCGTCCCAGCCGCCACGGAATAGGCCGAGGTGATCGTGTTCGTGGCCCCCGGCGTGCCACCAGACTGCACCCGATAGATCGTGATCGTGATCGCCCCAGATGTGACATTGGTGAACACCGCGCGCTTGATGATTACCTGAGCGTTCACCGGACAAGTCACAATCGCCACAGCCGACATCGTAAGCTGGACGCCGGGTTGCAGAACCGCCGGGATGATGTTGTTCGCGGCCATCGTTCAAGCCCTCAATAGACGTAGGCGATGGGACCGACATCCGCCGTGATCGTGGTCGGAACGGTCAGCGCGGTGAGGGTGCCGAATGCGCCGGTCGCACTCTTGGTCAGCGAATCAATGAACGTGCTGGCCGCGATGGTTCGCAGCGTCGCAGTCGCGCCATCGGCCTGATAGGCTACCCAGTAGCGCGCAGGGCCAACGGCAGCGTAGGTTGCGGTAAACGCATAAGCCTGAAAGGCGTTCGCGCCCGCAGCAATCGCGCCGACCAGCGCGGAGTTGGCAACGAGGGTGCCGGCACTGTTGTAAAGCCCGACAATGCCCTTGTTGGTCCCCACGGTGCCGCCATTCAGGACCGCGATGCCGGTGAGGGTGATATTGCGCGGGATGGCGACCTCAGCCCAATAGATGGTGCCCGCGACAAGGGTGGTATCGGTGCCCATGGACGCATAGGCCACGGAACCGACGGGCACAGTCGAATACCGGGAGCGGCCCGATGCGGCGCTGCCGGCCCGGACCGTCAGCGGCGTGGTACCTCCAGCGATTGGCGAGAGCATATCCGCAAGGCTCTGCTGCGTCACCGCGCCAGTCGGCACCAGAGCGAGCGAACCGAGTTTCTTCTGCTGAAACGTCGGGCCGGTGACGACAATCGATTCTGTGGCCATGGTGGTTTTCCTTTTCGGAGGGTCAGGATTCGTCGGTAATCACCATGGCCCACAGGCCAGGATAGTTCGTCGGCGCGTCCTGCATGGTCGCCATTTCGGCAGCCATGACAGGGTTCGGTGCGGGTGCCACGGTATCGGCGCTTTCGGCCATCAGCAGGAGCGATTGCGGAATTGAATCCGGCGTAACATCATCCATGAGAAGCATCGCGCCGGCATTCATCGTCGGCGCATCTTCAACGTCCGTCATCGTCAGCAGCCCGCTGGTGACGTTGGCGTTGGAGCCGCCACCCGCGCCGGTCCGTGTCCAGATCGCCAAAAGAAAACGATAGGCCATGGGCGTTAGCTGGCCAGTATCTGGGTTGACGAAGGCGAAGATGTTGTTCGGGAAGCCTTGGGATGTGCCTTGATTGGATGCGGAATCGGACATTTTACGTGCTCGCCGGCTGCATCTGCACAAAGGCACCATTCAGCGCCGTCATGCAGTCTGCCGCCCATGAAAGTTCAAAGACGCGATCGCGCGCCATGCCGAGCCGCTGGAACTGGATCGATGTCAGGTACTCACCCGTCGCGCCGAGCGTGGATGTCAGCGGATTGCCCCATGAGGCCCCCCGCGTATCGGACCATCGCAGCGACACAGCCGGCGCAACCGAGGATGCCTGTAGCGCCTGGTCCGCGCCGATGTAGAAGCCCGGGCCGCCATCGCTCAGCACCAAAACCGAAGGGTCCGGGTCGCTGGCAACGATATAACTGAATGATTGCTCCCCAACACCAGTGACGGTGCCAACCTGCATATCCGCGATGAACTGCGTATAGCGGACGCGCTTACCATCGTTCATCATGTGCGGGAAGGACCGAATGCGCGTGATAGGCGCAATGGTCCCGGCATCAGTATAGGTGTCAAAATCGAGCGCGTAAAGCGTCCCGTTCTCGAAATCCCCGACAAGATTTTGACCATAGGCGAACGCGGAACAGTTGGAGCGGTGGCGATGCTCGGCTCCGTTATCGTCGAACCAAACCCACTCGTGCCACATGTTGTTCAGGATATCGTAGACCCAGGTCTTATCCGCACTCGGGAAGGTCAGGACATAAAAAGGATGCCCCTCCTTTTGGTAGACATACCCGATGGCATCATCAACCTTGGAGTATTGCTCAATCTCGTAGTCGATGGCCGGCGTGCTGACTTTGATCGACTGATAGTTTGATAGCTTGACAACTACCTTGTGGCCCTCAAGCTCCTGCGAGAGCCAAAACAGGGAGTTGCCGAACTTGCCCACCGAATATTTCGCGGCGCATCCATGTTCAATGAAGGTGCCTTGCATGATCGCAAACGGGAAATTCGCACCGCCTTCGTTATACCAGACTTCCGTGGTCAGGGCGCCGATCAGATAGATTTCGCGGTGCATGACAGCCAAGGTTTGCAGCGGATCGGCATAGCCAACCTTCGCGGCGAACCAGAGCGGATCGAATGTCGTAGCGTTGCTATCCGAGGAATAGAAGATCGATGTTCCCGGCTTGTTGAACAGGAAATAGGTGTCGAGATAATCGACCTTATCCGCCCCATAGAACGCCGTGCTGACGATCTGAGAAAAGGCGTTGCTGGCCATGTCTACGGTGTAGCCATTCGGCGAGCCATCCACGATCACGATCACCGTGGCATTGTCCGCCATGCTCACCGGGTTATAGCCCTCAGTGAGCAGCGTGCCGATCTGGGTGAACGCATAGGCCGCTGACACCGCATAGACCGCCTGATTGACCACCATGTAGAGGTTGCCGTTGGTGGCCCTGTAGAGGCACCTGACAACACCATCGGCGGGATGGCCCTGAACCACTGTGCCAGGCGTCAGATAGTGCGTGAACGGCACCGGGCTATCAGATGGGTTCGGCTCGATGTAGAGATTGACCGAACGCTGACATGCGGCGATCAGACTGCGCGCCGTGTAGGCCCCCTGCGTCAGCGGGATGCGGGACATCAGGACTGATCCGAATACACGTTATAAGACGATCCACGCGGCAGCACGGCAGCGGGCAACGTTGCCCGCTTGATCTGCATGTTCGCGCCTCGCACCGTTGCCAGAGACGCATTCGCAAGCGCCTTGACCGTCATCGGCGCTTCCAGCCCGTAGGAAGGAGCCAACCGCACCGCGAGATTGTAAAGGATCGCCTCGAAATACTCGGGCGGCAAAGCAATGGTATCCGTCAGTCCACCGAATGTCGTCAGTTCCGCCTTGAGAGAGACATGAATTTCATAGATAGACGCCTGCGGCACCGGCCACGGATACAGCGTGCCAAGCGGGAAGGTCGGATCATAGAAATAATACTGCGGAAACGGTGTCAGCGTCTTAAGCGCGATCCGATTGTAATCCTCTCGCGCCGTAATCAGCGATATCGGATAATCAACCAGATTTGTCGGGTTGCCACCATTGACCAGTTGCCGAACGAAGCCGCCTTCCAGTTGATCCGGGCGCGCGGCGTTGATGTCGCCCCCTACGCCGATGGAATAGGTGAGCGCACCCGTCGCCACCACAGAGGCGTCAAGGGTGCGGAATACCAGCCACCGCTTGCGGTTCCATTGCCCGATCATCCAGTTGGCCTTGATCAAGGCATCGTTCGAGTCTTCGGCGGAAGCGGTCTGACCCACACCCAGCACACCGCATTCTTTCAGCGCCATGCGGATCAGATCGCCTACCGTCATCGATTATTCCTCCGTTGGGGGATAAAGGGCGAGACGCAACCGCTCGACCCCCCATCGCTTGTCGATCTGCATCCCGCGCCGTTCCGCCTCACGTGCGAGGTCGTCACGCTCGCTCAGCGGGTTCGATTGCGGGTCAGGAGCATCAGAAAGCCCCATGACGGATGCCTCTTCCTCTGGTGTCTCCACGACGCGAGCAACGCCATCAGGCGGCGTCACCCACTTCGGGTATTCCATGTAAGGGCGCGGCATATTCGTCATAGGGCTTTCTCATTCGGCTGGGGTTTAGTTCGGGGTATCGGCCACCACCACGCACCATTCCGGCCGCACGTATTTGAAGCCGTAGAGGACATCCATGCGGGTGATGAGCTGGTCGGTGCCGATCGCATACTGGCGGATCATGCGCATCGAAACGCCGTCGTAGACCTTCCGGCTCGCTTCCACGTTCGGCGGCATCACCAGGTCGGCGGTCGCCATGGTGATGGCTTCCGGGACGTAGGCGATGTTCTTGCGGTAGATGGCACCAGAGGCCGACGCCACCACGATCGCGGCGGAGTTGGCCGGCGACGCCGTCACGGTCTGATACTGCACCGCGTTGCCGTTGTTGGCGGGCACCAGCGCCGGGTAGACGTTGATGGTGGTGCCTCCGCTCGGAACCGCAGCCGTCACAGCGAACTGGCGAAGCTGGCCAGTCGTCTGCTTGGTGATGCGGTTGACGGCATACACCCCGGCGAAGGTGATGATGTCGCCCTGCGCCAGACCGCCAGTGATCGCATTGACGGTGATGGCGGTCCCGCTTTGACCAGCCCCGTTGACGGTCAGGCTGCCGGAATAAGACGCCGTGGTATGGGCCAGAACGGTCTGGTCTTCATACCAATCAAAGCCCAGCGCGTTCTTCACCTCGCCGCTGCGATACTGCTCACCAATCGCCTGCGACGGGTTGAACAAGCCGGCCAGCGTCGAAGTGGCGTGCGCCATCGAACGCGGGCCAAGCACGAACTTGCGAGCCATGCCGGGGGCCGAGTTTTCCGCCAGGATCGCGCGCGCCTGAAGCACAGTGTCGATGGTCGGCGCGATGATGTTGCCCGAGCCGTCAGTGTTGGCGACGTAGTTGGAGACGCCGCCATCAGCGCCGGCCATGATCGACAACGCCACGCCGCCCGCAGTGGTGTTCACGGCCGGAGCAAGAATGCGCCGGCTGAAATCGTCCAACGACATGGTCAGATCTTTGGAGGTGAACGACATATCGACGCCCTGCTGGGTCGCCACCGTCATCGTGGTGGACTGCTCAGCGGTGTCCTGCACGCTCGCGGCGGCGCCGGTACGCAGCACGTAATCGTTCGGCAGCCGGATGCGCAGGGTGTCGCCGATCTTGGCACCGGCCACCGCGAACTGGTCATCGTACTGCACATCGATATTCTGGATGAACAGGTTGGAGTTTTTCCAGAGGCGCACGGCCTCATTGGTGATCATGTCGATCGTGAGAAGAGCATTGGCCATGAGAGTTCTCCACTCGCGCCGCCCGTAGGCATGGCGCGTGCCACAAAGAAAAGGCCCCTCACCTTTCGGTTATCGGGGCCGTATTCGTTGACAGCGTGGAAGAATGTTTCAGACAGCCACATCCACTTGTCGTCACAGGCACGGCACGTCACACGGCTATCCGGCCGGCGGCTTAGGCACGAAAGGCGTTAGTGGCCCTTTTTCTTCGCGATTTCCTTGTTGCGGAGTTCAATCCACTTCTCAACAGGAAGGTTTGGGTCTTCAAGGCTGGCCTCAAGCCGTCCACCGCCATTCACCGGATTGACCGGGGCCGGGGCGCGTGACACTGGTTTCGCGGCCGGCGCCTGGCCAACCTTCATATCCAGCTTCGTCATCTCGCGTGCGATGCGGTTCGGCGGCAGCGCCAGCATGCGCTCCGCTTCCTCGGGATGATCGCCGAGATATGCCACGATCTTGTGGCCATTTTCGGAATCGGTCAGCTCCGCCATGAACGCGGCGTTTTCGGTCGCGCCCATGCCGGCGAGGGTGTTGCTTTTGGCGGTGAACTCGGCCGGCGTGAACTCCTTGTTGCCGGTCTCGATCATCAGTTGCAGCCGCGTCGCATGGGCATGTTGCGCGGCTTTCTGCGCCGCCCGTTCCTCGACGCGGCGGTTGAATTCGGCCTCGGTCATCTCGCCGTTGGGCTGCGCGGGTTCCTCTCGACGCCCTTCCAGCGCCGCCAGCCGGGCATTAGCCTCGGCCAGCATTTGCTCAGCGCTGGCGTTCTTCGCCGTCAGGACCGCAATACGCTTGTCCCACCATGGGGCTGCTTTGGGCTTTGGGTCGGCGTCCGCTTCGGTTTCGGGCTTGTCGCCTTCACCTTCGCCCTTCGCTTCTGCCTGTTCCGCGCCCGATGCGGTCTCGGGGGCGGATTTGTTGGCGTCATCGGTTTCGGTCGCCTCGGTTGCCGGGGCGGCTTCGGTGGTCTCGCTCATGGTCCCTCATGGGGTTGGTCGCACCGGCTTGCCCTGCCGGGAGGGTATTCTGTTCGATTGAGCGGAACAGGAAATGGAACAGTTCAATGAATCTCCTGCACGTCCTTACCCTGCAATGCCCAATGCTTGAGCAATGCTTCGTAAATCTCGGCCTTGTAGGTTTCCGAGTAGTTGCCGCCAAGCATGGAGCCGAGGGTCTTCACCGCCGGCTCTACGAAATGCTTCCACTTCGTGCGCACGAAAACCCGCTGGTTGGGATGCATTTTGAAGAACGCATCATCGCGGGCGAGGTCTTCATAGGCCGCAGCGGCAATGCCTTTGGCGACCTTGGCGACCATGACGTGGGTGCGGATCATGCCGACTTCCTCACAAACAGGTTTTCCAGCACGAACGGCCGCCCTTCCGGAATCATGCCGTCGATACCGTGTTGGCGGATGATGCTGAACAGGTGATCCAATCTCGCCGCGCCGAGTTTCATGTCGCCGCCACCGATCGCCATCACGCGCGCCGGATCAATCACGAACTCGCCGTCCGATACGTTGGCCTGCACCGGATCGGCACCGCTGGCGGTCTTGGCTCCGTTGTCCAGGGCCTTCGCGCCCGCCGAGGTGTTGCCCTGCCCCACAGCAGCCACAGCAGCCGCAGGAGCCACATAGGCCCCGCGCGGCACCGTCATCTGCCGGCTATCGGCCTGACCGGGCGCAGCGCCCTGTATGAGGCCGGTGCGAGGGGTTCCCTGCGCCAGCCGGTTGCCCATCACGAGGCCGCCGCGTGCAAACCCCGCTTCGCTCGCCGCGCCCCCGGGATCGGCGCCCCCACTGTTGTCGTTGGCTCCATTGCCGTTGTCCGAGCCGCCCCCGCCATTGCCGCCGCCGCCGCTTGGCGCGCCAAGGTCGGAAGACGATACCGCGCCCGGTCCATAGCCGGCCATCACATCGGCGGGCGAAGCGGTCGGAGAGCCGGCAAACCCAGGCCCATAATCACCGGGTGCCTGCCCGATTTCCATACCTTGGAATCCAGACATCTTATCGCCCAAAGCCATGTTCAGCGCGCCCGTATAGTTCCCGGCCAGCGCGTTCATGCCAAACGCGCCACCAAGCGACTGCATCGCGCTAGGACTGGTTCCGAGGCTGCCGAGCATGTTGGTGTTGGAACTGGTATTGACCGCATTGCCGATGCTGTTGGCGACGCCGAGAGCGGTTCCTACCGGCCCCATCATGCTGGTGAGACCAGTCATACCGATTGATGCTGCGGTCGGGTCGATTCCTAAAGCCTGAGCAATCGCCATTTCATTCGGCGCGGCGGAATGGGTGCTGAAATCCCCCGTCGAAGTGGACGACGGCGCATTGGGACCGCCATTGAGGCCGCCGCCGTAGTAATCCAGCAGCGCGTTCATTTGCTGTTCGGTGGTGGTGGCCATCACATCGCGCCTTGCATAGCCGGCGCAGCCTCAACCGCCGGCAACTGCGTCTGCATCGCCTGCATCACGGCCTCCTGCGTCACCGCCATGAACGCTTCCGGCCCCATCGCGACGGCCAGCACTTTCAGCCGGTCGGTCTCGGCGCGGTATTCGTCGGATGCATCATCGATGCGGCCTTCTTTGGCCAACCGCATTTCCTCAATGACGCCCTTGAACCGCTCCGTCTTGGCGCGGAAGTCATCAACCGCGATTGCCGACGCCCTGTCAGCCGCCTTGCGTTTCTCATCCGAAAGCGCCTGCGTCAGCGCCACGATAGACGCCTGCATCTTCTGCGCTTCGCCCTGTAGCTGCTGGGTCTGCGGATCAGGACCGCCCATCGCCTGCGGAGGCACCATGTTTTTCAGGCGCTTGGAAATCTCATCCGAGCCGGGGAAGTCAGCCGACTTGAACAGCAGATCGCCGATGATCGTCACCAGTTGCGGAGCCTGCGTCAGAATTTGCGTGATCGCGTTGAACGCCTCCTGACGCTGCGTCGCATAAGCCGGCCCGACATCGCTTTCAATGTCGTAGCGGCCAATGTTCGGGTTGAACACGATCTGCGCCTGCTGTGCCAACTGTTGCAGTGTCGGGCCGCTTTCGTCCGTAGCACCGGGCCGACCATTGACGGTGTGTGCGGCTGCCGCGTTCGGATCAAGCTGCACCGTCGCCTGGTCGCCACTCTCGGCCATGATCTTGACGATGCGCGGGGTATCATAGACGCGGGGGATCATGTCGATAATGATCTGCCCGCAATATCGGATCGCCTGCGCCAGATGGTCGATGAAATGATAGGTCGCGTTGTCACCCTGCCGCTGCCGGGCGTTGATCGCCTTGCCGCTGGTCTCATTCGACTGCGCGCCCATCACGGCCTGATACTGGCCGGACACCATCATCATTTCCTGCTGCGCTACCTGCATCCCCTGCATGTAGGCGGCGGACTGGACTGGCGGCTGGATGCGCTGGGGTGCCGCAATCGTGCGACTCCCTTGGTCGTCCCAGCCGTTATAGGTCAAGACGGCTTTGTTGACGGTATTGGAGTTCTCCCAATCTTCCTCGCGCCCCTCGATTGCCGCCGCCTCCATCACCCAAGGAATTTTGGTTTGCAGCGACATATTCTCGATGGCGGACGACGAATTATAGTTATACATCCGCTGCGGATCGAGCAGAGCGCGGACGTGGCCCTTGCGGTCGATGCGACCATCCAGCTTGGTCTCTTGGCCAACGACGCGGCAGATCGGGATGTATTTCCCCGGCCATTCGCGGCGTTCCACGATCTTGTTGCCGACGATCTTGAACCACTCGACCTGATCGGCCGTGACTTTGCGTTGCTGTTCGATCATCGCCTTGGGCGGCAGCGGGATGCCCTGTTTGCGCAACTCGCTGGCTAGAACGGTCGTTCCGTCCACCAGCGCATACAGCGTGTCGGCCTTCTCGCTTTTGCGGAAATATTCCGCGACGCGCACCATGTCGTCATCAATCCACGCGCTGCTGACCTCGATGCCGAGCGTGTCGGATGAAAAATCGGCATCCGGATATTGTGCCTTGGCCTCATCATGCGTGATCTGAGTAAACACGGTCGCCCATTTGGCGTCCGACCCATCGTAATTATGGGTGTTGTTGTCCATCACCACCGTCAACGGATCAGGGATGCGGCGGATACGGATTTCTTGGTCAAAGCTCTTATCGGACACATACTCGGTCAGGACACGAAAATAGCCGATGCCCCCGAAGACCTGCCACCATGTCGCGGTGTCGTAAGCCGCCTGCGCGTTCGACTCGTATTCGATGTGCCGGATAATGCCTTCAAAAATCTGCGCAGCCTCGAACGTGGCTTCGTCACCAACAGCGCGGACCTTGATGCCGGCCTTGTTCTGGCGGGCATCATTGACGATTTGGAGGCAGTGCTGCTCCGTTTTGTTGATGGTCAGACACGGCCGCTGATCGACCTGACGCGACTTGCGCATATCGTCGGGCCACTGATAGCCGTTCCGAGCATCACCGACGCCGAACTTAACATCATTTACGAGATTGTCGCGCGCATAGGATTCCAGTTCCAACGCGCGATCCGTCCGCTTCTGTGCTTCACGGACGATTTTAGCATCTTCGTCCATGGCGGTTGCGGGCGCGTCGGACATAAAGGATTTTACCCCATCCATGATGTGCTGCTGGGCTGCCGATTGGGCGGCACCGAAGGCTTTTTCTTCGGCTCGCCGCCGACCGGCTTGGCAAAACGCAGGCTCATGATTCCGTAGCGAATTGCCGAAATCACGTCGTCGAACTCCTTGACGACCTTTCCATCCTTGCGATGGTAAAGCCGGAACTCCTCGAAAAAGTCGTTCAGATGGCTGAACACCTTGAAGCGGTCAGTCTCCATTCGCTCCAGCATGTCGCTGATGCCGGCCTCTACGCTGCTGCCGCGCTCGCCGGCATACTGCGCCCGCTCAGCGAGCATCCTGAGGCCACCGCGCCGATACTGCTCGGCGATCTGAACCCCGGCTCCCTTGTCGTGCTGTAGCCCGTCGTGCGGCCATGCCCACGGCATCTGCTCGCCCCATGACCGTAGCGCCGCGATATGCACCGCAGGAACCGCCTCGCGCAGCTTGTGGGTGTGGGTGACGTAGACCGTATCGGTATCGCGATCCCATGCCAGCCTGGCCGCCGCAGTCGGATGGTCCCAGCCGAAGTCAAGCGCGCCGATGATCGCCCAATGTGCCGGGATCGGGAATGCGGCGATCTTGATGTTATTTTCATCCACAGGGAAGATGCGGCCGGAGCCCATGGACGGGATACCCAGCGTTCGCGCTTCCCGCTCGTGCGCCGGATATCCGGCGATGATCTTTCGACGTTCAGATTCTGAGATGTGCTCGGCGTCTTCGATGGTCAGATTGGTGTCCGACCGATCTTCGCTGGCCTCCATCAAGAACCGCCTGACAACCGTGCTCATCCCTAAAAGGGGCGTGAACGTCATGTAGAGCATGCCGCCAGTCGCGTTGGTGCGGCTCAGTGCCTCAAGGTAAATGTCTTCGCCCGGCTCTTCATCGAGCCATACCAGATCAAGCGTTGCCGCCTGCCACCGCTCGCGTCCCTGGTCGTAGGACTTGAACGCCAGCGTCGATATGCCGCCGCTTACATGCTTCACCGTGACGGTATCGACCCCGTTTGGGATGCCGCGCGCCGTAATGACATTGACCACCCGATCCGGCGGAATGAACCCGGTGGGACGGTCGCCAATAGGGCCGAGAAGCAGCGTCGTCAGGCTATCTCGGACGCTCAGGCTATCCTTGCCGCCGGCCCACGCCCGCACGGCCTTTACGAACCTGCGACCAGTCCACCAGTCGGGATAAATGCCCGTCAGGTGCATCGCCATTTCGGCAGCGCCGGTATACGTTTTCCCAAGCTGGTTGCCAGCGCGCAGCAACCGCTCGCGCTTTGTCGCACCCAAAGCGTGGAATATCCGCTGCTTAGTGTAGGGCCGGTAATCCAGCAGTTTCCGCAGCGATTTCCTGCGCGTCTCGGTCTGCTCTAGCTTTGTCAGCAGCAATATCTTTTCGGAGAGCGGCGATTGCGGCTTCAAGTTCGGCATCGGAGAGGGCGTCGGTTGCATCGGTATGGACATTCACACTCCGCGCGATCGGCGTTCCTTCCGCGTGCTCCACTACTTTCGCCGCCGCAGCGACGCGCACTGCGCCGGGCTGGCTCTTGTCCTCCATCACATCGATCCAGACCTGAGCGGCGGCGACAGCCTTGGAGATGACCAGTTCCCGCGCGGTCTTGGCGGCTTCACGTCCGGCCTGTCCCGCATTGCCTTGGCCTACCGCGAGAGTATTGCCCGGTTCAAACGGAGGGTGGGCCGGCGTTTTACTGCCAGCACCCTTCGCTGGACCGCCCCAGCCGGAACCATTGCCGCGCCGAGTGCCCCCGCCTTTAGCCATCGCGTTACGGGTTCACGTCGAACACGATGCACATCGTGCCATTGAGCGCCGCCGCACCGTTGTTGGTGAACACGAACACCACCGAGCCGGCGGCAGGCGTCACGGAGGTCAACTGCATCCCCGGCACGGTGTTCGTCAGGCTGAAAATCTGCGCCTGCACGGTGCTGGTGGCGGCGACCACGCTGTTGGTCAGGGTGTAGGTGTAGGTGGCACCCACAGCGGTTGTCAGCGCCTCGGTGACGCACCGGCCAAGCAGAGTGTTCTGCGTCGTCGCGCCTACGGTGCTGGTCGCGGTGTTGATCGACATCACGGCCGCACGAGCCGCGATCTGGAACGCGGTAGCGGCCACGGACTGGGGGCCAGCGCCCTGCGAGGACTGGGTATCAGCGGCAACCAGCGCACGGCCGGAAAGCTGCGGATAGGACAGCGACGGGTTGACGTTGTAGGCGACGGGGGGAAGCCCGTTCGTGCTCAAGCCGGCCATATCAGTTTCTCCTGTGTGCGGCTATGCCGCGTGGTTGGCGGCGAGCCTGCCGCAGAAATGCAAAACGCCGCCCCGGTTAGGGAGCGGCGCTATTTGGTGCCAGTCAAAGGAATCGAACTTCTATCGGGCGGTTTACAAAACCGCAGCCTCGCCATTCGGCCAGACTGGCCTACTTCTTCTTCGCCAAAACCTTATCAGCCCTGGCGTCGATCTTCTTCTCCATGGCCGGCGACATGCGCCCGGCATTCACGGCCTGTGTTGCCCGCGCCTTGGCATTGGCGGCATGGGACTTGTCAGGAACCGGATACGATGGCGATTATATACTTGACGCCACAAGCCCCAAGATGTAGGGTTTCCCTATCATCCAAGGCCGGGCGCTATGACATCCCTCACCGATCCGCAGTTCACCGACGAAGACGCCGCCCGCTCCTACCTTGAGGGCATTCGCTGGCCGTCTGGCCCGGTCTGCCCGCACTGCGGCACGGTGAATGCAGCTTATGCGACGAAGCGCCCCGGCAAGTATCGCTGCGCGTCCAAGGGCTGCCGTAAAGACTTCACGGTGAAGGTCGGCACGCTGTTCGAGTCCAGCCATATTCCGCTGCATAAGTGGCTCCTTGCGGCTTATCTGCTTGCCGCGAGCAAGAAGGGCATGTCGTCCCACCAGCTTATGCGCATGCTGGGCGTGACTTACAAATCGGCTTGGTTCATGACCCACCGCCTTCGCGAAGCCATGCGTTCCGGGACGTTCGATACTCCCATGGGCGGCGCTGGCAAAATCGTGGAAGTGGACGAAACTTTCATCGGTCGCAAAGCTGGCGTCGCGAAAGCGCGTGGCGGCTACTATCACAAGATGGCTGTCCTCACGCTGGTAGAGCGTGGCGGTCGCCTGATGTCCTTCCATATCGAACGTCCGGTCGTGGCTGAAATCGCGCCTATCGTGAAAGCCAATATCGACCGCGAAAGCCGCCTTATGACCGATGAAGCGAAGCAATACACCAAACTGGGCAAGCTATTTGCCGAGCATGGATTTACCCGTCATAGCGACGGTGAGTATGGGCGCGGCGATATTCACACCAATACCGTCGAAGGCTTCTACAGCATCTTCAAGCGCGGTATGATCGGCATTTATCAGCACTGCGGCGAACAGCATTTGCACCGCTACGCTGCCGAGTTTGACTTCCGTTACAACCATCGTTCCAAGCTTGGCTTCACTGATGGCCGTCGAGCCGACATGCTGTTGGCGGGCATCGAAGGCAAGCGCCTCACCTATCGGCGGACTGTTGGAACGCGGGCGAATTAAGAAACTGGCGAGGAAGTTTTTGAGATGGAGGAGAGCGAAGAATATGAAAAAGCGAAATGGACTCACGAACAATTAAGAGCATTTGGGCGCGTAGCCAGAGCATGGGCCTACTTCGAAGGCAGTTTAGTGTTAGTATTAGAGAAAATGCTTACAGTAGACCATTTTAGAGCGCGTCTCATTTGGGCGTCTTCACCAAATTTCAGGGCGCGACAGAAATTGCTAAACCAAATTCTCTTTACTTTTTGCGATGACCCTCAAGGTAAATTTAATAACATTATGAAACGAGCATCTAATCTGTCTAAGAAAAGAAATTTATTTATGCATGCGCTTGGGTATCATAAAAATAACAAAATGTATTTCATACATGATTCTGAAGATGACGCCTATGGTTTCAATTTTGAAAATATAGAGGAGTATCAACTTAGCAACGTTGATGGCATTGCAGACGCAATTATGATTTTGGCAAAGGAAGTTTTTGTGTGGTCTCCGTCTTTAGTAATTCATACATCACCAAAAATGCATCGCGCAGCGCCTCCGGGTCATTAAGTGTGCAGCGGTCTTCATCTCCGATTCCGTCGCGAAGCACAGATACCCCACGTCTCAAAATATCAGGAGTAATCTCGATGGCTAAATCACCGCCAACACCAGCCGACATCGAACTAGACCCTTCCGTTAAGCTTGACGACGTTGTTCGGCGGCTACTGAGCGCAAAGCCCGCGCGCGACAAAGAAGCGGACGAGTCGGCACCCAAGAAAGAAACGCCATCTGGCGCGACAAAGCGCACCAAACCATCCCCATAAGGAAGCGCCGCCATGACTGACACCATACCGACCGTGGAAAATTTGTTCGCCCCGGAAGTATACGCCGCAGAAGCAAGCTTCTTTTCCTCTGGGTCTTCAACCATAACTATAACCCTGACTTCTTATCGGTTCGATAATTCGTCCGCACCAGCACACCAAAAGCGGGTCGTCATTGGGCGCGTCGTGATGCCGATTTCTGGCGCGCAAGGACTTGCCGCAGGGCTTTACAGTTTCCTGAAAGAGAACGGCCTTGATCCCGTCCCACCCCCGTCCGACCTCAAGCAGGTCCAGTGATCAACATCTAGTCCCTTGTGGTGCAAAGTATATAATCGCCGATACGATTTATCCGGCCCGGCGAACTGGGCGGGCATCAACTTGTTGCGGGATTTGGCGTTCAAAACGGCCATGTCATACTCCTGCGCAACGAGAAAACCCGCCATTACAGCGGGTTGCGTCGGTTTGCGTGGTGATGTGGATTGGACGCAATGCGCCCCACGGCATTATGGACGCTCTTTTTGCGGGGAACGCAAGGATTATTTCTCCATCCCCCACCTATCCGCCAGATCGTCCAGCGCCGCTTGCAGGCTGCCGAGCCATCTCACCCCCGGATGCTGCTCGCACAGCATGGCCTCCAATCGCAGGCACGCCGCCTCCGACAGGCTGCCCATGAGCCGCCGATAGCGATCGTGCGGCGTCTCGTCGTCGTCGGTCTGCTCGTGTGGAGGCTCCTCGTCCTCCACCCGCTCCCGCACCACATCGATGCCGGCCACCACACGCGGATTCAGCCTGGCGCTTGTCCACATTCGATGCAGCCGCTCCGCCGCCTCGTGCTGGCGGTCCGATAGCTGTGCGCGGGCGTGCATCCGGTCGTAGAGCGTGGCATCGCTGTAGCGCATCGCTTCGACCACGCGGCCGGTGCGGAGGCGGGAGACCAGGACCACCTCACCAGCGCGGCGCGGATCGTCGGGGCCGAGAGCACCGAAGTCGGGGGCTTCATTGGTCATTTCCGCTCCATTTTCCTCATCTCATCCTCTGTCGCGTCGTGCCAGTCTGACGGGGCCAAGCATTTCCCCCGATCGTCGTAGAACACCGAGCCGTCGCGCCGGAACACGGCCCATGAGCAGCCGGAGTAGCGGCCGATTACGAGGGTCATGACGTGGGTGGCTCCGGGAGTGCAGCCCAATGGCTCGGCATCTCGTTGTCGTGCGGATACCAGTCCATCCCAGAGTTCGGGCCGCCATGCGTCCAATACGAAAAGCCATCGCCTGCGCGAAGCACTGTCGCGGCTTCGATGCCGCCGCTGCCGCGCTCTCCGACCGGGAAATAAAGCAGGACGTGGACGCCTTCGGGGATGGTCTCGATCGGTTGCCACTTCATTCTCCCCGCTCCTTGCGCACGCGGGCGGTGCCAGAGATAAGAACGGATACTACGCCCTGATTCCCCCGCTCCTTGCGCACGCGAGCGGCGGCTTCAACGAGTTCCTGCCACGCTCTCGTCTCAACCGCCCGGACTGATCTTAACGGCGGCAGTTCCGCGTCTTTTGCGCGTGCCACCGCCTCCAGCAACTCCCCCACCGCGTCCTTCGGCTTCAGGAGCGCGCGGCGGCGGTCTATGAGGCCGCGTAACCCCACATACAAAGCCTCCACGCCATCCCCATCCGAGCGGATATTATCCACCAGCTTCCCTACCGCCTCCACAATCTCCGCGTCGATCTCGGCTGTGGGGGATGGGGTGGGGAGACGGGAAATGGCTTTTTTACGCACAAAATAGCTGCGGCCTCCCTCTCCTAAAATCTCGATCCATCCACATTCATCCACTCCATCTTTCGCCACCGTCACCACGAATTGCGCGCCGGCCTTGATGTCGGAGGGGTCGATCATTGGGCCGCCTCCACACCGACCACCTCAACCCGCCCATCCCGCATCGCCAGCAGCGCGCGGACCATGCAGCCGAGCCGGAAATCTATGTCGCGGCAGTTGGCCAGATCGACCGGCGTCACCCGCGCGTAGATTTCAAGCCTCTGCCAGTCCACCGTGATGCTGCCGTCCTCGTGCAGCGTGAGCGCGGCATCCATTGGGATGCCGGCCTCCAGTTCGCCCACGTTCAGCACGAAGGGGATGTATTTGGCGCCTGGTGGCGGCGGGGCGCAGGTGGCTTCGTAGCGCGCCCGTGCAGCACGCCCCTCCTGAGCCAGGGCATTCAGACCAGCGAGCAGCTCGTGAGCGTCCCGCATCCGCTCAGCCGCCAGTTTGCGCAGGCCGGCTGCGAGGATCGCACCACAGTCGCATTCGGCCGCCGGGAATGCGGGACCATTGTGCATCCCACAGTCAGATGCGTGGATTACGTCATCCATCGTATTTTCCTTTTCATTGCCATTTTCTCGGTTGACTTGTCCTCGTGGATAGGACATTCTGCGCTCAGAGGCGAGGGGGTTGGCCCAGCCGGGATGAGGGTTAAGACGATGCGCGATATCGAACAGATGGCTGCCACTGCCCGCGCCATCCGCGACAGCGGCAACATTGCCACCATCCACAACGGCCCGAGCCGCACCTATTGGCTGGCCGGCACCACCCCGCTGAACAGCCGGTGCGTCGCCGACCTGTTTGACGATGGATGGATTGTGCGCGACGGCGCGACTCTGCGCCTCGACGCTTTCCCGAGTTTCGCGGCATGAAGGGCGGTTGGTCTGCTCCGTTTGCGCCGTGGGTGCTGGAAGGGTGGCGCAAGCATTCGGAGGCATTAGGCGGCCCGCAGATCGTGGTCGAAGTGACGCAACGCCTGCTAAACCCAAAGGAAACTGCCGCGGTGGCACGCGCCCACATGACCCCCGACCAACTCCGCGCCGCGCTCCACGCCCTCGGATGGAGCCAGCGCAACCTCGCGCTGCGACTGGACATGGACGAACGCCAGGTCCGGCGCTGGGCGGCTGGCGAATACCCGGTGCCGCAGCGCGTGGCCGATTGGCTGACCGGCATGGCGCGATACGCCGATGCCCAGACGGCAAAGCGCGAACTGTATTTCGCCGCGCACCCACCACCTCGTAAGCCGCCCGTATAAGGGCCGTCCCCACGCGGTCAGGGTGCGACCGCCACCAACCCGCCCGCGCCTGCGTCCGCATTCTCACCGCGCGCGCGGGGTATAGGAAGCCCGTGGGGGCCGTTTCCGCCCCATCCGGCACCCAACACCCACCAACCGCGCCAACCCCCCTCAGCGGCCCGGATATCGCGATTGCGTGGGCGTGTAGCCACCGCCGTCGAGCGGGAGAGAGCGCCGGATATGCGGAACGCGGCGTAGGGGTCATGGGTGCGTCCGGTGGGGTCGGGGTGGGGTGTGCGATCCGACGCGCTTGCCGGGTGATCGACACGATTCACACCGGCGGTTCGGCTCCCATTTCGGCGTCGTGGAAACGCGGAACGCGACGCCGCACTCCGGGCAATTCGTATCCCAGTCGATTAGCGTCGTGATCTGACCATCCTTGCGCTCGTGGGGGCGCGTCCCAACGAGCCGATAGGTCTGACCGCGATGCACCAGATGGAAACCGTCAGGTAGTTCGATCACAATATCCCCTTCCAGTGCCGTCCCTAAAAATGTGCGGCCATCCCCTCCCCGCACCCTGCACATCCCCCTTACGGGGAGATGTGCGGGTTGTGCGGGGGGTGGGGATTTTGGCGGATGTGCGTTTGTGCGGATCAATCATCAAAATGTGCGGCTTTCTGTGCGGGTGTTTGTGCGGGTCTGCACGCCCAAACACGCCCCTTGGTGACGCCTACCAAGCGCTTGTCGGCGAGGTCCTGAACGGCTCGATTGAACGCCATGCGCTTCCCGTTTTGGCTCACGTCGGCTTTCCCGTCGTCGATAGTCCGGTCGTAGAAACGCTGCCTCCACCAATCCTCCGGAACGGATGGCAGACCCATAGGCACGCCTGGATAATCAGCGCGACCGCTTTCGCTAAGCAGGTCGTGCAACACACTGAGCGCCCGCCCGGTGTGACCTTTCAGCTTCGGTGCGAGAACGGCGCCCGCCGTATGACCCGCATCGGAGCCTTCGACCACGCAGGAAGTAACCGGCTTCCCGCGCTTATTGAGACCGAGTTCGACCACCTTGAGGGTGAATGCAAAAACTCCGTCGCAATCCATTTCCCGCTGTTTTTTGACCTGCGCCATGCGCTGCGGTCCCTCGGCGGTGATCTCTATTTCGGTGTCTGTTGCGGCCCTGAGTAGGCTGTGGCCGCGCGCGCCCTTGGCGTCGTCTTTGCCGGCATGATGTATCCAGAGGATGGCCGTCTTGCCGACCTGTTGCAGCCTGGTGCCGTTGGTGACGAGCGCGCCCATATCGTCCGGTGCATTCTCATTGCCGCCGGCCATGGCGCGGCTGAGCGTGTCCACGACGGTCCAGCCGACCGGGATGGTAAATTGTGCCCCGACCTCGGCCATAGTGGCGAGAAGGCGTTCGGTATCAGCCTCCGGGTCCAGCAGGTTCAGCGCAACCGGGATGATGGCGAACGGCAGGGTCTCGGCGTCAATCTCGTGATGCTTGCACCAGGCGATGACGCGGTTTTGCGCGCCAAAACTGCCCTCCATGGCGAGCCATAGCACGCCGCGCTGTTCGATCGCCCGGCCGTTCCATTCCTTGCCGGCGGCGACATGGAGCGCCAGATCAAGGGTCCAGAAGGTCTTGCCGCTGTTCGACTGGCCGTAGACGACGGCCATGGCGGCATCGGTCAGCAGTCCTTCGACAAAATCGGCGGCGTCCAGTTGGGCGCGGATATCGTTGAAATAGATGACGGGGAGAGACTTGGCGCGCGGCGGTTCCTGTTCCTCGCGCGGCGTTTCCTCCGGCCGTCCATTCCCAACGGGCGTCGCCATCTTCGCCATATAGAATAGCGAACCCGCGCCGATCTGGGTTGGCGGACTTGTGCGGTAATGGTCCCACCGCTCATTCGTGGCCTGCGCGTCGTATGCTGGGTGCGCCTGCGACCAGGCATGGAACGCCGCACGCCCTGCTTCGCCGCCACCAGTCGCTGCCCACGTCGCCATGCCGATGCGGTTCCAGCCTTCCCAATCCGCAGGGCCGTTGTTCGGGATGGCCGATAGCGCCGCCACGACTTGGAGCGGGTCAGCGCCAAGGCCACGCGGCGACGATGCCTGCGTGCCGTTGGCCGCCTTGGGCAGCATCACGGCACCAATGGATGATGCCACGTCCGCGAGAAACACATCGACGTCCGCTTCGCTGATCGCGGTCAGGGACGCCAACATCTCGCTACCGGGCGGCTCCGGCATCCATCGTAGGTCAGCCCCAGACGGATGAACACCGAACGCCACAAATTGCTGGCCAGCGCCGAGGATTTCCACCTTGCCCATGGGGCCGACAATGGACCTCTTAGGCGGCGCGCCTTCGGTCGCTCGGTAGAGCAGCAGCACACGTGGCGAATTGTCCCGGTAGCGCATGGGCGCCTCACCGAAGCGATCCAGCGCCTTGGCGCGGATGGACGCGGCGATGGTAGGGTTGTCTACGTCCACGTCGATGGCACGAAGGCCGTCACACAACAAGCCGGTATTAAGCGCGCGAGGGTGCGCCGGCCGGGAAACTGCATCCGGCGGGTCGCGCCGCGCTTCGTCCCCCCAGGCGTTGCCCATCGGAGCTTTGCCGGCAGACGGGTGCGCGTCGTCGTGATTGTACACCGGCACCGGCCGAAAGCCAGCGTCCCAAAGCTGCGCTCGGAGCGCATGGACTTCCTGCGGGGTGCCGGTGGGCATCATCAATCCGCTGCCGTAGCGCCGGGATGCTCGCGCTCGACAGCCGCGATCACTCCTGCGGAGAAGGAATCAGCGGTCTCGCGATCGCCCCACTCCATAATCGGAGCGTATTTGATCTTGCCCCGATCATCCTTGAGCGCGACGCCATCGGCCCCGATCTGCGGCTTACTGGCAGGGGTCGCCCACCGCTTGCCGTTCGCGACATGCACGGTCACGTCATGCAGGATCAGCGCCTTCCCGACACGGACTTTCGCGAACCCCCGCAGAGAATTTCGTTTCATTTCTTTCCAGCCAAGCAAAGCCACCGGCATTTCAACCATCACCCAGCCCTCACCTTCCTACCCATCCGCGACGCAAAATCCTCGAATTCCTCATCCGACACCGGGCCGGCCTCGGCGCAGGTGCCGTTCACCCCCTCGCCCCAGCGCCGCACCAGCCACGGCACATCGCCGATCGACATCTTGCCGTGAAAGCCATCGGCGTCCTTACCGGCGACCGAGACCGTCAGATCGATCCAGTCGCCGCCCTCTGCGGTTGGGCGCACCTCGGCACGCAGGACTCCCCCGGCTTTGCGGCGGTGGCGGATGTCCCACGCCACGGTGCCGATGGTGAGCTGGTCGCCGACGATGCGGAGCGGGACGTAGTCGGCGTCGGTGGGGGGGATGTCGGTCAAAACATGGTCCTCGCCCTCATGGCCGCGACCTTGGCGAGCGCCCGCTGCTTCGGCTTCTCGGCGCGGGGGGTCGAGGCGCGCTTGCCTTTGACAGCCGGCGCTCCCATCGCATCATACCGCATCGCCGCGATCCTGGCCGCCGGCTCGATCGGCATACCGTCGCGGAGTAGGAAGTCGTGCACGTCCATCACCGATCGACACACCGCATAGGCGTGACCATTGGCGATCAGCCCGCCCTGGCGGATTTCTTGTGCTTCGCTCTGCTTGGTGCCGGTCTTCAATTCGACGGCGCGGATGCGCTGGCCATAGATGACCTGGACATCCTCAGTACCATTCTTCACCCCCCTGGCCTTCATTCGTGCTGCCGTTCGTATCCGCTGCATTTGGTCGCCGCTGTAGACAACGCCCTTGTCGATCGCGGTCCAGATCGCGCCGGCGGGCAGATGATGGTCCAGAAAGGCCCGGACGCGCTTTTGGAGGTCGTCTTCTGTGCGCATGGTTTACTTGCATGCCAATGCGACGCAGCCCACGACCGCGAGTATCCCGAGGATAAGGCAAAGCGGAATCAAGCACGGAGATAGCACCCACCACCATGACCAGTCGATAAAATGGGTTAACTTCAGACCGACAAAAAGAATCGTCAGGAGACCACCAAACCCGATGCCGGACGAAGACGACGATGATGCAGTGCTCATGGCATTTCCCTTTTTACATCCCCAAAGCGCGGCGATAGACATCGAGCAGCGTTTCCTGCTCTTCGACCTCGGCCGGGTCCATTTTGCGGATGCGGATCAGTTGTCGCACCGCTTTTTTGTCAAAGCCGGCGCTGGCGATCTCTTGCATCAAGTCCTTCTGATCCGCGCGTCGCTCGGCAACTTCCTCATCGATGCGCTCGTATCTTTCGACAAAAGAACGCAGCCGATCAGCCGCCAAAGGTTCCGCGACGATGCCGCTGTTGTCACCGATCTCGGTCATGCGTGGTTGCTCCGTTCATAGGTCACGCGCCGGACATAGCCGAGCGCGGTCAGAATTTTGCCGCCGGGATCGCGCCGGGCGCTCAGAACGTCACTGACGTATTGCTCCGAGATTCCATGCTTCCGCGCCCATGCGCGCTGTCCGCCGGATGCCTCGCAGGCACTACGCAAATTGCTGTAAATGTCTGCGAGGCTCGCCATCAGCCCTTCACCACCTTCTCCGGCTCGCCGCACTCCACCCCGGTGACATCCACCGTGAATTCCTGCGATGTGCCGTCGAAGCTGCCATGCGCGTGGGTGATGAAGCCGGTGATCGTGACCGGCACGCGCTTGCGGGGGATGAGTTTGTTCAGAGCGCCACGGCCGGTAAGAACGTCAAGGATTGCGAAGTCGGATTTGATGTTCATCACGCCGACTCGCGCTTGCCATCGTCGCCGGCGCCCGTCCCAGCCAGTGCCGGGATCGTCAGCAGCGACCGCCGCGCCAGCGCGCACGACTTCGCCAGCGCCAGCGACGCCCGATCCAGCGCCATGATATCCGCCTTGGCCTCGTCCAGCAGCGCAGCACGACGCGCCTTGTCGATGCCGGAGACCTTCTCGACCTTGATCCGCTCTTCTGCGAGCGTGGTCGCCAGCCCGATCTGGATATCGGTCATCGCCGCAGTCTTCGGCTTGGCGGTGCGCACCATGGCGCGCTCTCCGGACAGAAGGTCGGCATAGCGCGTGGACGGCGTATCGGTGCCAACCAGTTCCAGCCGCAGGCCCTTGAGCGCCAGTCCGGTGATGATGTGCGCCGGCAGGCCGTCAAGAGCATAGACGGCGCCATTGTGGGTCACCGTGCGCGCCTCGATATCGGTGATTGCGGCGGGAGCCTTGCCGCGCTTGGTCATAGCCGTGGGTTCGGAAGTCATCATGTCATTCATTGAGTATTTTCCTCATTGACCGGGGAACCGCCCGGCGCGGGTTTACGCAGCAGCGCGAGGGCAGCAATCGCCATCCCCAGCACCAACGCAGACGCCGGCTCCGGCACCGCATGCACCGGCTCCCCCGTAGCCCGCCATGTCGGCTCCGGCGGCATCCCGCGCCAGAGCGGCACCGGCGCGTGGATCGCGGGGAGCGGTTCGGGGATGCCGAGCCAGGCGGCCGGTGCGTGCTGGGCGGCGGCGTAGCCTGTGGCGGCGACGGTGCAGACCACAGCAGCGGCGCCGAGCTTGGCCCACAGCGCCTTGCGTGCGGCGACCTGGGCGCGGGTGTAGAGCACCACAGGACCATCCGGGCTGTATGCGGGGCGGTAGGGGATGTGGAGGGTGCGGCAGATGGTGCGGATCATGGTGCGCGGTCCTCGACGTCATGCAGCGACAGCGCCGCCTGCTGGTAGCCGCGCTCGGGGTCGGCGGGGTGGATGAAAAGGTCGGCCTGGCGCTGGGCTTGCTCTATCCTTCGCACCGCGATGTCGAAATATTTCTCGTCGATCTCGATACCGATGAAGGAGCGGCCGAGACGCGCGCAGGCAACGCCGGTGGTACCGCTGCCCATGAAGGGGTCGAGAATTAGGTCGCCCTCATTGGAATGTGTGGCGACTAATATCTCAACGATCTCGACGGGCTTTTCGTTGGGATGCAGGCGGTCGCGCGGCGGCATCCCTGAAAGGACATTGGGTACCTTTCTGTTGTCGGCATTCCACCGAATGCGACCGCCCGTGATATGCGCGATCATCACCATTTCATGCTGCCGCCGATAGCGTTGTCCGAGGCCCGGATTGCGCTTGTCCCAGACCAGAGAATGAAAGAATTGCAGTCCCTCGCGGTCCATGCGTTCGGCCAACCACCCGAACACAGGACGAGCCCCCCCCCCCCCCCCCC